>JAFLBJ010000001.1:3000000-3152552 GCA_017303415.1 Chitinophagales bacterium
TACATCTTTGTTGGCAGCGATATCAAGATTATAGTGCATCCACTCGGGGGTCAGGAGTACACGGATCCCGCGAATTCCGGTCCCTTTGGAAATATAGTAGGTAACCCCATAAAGAAAACTGGTCAGGTATTGGGCCGCGCGTTGTCCATCGGAAAAGGAAGATATATCGGAGCCGATCTTAACCGTAAATTCTTTAACCTTGGTCAATTCTTCCGATATAAACGTATAGTATTCGCGATCGTCCTTTTTTCTTTCCAGAAGGATATCTTCTTTCAAATAGAAGTCGGAGATGATGGCTTCCATCCCATCCTGTAATTCGATCAGGCGCATGTATCCCTTTCCGATCCGGGGATGGAATACGAGTTTTTCCCCATCGAAGGGGCTATCAAGGGCGAGGGCAAAGTCCTTTAGGAATTGCCGGAAATTCGTCAACTCATACTCGAAGGATATCATTTTCCCTTTTTAAGAAATGATTGCAGTAATCAGGCAGGCTTAACCGGTTTCACACGGAGGTGTAATCCATCACAGGTAGCGGAAAGGGTTTCTTCGGGCGGCTAGCATATAATTTTTCACATTCATCCAAAAGGCAAGGATCATATATATGATCAAAGGTGATCCCATGGTTAACATGGATGTCAGGATAAAATACTTTCGTATGTGGGAAGAAGCGATTCCAAAACGATCACCGATAGCGGTACAAACGCCAAATGCTTTCCACTCCACGAATTCTTTGAACCGGTTCATAGGACTAATTTATAAAATTTGAACAAACCCGCCAATATGGAGTTATTCAGACAGTGTTATTTTGTACTTTCGCACCACGATTTAAATCCTCAAAACTATCTCCATGGTATTCGATCTCGACCTCATCAAAAAGACCTACGCTGAAATGCCTGCCCGGGTGGATGCCGCCCGAAAAGCCCTGGGCCGCCCCCTGACCCTGTCAGAGAAAATTTTGTACGCCCACCTGTGGAAAGGCGTTCCTATTCAGGACTTTGTCCGTGGTAAAGCTTATGTGGATTTTGCCCCTGACCGGGTGGCAATGCAGGATGCGACCGCCCAGATGGCCCTGCTCCAGTTTGATACCACCGGAAGAAAAAAGGTAGCGGTACCTTCTACGGTACATTGCGACCATCTGATCGTGGCCAAAAATGAGGGAAAAACCGACCTGAGCCGGGCGATTTCCGATAATGAAGAGGTGTATAACTTCCTTGCTTCCATATCTAATAAATACGGCATTGGTTTCTGGAAACCCGGAGCCGGGATCATCCACCAGGTAGTGCTGGAAAACTACGCCTTCCCGGGTGGAATGATGATCGGTACCGATTCCCACACGGTCAATGCCGGTGGATTGGGCATGATCGCGATCGGGGTTGGTGGAGCGGATGCCTGTGATGTAATGGCCGGGTTAAGCTGGGAACTCCTGATGCCAAAACTGATCGGGGTAAAACTGACGGGCAAGCTGAATGGCTGGACCGCCCCCAAAGACGTGATCCTGAAGGTAGCTGGCATTCTCACCGTAAAAGGAGGAACCAATGCGATCGTAGAATATTTTGGCGAAGGCGCACAGGCAATGAGCTGCACAGGTAAAGGAACCATCTGTAACATGGGTGCCGAGATCGGTGCCACTACTTCCACTTTTGGTTATGACGAAAGCATGAGTCGTTATCTGAAAGCGACCGGACGTGCCGAAGTTGCTGAAGCGGCCGATAAAATCAAAGAATACCTCACCGGCGATCCTGAAGTATATGCCAATCCGGAGAAATATTTTGACCGGGTCATCGAGATCAACCTGAGTGAATTGGAACCCCACCTGAATGGGCCCTTCACGCCCGATCTGGCCACGCCTATTTCACAAATGAAAGAAGCAGCCACTAAGAACAACTGGCCTACCAGGATCGAAGTAGGTCTGATCGGAAGTTGTACCAACTCTTCATATGAGGATATCAGCCGGGCGGTAAGTCTGGCCAAACAAGTAAAAGAAAAAGGCCTGAAACTGAAATCAGAGTTCACCATCACACCGGGTTCTGAGCAGGTACGTTATACGATCGAACGCGACGGGTTTCTGGATGTATTCGGGCAAATTGGCGCCACTGTTTTTGCCAATGCCTGTGGTCCCTGTATTGGTATGTGGGACCGTATGGGTGCTGAAAAGCAGGAAAGAAATACGATCGTGCACTCTTTCAACCGGAACTTTGCCAAGCGTGCCGACGGTAACCCCAACACACTGGCCTTTGTAGCTTCTCCTGAACTGGTGACCGCTCTGGCCATTGCAGGTGACCTGACCTTTAACCCTGTAACAGATACCCTGGTCAACGACAAAGGAGAGCAGGTTAAACTCGATCCCCCATCGGGAGATGAATTACCCCAGAAAGGTTTTGCGGTAGAAGATGCCGGATACCAGGCCCCTGCAGAAGATGGAAGTAAGGTGCAGATCGATGTAAAAGCGGATTCCAAACGCCTGCAACTTCTCTACCCCTTTGCTGCCTGGGAAGGCACCGATATAAAAGGACTCAAGCTTCTGATCAAAGCCAAAGGAAAATGTACCACCGACCATATTTCCATGGCCGGACCCTGGTTGAAATTCCGTGGCCACCTGGATAATATCAGCAATAACCTGCTGATTGGTGCTACCAACTATTTCAATGAAAAAACAGACTCCGTTAAAAACCAATTGACCGGTGAATATGGTACTGTTCCCAATACGCAACGTGCTTACAAGGCCGCTGGTGTTGGAACCATTGTGGTGGGAGATGAGAACTATGGAGAAGGCTCCAGCCGCGAACATGCTGCGATGGAACCCCGTCACCTTGGCGTGAGAGTGGTATTGGTAAAATCCTTTGCACGTATTCACGAGACCAATCTTAAGAAACAAGGGATGCTCGCCCTGACCTTTGCCAACAAGGAAGATTATGATAAGATCCGTGAGGACGATAGTTTTGATATCATCGGGCTGACCTCCTTTACGCCCGGAGTTCCCCTGAAGATCGTGTTGCACCATGCTGATGGCACACAGGACAGCATAGAAGCCAATCATAGCTACAATGCACAACAAATAGAATGGTTTAAAGCCGGCGGAGCGCTTAATGTGATCCGCGCGGAATTCGCAAAATCATAAATTAACCATGCCGCTGCTCAAACAGCGGCATTTTTTTTCTTTTCATGACTTATCGCTCCCGAAAAATAGTAGCCGGAATCCTGCTGGTGATTTGCCTGGCAGTGTTGGGGCGTTTTGTCCTTTTCAAAAAACCATTGGGCTATTATCGCCAGTATTTTAAGAGCGCAAGTATGCGTGCCGACGCGATCGAAGCCAACAAGGCCAATAATAACTATGTCCTTTTTGCCACGATCAGAAAATTTTATAAAAGCCGCCGCCTCCGCACTGAATACAAAGTGGATAATATCGGCGGAAATATTATAGGCTTTATTCCCCTGGGATTTCTTTTCCCTTTTTTCATGGGGAGGAAGTTAAAAGGAATTAAGACCATCCTGGCGGTGTTCCTTATCAGTCTTGGATTTGAATGGATTCAGTTAAAAACAGGCATAGGTGTTTTTGACGTAGACGATCTTTTCCTCAACACGACCGGTGGATTGATCGGGCTTATTCTTTATTATGGGGCGTCCTGGATGTTTCGCCCTGCACATCAGCCGATCCATTGACCGCCTATACAAATGCCCTCTTTTTTTACACAAAAAAAACTACCTTCCTGTAAAATACAACTACATGAAGAAACTGCTTTTACCACTGGGAACACTTTTCTTCCTGGTGGCTTGTAATGACCAGGGACCAACGGCTTCCCTTGTTTCTTTTAAACCCATCGACGTGAAATATCCGGAAACAAAAAAAGACACAACCGTAATCGACAATTATTTTGGAACCGCTGTTGCTGACCCATATCGCTGGCTGGAGAATGATACCAGCGCTGAAACAGCCGCCTGGGTAAAGGCCCAAAATGAAGTTACCAATGGTTACCTCAACCAGATACCTTTCCGCGATGCCATCCGGAAGCGCTATACCGAATTATTTAATTACGAGAAATTCTACAGCCCTTTCAAGGAAGGCGGATTTAATTATTATTACCTCAATTCCGGCTTGCAGAATCATGCAGTTCTTTACCGTGAAAGTGAAGAAGGTAAGGAACGCGAAGTATTTCTGGACCCCAATACATTTTCTGCCGATGGTACTACTTCCCTGTCGGGCATCAGTTTTAGCAAGGATGGTTCGATGGCGGCCTATAACATTTCACAAGGTGGAAGCGACTGGCAGAAGCTTGTGGTTATGAATGCAAAGACCAAACAACAAACAGGAGATACCCTTGAATTAAAATTTAGTGGCGCCAGTTGGAAAGGAAATGAAGGGTTCTATTATAGCACCTATCCAAAACCGGTTGATGGAAGTCTGCTTTCAGGCATGACCTCCAATCATAAATTATATTTCCATAAACTAGGCACACCACAAAGCGAAGACGTTATGGTGTTTGGTAGTGATACCAAGCCAACCCGCTATATTTCCGGTGGTGTGAGTGAAGATCAGCGCTGGTTGTTTATCTATACTGCCAATGAAACATATGGCAACGGGCTTCTGGCCATGGATCTTACCAAACCAGGCTCTCCGGTCATTACCATTGTTGGTGACATGAAGAACTCCCATGGAGTGATCGACAACGACGACCAATACTTTTATATCCAAACGGATAAAGATGCCCCGACCAGCCGGATCGTAGCAGCACCTATTGCCAACCCTGGCCCGGAAAACTGGAAAACCATCATCGAGGCCAAACCCGAAGTGCTGACAGCTTCCAGTGGTGGGGGTTATATTTTCTGCACCTATCTCAAAGACGCGATCAGCAAGGTTTCCCAGCATGATATGACAGGTAAACTGGTTCGTGAAGTGGAAATCCCAGGTATTGGTTCAGTGGTAGGTGGATTTAGCGCCAAAAAATCAGAGAAAGAACTTTATTTTGGATTTACTTCTTATACCACTCCCCTCACTATTTACAAATATGATATTGCCTCCGGCAAATCCACTCTTTATAAGAAATCGGCCCTGAAATTCAATCCGGATGACTACGAATCCAAACAGGTATTTTATAATTCCAAGGATGGGACGAAAATCCCCATGATCATTACCTACAAGAAAGGGACTAAAATGAATGGCAAGAACCCTTGTATGTTGTATGGATATGGCGGGTTCAGCGTAAGCCTGACACCTTATTTCAGTACCTCATCCATGATCCTGCTTGAAAATGGAGGAATCTATGCCGTTCCTAACCTGCGCGGTGGTGGAGAGTACGGAGAGGATTGGCATAACGCGGGTATCAAAACAAAAAAACAAAATGTATTCGACGACTTTATAGCCGCCGCCAAATACCTGGTGGACAGCAATTATACCTCGCGCGAACTACTGGCAATTGCCGGAGGAAGCAATGGTGGCTTGTTGGTAGGAGCTTGTATGACACAGCAACCTGGTATGTGCAAAGTGGCCTTCCCTGCGGTAGGTGTCATGGATATGTTGAGATATCACAAATTCACTGCCGGAGCCGGCTGGGCCTACGATTACGGAACTTCGGAAGACAGCAAGGAAATGTTTGATTATCTCCATGGGTATTCACCGATCCAGAACCTCAGACCCGCATCTTATCCGGCCACCCTTGTCACTACAGCCGACCATGATGACCGCGTAGTGCCGGCCCACTCATTTAAATTCGCCGCCACCTTACAGGAAAACCACCATGGCGCCAATCCTGTCCTGATCCGTATTGAAACCAAGGCGGGTCACGGAGCCGGGAAAAGCACCCAACAGGTCATAGAAGAAGAAACGGATAAGTGGAGTTTTATGTTTTATAATATTGGTTTGCAGCCGAAGTATGAGTAGTGGGGGGGGGGATGGTGGATGTTGGATGACAGATGACAGATGACGGATGACTGATGACTGATGACAGAGTTGCCTGAAGATCTAAATCTCCAGCTAGAGGTCGGTCATCAGTCATCCGTCATCTGTCATCTGAACTCCAACATCCAACCTCCGTCATCCGTCATCTGTCATCCGTCATCCGTCCTCTAAGCCCCCTTGTAGTATATCCTCCACACAGCCCCAAAAAATATTTACAGATAAAGGACATCCATCTCTATTTTTCCAGATGGGGTACAGGCTTTTCTTTGTATAGCAAACGAAAACGAGCAACGATTAGCCTTATCCTATGAACAATACCTATGTCCTAAATCCTGATCCGTTTTTTATGCAAGACCCTATGAACAAAGATCGTCGGGTGGGTGATCATCCTGCTGGTTCGCTAAAAACCATGGTTGATCACCTGCTCAATGCGGTCTTACCGGAGAGTGTCAGACAGTCTACCTTAATCATCAATGATATTGAGAAAAGGGTTGATTGCCAGATTAGTGAGAAAATGTTAACCTTGGTATTGGGCAATATTCTGAATGAGATTGTAAAAAATACCCACAATGGATGCATCCGTATCAAAGCGAGTCCGGATGGGGAGACCTTCTCCTTTGGGGTTGACCAAGGCAATTTCCAATTTACCCCCACCTTTTATTATTTCATTGAAACCATCCAGGTCATAGCCAGTCATCTGGGCAAAGATTTCCAGATCGGTGTCGAAAAGGGCCCCCGTTTCTTATTACGAATCGGCTTTAGTCATATTGGTCAAAAAGTAGCGTGAAATAAGCGAAACCACTATCTTGTGGCATGACCAAAGAGGAACTGCTCAACGAATTACAAAACCACACATGGATCGCCATACGCCCCTCTCCTGTTGAGGGAATTGGCGTTTTTGCCCTGCGTGATATTCCGGCAGGAACAAGGGGGTTGTTTTCCAAGGGCGTTGGCGAATGGATTCCTGTTTCCAGAAAGGAAGTGGCCTCTCTGCCCAACCATGCACGCGCCCTTATTGAAAATTACTGCTTGTACGATGAAGAGAATTACTTCATCGCTGATTATGGTTTTAAGGTCATGGACCTGGTCAATTACCTGAATCATTCTGAAACCCCCAATCTGATTTCCATCCGGGATGGGGAAGACTTTGAAACCACCCGGCTTATCCTTTCCGGGGAGGAGCTTTTTATTGATTATGGCAGTATCGTGGACAGTCAGGAATAGCTTTCCCTTAACACATCCTTTTGTTAATGTGCATTTATTGAGCAACTTTTAAGAAAATGCGGAACTCTTTTGGATAGAGAACAGTTGTTAGGTTCTCATTTAATTATTCAAAACTGTCGCGCATGAAAAAGCTACTACACTTGTACCGCCCACTCACCTTGGCTGCTTTTCTTCTGGCTCTGCTGCCTTCGTTGAATACGATGGCCCAGCGGGAGTTTGATGAGGAAGTAACCCTTCAAACCTTTTATGACGAACTGGAGCCTTATGGGCAATGGGTGGACGATCCCGAATACGGATATGTATGGGTCCCCGATGTGGAAGACCCCGATTTCCGTCCTTATAGTACCAATGGCCATTGGGTGATGACCGAGTACGGTAACACCTGGGTTTCCGATTACGACTGGGGATGGGCCCCCTTCCACTATGGGCGTTGGGCCTTTACTGATTACTATGGTTGGATCTGGATACCAGATACCGAATGGGGTCCTGCATGGGTAAACTGGCGAAGCAATGATGAATACTATGGCTGGGCTCCCCTTGGCCCTGATGTAACCGTGGATGCCGCCATTGCACCAGATTATTATGCGCCCGATCCGTGGTGGACATTTGTACCGCGTACCTATATCTATCATGATCGCTGGTATGATTATTACGTCCCCTACTACCGCAACCGGTCCTATATAACCGCCACCATCATCATTGGTAATACCTACCGATATGATAACCGTCGCTATCTCTGTGGACCGGATATATATGATCTTCGTCGGGGTGGGATCAATGTGAACATCTTTAGCATTACCAACATCAACCGACCAGGTCGTACCATTATACGTAACAACTATGTAAATATTTATCGCCCGCGATTTAATAACAACCGGGGTGATTACAGACCGGGACGCCTGGTATCAAGGGATAATTTCCACCGCGACCGTCGGGATTTTGTACGGGGCGGGAACTACGACAGAAACCGCAGATATTCCGGAAACGCAAATGGCATCCGTGGAAGACAACCCGGTGGTCAGATCCGGAATGGGAATAATAACCGGCCCCCCATGGCGGAACGACGTTTCAATGGAAACAGCAACCGCAGACCTGAGATCCGTGGCAATGAGCGCCCTTCCAATGAAAGACGCATGAACGGAAATGTGGAAAGGAGACCCAATAATCCCGGCAACAATAATGGACGCCAATTTCGGACACCCGAAAACCGGGGTTCTAATCCGGGTAACCGAACCGGTGCAGGTTCTGAAAACCGTCGGTTCAATAGCAATTCGGGCAACAGACCCCCGCAACGCGAATACAGAGGCCCCTCCACATCTCGTGGAAACGGAGCAGGTAATAGTGGAAACAGCCGAGTAAATACCCGGCCATCCGGTGGCGGATCCAACCGGGAAATAAACCGTGGCGGCAGCAACCGGGGAGGCGAAAGCCGATCTGGCTCTGGCAACGGTAACAATAATAACCGGGGACGCCGGGGCGGTTGATAAAGTGATCGGAGAATTTGAGAATTTGGGAATCTGGGAATTTGAAGATGTGTAAATTTGGGTATGTATACATCCTCTCATTTCCAGATTCTCAAATTTTCAAATTAACCCTTTGCCCTACCCAACCATTATCAACTTTTGTCCTACCGGAATGGTACCCACCAGGGACCATTCTCCATTTGTCCCTTTAAGCCCATCAGAGATCATCGAAGAAGTGCATGAGGCATTTGACCTGGGCATCACCCTGGTCCATCTGCACGCCCGTGACGAAACAGGAGCCCCTACCCCATCGCAAAAAGTTTATTCCACCATTATTGAAGGGGTGCGAAAACATTGTCCGGGTTTATTGATCTGTGCCAGTACCTCCGGGCGTACACATCCTTCCTTTGAAGACCGGTCAGCGGTTATCGAATTACGCCCCGATCTCTGTTCCCTTACCCTGGGTTCACTCAATTTTCTACACGAGGCCTCACTGAATCCCCCGGATATGATCATGGCGCTCGCAGAAAAAATGAGTCAGTACGGTGTACATCCCGAACTCGAATGTTTTGATATGGGTATGATCCATTTTGGTAAACACCTCATCAAGAAAGGTCTGTTAACAGGGCCCTTTTACTGGAACCTGTTGTTTGGAAATACGGCAGGCTGGCAGGTCAGCCTAACGGAGATGGGAATTGCCGCCAATGAATTGATGGGTGATGAACATCTTTTTGCTTTTGCCGGTATTGGAAAGGATCAGCTCACAGCTAATGCCATTGCGATCGCCAAAGGCTGGGGTGTACGTGTGGGATTGGAAGACAATCTTTGGTGGGATGCTGCCAAAACGCGTAAAGCGGATAACCTCTCTTTATTACGTCGCATTCACTCCCTGATGGAGATCCATGACCGTCCGCTCATGACTTCTTCCTCGATGGGTAAACTCGGATTCTACAATGCGCAACACATTCCTGCTGGGATATAGTGAGGCCATGATCGCCATGGTACTGGAAACCCGAAAGGCCCAAGGGTTATCCGGAAAAGTATTCATCATCCTTAACCAGGATATCGAAGAAAAATATCCCTATCTCCCATCTGGTGTACAGGTAGAGAAAATAGCGGCTCCTGACTGGAAGATACCTTCCAATGAATTTGACCTCCATTTTGGCGTGGGCAAAACCGCTACCAAAAAATTGATCTATGCTGCTTTTGAAAAATCACATGGCCTGGAGAAAAGCATGTTCACCAACCTGGTTCATCCTTCCCTGGTTATCGCTTCATCCGTGAAACTTTCCACTGGTATTTATGGAGAACCCGCCTCGGTGCTTTCTCCCTTTGCTGAAGTCGGATTTGGCGTAACCATCAACAGAGGTGTTACCATTGGGCACCATACCGTAATCGGCGATTTTGTTTCCAT
This sequence comes from Chitinophagales bacterium, assembly GCA_017303415.1. Lineage (NCBI taxonomy): Bacteria > Pseudomonadati > Bacteroidota > Chitinophagia > Chitinophagales > Chitinophagales bacterium. The sequence goes on from JAFLBJ010000001.1 coordinate 3,009,995, forward strand.
CAATCCAGGCACCCATATTGCGGGACATTGTCATATTGGAAACGATGTACTGATCGGAATGGGTACAAGTGTATTTGATCATGTGAGTATTGGAGAAGGTTCCGTGATCGGTGGGGGAAGTGTGGTGACCAAAGACATACCCGCTGGTGTACTTGCGTATGGACAGCCCTGTAAAGTTATCCGCTCACTTCATGACCCCGTCTGATACCAACATGCTGGTTTCTGTCTGTCTCCAAACCTACCAACAGTCGGCATTTATTCGCCAGGCCATTGAGTCGGTATTGGCGCAGGAAACTGATTTTCCATTCGAGATCCTGATCGGGGAAGATGATTCTACAGATGGCACCCGGGAAATCTGCCAGGAATACGCGCAGCGATTTCCAGGGAGGATTCGGCTTTTTCTACGACATGAACATGAAAAGATCTACATAAATGGGGTAAAAACCGGACGGTTCAATTTTCTTTCCAACCTCCAGGCAGCCCGGGGTAAATACATTGCCTTGCTGGATGGGGATGATTATTGGCCCGATACCCGAAAATTGCAAAAGCAGGTGGATGCGCTGGAAAAAGATCCTTCTTTTTCGATTTGTTTTTCACAGGTAGAGATCGAACAGGATGGTGTGACAAGGCCATACAAGGCTGTGCGCGGGACAAAGCATATTTTCACCATCACCGACCTGGCCCTGAATTGTTTTATTCAGACATGTGCCATACTGTTTCGTAATCCGGGTTTTAGCCAGGTACCGATCCATTTTTATGAAACCCCTGTATTGGATTATGCCCTTTATCTCTACCTCGCCTCCAAAGGGAAAATCTTATATTTGAAAGAGGCCAAAGCCGTATATCGCTTTCATGCGCAAGGGTTTTGGACGCTCACTCAAAAAGAAGAACAGGTAAGAAAACTTTGGCTTTTTCTGGACCGGGTCATTCCTGAATATAGTGGATACGTTCAAGAAGCCCTGGTCATGCAACGCCGCAGGTTGATTCGCACGTTGGTAAAACGACATATACGGTTGGGTGAAAAACAAAAACTGGCGGCCCTGTTGAAGGAAATTGAACAACGCAGTCCAAAGGATTACCCATCCACTCCCTATCTCATGATAAACCGGATTCGATATCAGGTAAAAGGTCTTTTTAAAAAGTCAAGCTAATATTATTGCTGATGAGATACCAGATGCATCACAACCCCTATAAGGTGGTGAACATGTTTGAAGAGGAAATGGCCAGGTACACCGGTGCACCTTATGCAGTAGCGGTAGACTCCTGTACCAATGCGCTCTTTCTATGCTGTAAATGGTTTGGGGTAAAAACTGTAACCATTCCCGCGCATACCTATCTATCCGTTCCACAATCCATTCAACATGCAGGTGGGGAAGTGCGCCTGGAAGACATAGCCTGGTCAGGAACCTACCAGCTCAAGCCCTATCCGATTTATGATTCCGCCTTACGTCTAACCTCCGGGATGTACAGCCCCGGACGGTTTATCTGCCTGTCCTTTCATTACAAAAAACACCTGCCCATTGGCAAAGGGGGTATGATCCTGACCGATGATCTCCAGGCCGTGGAATGGCTGCGCAGGGCCCGTTATGAGGGACGAGGGGCCCAGTCTTATGCCCAGGACCAGGTACCCTTTCCTGGCTGGAATATGTATATGACCCCGGCGGAGGCGGCAACAGGTCTGTCATTAATGCATAACTTATTGATTCATAACAAAGATCTTGTAGAGGAGCCGGGGTATCGCCACTTGTCCGAATTTGGGTTCATGCAGGCAACCCTGGCCGCTGACACAACGATTTGATTTCTGTAAAACAACCACTTTGCTGTCTGCACATGATCTGCTCCTACACATTGAAGGATGTGTAAAAAACAGCAGGGAGAGCCAAAAAATCATTTATAGCTCTTTCTATGGCTATGCCATGGCCATATGTGACCGCTATGTCAACAACCAGGACGATGCCCTGGAGATCATGAATGATGGTTTTTTGAAAGTGTTTATGGAGATCGGACGTTTCAAACCTGCCTTTGAAGATGTGAATAGTTCATTCAAAGGCTGGCTTCGCAAGATCATGGTATATACTTCAATCGACCATTTCCGGAGAAACAAGAAACACCGGATCCTGACGGAGATTGAACCGATCGTTTATCAGTTGCCGGCCTGGACAGAAACCGCCCTTGACCATATCTCCTACGATGAGATCATTCGGTCGATACAATTTCTTTCCCCGGCCTACCGGACCGTACTAAACCTGTTCATCGTTGAAGGATTTAGTCATGAGGAGATCTCCCGGCAATTGGGCATTTCCATCGGAACCTCCAAGTCCAACCTGGCCAAGGCAAGAAAGCAATTACAGAAGATTCTTTTAAATGAAAATAAAATAGAGGAAAATAAAAATGCTGTCTGAGGATTTTGATAAGAAGATAAGAGATGCGGCTGAAAACCATCATCCTGCCTACCGAGAAGAGGCCTGGAAAAATATGTCCCGCCTGCTCGGAAAGCATCTCCCCGAAAAAGAGAAAGAGCGTAAGCGATTTCTTTGGTTCTTTCTCCTATTTGCGGGATTACTTGCAGGATCTGTACTCATTTTTTTGCCTAAGGCCCGAAAGAATTATCAGGTAGCTACTGAAAAAACCAGTGGTGAATTCCAGCCTGGCCAGGGTAAAGAAATTGAAGGAGATAAAAATCAACCTGTTTCCGAAACGCCAACCAACCCCGGTGAACAGAAATCCACCACCCTGAATACTGAGGTACAGAAAACCACCAAAAGTTCCAAGAGTGGTTCCAATAACAGCTCCATTGCTCCTGCCGAAAAGAAAACCGACGTTTCCAGTAACGAAACCCTATCCCTCAATTATAAATCCGCAACCAGATCGAAAAGAAGCATTGACCCGGTAAGCTCCACGAAAAAAAGTAAGCGGTCTGCCGCCGGTAACAGAACGAAAAATTCGACCACCGGGTCAATGAAAGAAGATCTGTCGGAAAAAACCTTACCTGAATCACAAGGATCAATATTTGTGCAGACAATTAACCCTCCCGATCCGATCAATGAACAACCTCTTTCAACCGCTGAATCAAAAATCGAGGAACAGGCACCTGCTGCCACAACAGAGCATAAGGAGACCAAGGATGCCCCTGGCCTGGCCATGAACAAAACATCTGAAGCAGATTCCACCTTGCAGCAGACGGACCCGAGTCCGGAAAGAAAGGGAAAACCAGGTTTTGGGTCCAAATGGTCCCTGATATTATCCGCCGGGCCTGATCTGAGCTTTGCCAGCGGAAAAGCAGGCAGCCTGGAAACGGTAAAGGGCATTGGGATCGGCTATCAAATCAATGACCGGTTCAGTTTGCGTACCGGGTTCTATACCGCCCGCAAAATCTATACAGCGGAAGCAAAGGATTATAAGTTTTCCGGTAACGTGGGTAACTACTATCCCAATCTCAAGTCGGTGGACGGAGATTGTATTGTTTATGAGATCCCGCTATTATTAAACTATAATATTGTAAAAGGTGACCGGTCTTCCTGGTTTGTTTCGGGCGGATTGAGTACTCTCTTCATGCATCAGGAGGAGTATAACTATTATTATAAACCCTGGCCAACAGGAAACTATGTGCATAAGAAATGGATCGTTTCGGATAAGAATAAACACTATTTCTCCCTATTAGCCCTTTCCGCAGGATATAGCCGTAAACTCAATGACAGGTTATTTATTCAGGCCGAACCTTATATGCGTTTGCCCTTAAAGGGAGTGGGTGAAGGAAAGGTTGATCTGAAAAGTGCCGGTGTTTTGTTCTCGATCGGCTTTAAGCCCTGGAAATAGAAATAACGTTTAGCGAATACACAAGGCGCCAGGAAACTATAGAGTTCCCTGGCGCCTTTTTAATTTATCTGGTAAAAACAGATCTTATTTCCCGAAGGTGAATACCGCAGAAACACCGGCCCATCCAATGGTACCGTTATTTGAAATGGCATTGTAACTTCCGGTGATTTGAACAGATCCGGTTTTGAAACCAACCTGAGGTTTATAGGCAAATCCGCCACCGTTTGCATTACCCGTAAAAAATCCATAACCTACCTGCGCGCCTACAAAGAAATTTTCCGTGGCATTGTACCGGGCACCTGCCAGTAAAGGAACAGCGCCAAAATTCAGACCACTGTTGTTCTTCTCCAGGAAATGAGCATATCCGGCGGTTACGATTCCGCTTACCTGGTCATTAAAACCAAATTCTCCCTGTGCTTCCGCTCCAATAACAAATGAACTGGCATTGGAAATTACACCTGTAGGCAAGGCTGCATTGACCCCAACTCCAAAGGTAAACCCGGATTGAGCATTCACACCGGCCAATAAGAGGCAAAGCATCAGCGATAAAAGTCCTTTTCGTTTCATGAATGTACTTTTTAATGATAAAATGTTGATTGCGGGCGCAAAGTAAAAGGGAGTAAGGTGGCTTCCAATACCCCTATGACATAAACGTCCAACTAGTACACTGATGAAGTAAATAGGCTGATGAGTGCTGTTAGAAAGTTGACTAAAAATTCAGACTCAGAGTAGTTCTTTTAGCAAATTGACCACACGATCGATCTCTTCCTTCGTATTGAAATGGCTGAAGGAGAAACGTACAGCCACCCGGTTGGGATCATTATGCATGGCACGTATGACATGGGATCCCTGATCGGCCCCACTTGTACAGGCACTGCCTCCCGAAGCACAGATATGATGAATGTCGAGATTGAATAATAACATTTCCGATTTCTCGGATTTGGGGAAGGACACATTCAGCACGGTATAAAGATTCTTCCCTTCCAGATTACCGTTGAATTTTACATCGGGTAATTGCTGGTTAAGCGTCCGGATCATATACTCGCGAAGGTCGGATACATAGGCACTATCCTTTTCAAAATTCGCCATAGCGATCTCGAGCGCCTTGGCAAAGCCAACAATGCCATATACATTTTCGGTGCCCGCACGCATATTTCGTTCCTGTCCGCCACCATGAATAAAGGGTTTGATCTGAACATTCTCATTCACATAAAGGATACCTGTTCCCTTTGGGCCATGAAATTTATGGCCGGCCCCGGAAATGAAATGAACAGGTGTATTCCGAAGATCCATGGGGAAATGCCCTACCATCTGAACGCAATCCGAATGAAAAATGGCATTGTATTTTTTACAGATTTCTCCGGTTCGCTGAATATCCAGAATATTACCGATCTCATTGTTGGCATGCATCAATGTTACGAGACATCTTTCGGGTTGGGCGGCCAGTTGTGCTTCCAGGTCATCGAGGTCCACATCACCGTTGGGTAATATTCGCACAAATGAGCTGGTCACCAGATCCTGATGATCATAGTGTTCCACTGTATGGAGTACCGCATGGTGTTCGATCGGTGAGGTGATGATATGCCGGCAACCCAGGTCACGGATCGCGGCTGTGATGGCCGTGTTATTGCTTTCGGTTCCACCACTGGTGAAAAAGATCTCGGCCGGATGGGCATTGAGTAAACGAGCCACTGATTTGCGGGCACTCTCAATCGCCAATCTGGTCTCCCTGCCATAGGAATAGATCGATGACGGGTTCCCAAAATGCGTTGTCAAATAAGGCAACATGGCCTCCAGCACTTCGGGATGAAGCGCCGTTGTAGCAGCGTTATCAAGATAGATCCGATTCATGGGAAGCAAAGGTAGGAAAACTAGGGAAGATGGTTGGATGTCGGATGACAGATGACGGATGACGGATGACAGAGGATGGAAGTCGGATGTAGGATGTTGGATGTTGGATGTTGGGGATAGGTCAAAGGACCCCTGTCATCCGTCATCTGTCATCCGTCATCCAACATCCAACCTCCAACATCCGAGATCCCCCTACAACACCTCCCGAATATCCTCCATCAATCGTTTGGCCATATTGTCGGCCTTGGATTCGAAATCGCTTTCGGCATAGATGCGGATGATCGGTTCGGTATTGGAGGATCGAAGGTGAACCCAGTCGTTCTCAAACTCGATCTTCAGGCCATCTTCGGTGTTGACCGGATGATTCTTATATTTTTCGCGGATCTTATCCAAAACAACAGGCAGGTTGACGCCTGCTTCTAATTCTATTTTGTTTTTGGAAATAAAATACTGGGGATACAATTTCCGAAGGGAAGCAATGGATTTCCCTTTTTGAGCGAGATGAGACAGGAATAAAGCGATTCCGATCAGCGCATCCCGGCCATAGTGAAAGTCGGGTACAATGATCCCGCCATTTCCTTCTCCACCAATAACCGCATCTACCTCTTTCATTTTTTTCACCACATTCACTTCACCAACGGCAGAAGGAAAATATTGTCCGCCATGTTGCAGCGTCACTTCTTTAAGCGCCTTCGTACTGCTCATATTGCTGACCGTATTGCCCTTTCGTTTTCCCAATACATAGTCCGCCACTGCCACAAGTGTATATTCTTCGCCAAACATGGATCCATCTTCATTGACAAAACAGAGCCGGTCCACGTCGGGATCCACTGCAATACCCAGGTCCGCTTTCTGTCTTACCACTTCCCTGCTCAGATCAACCAGGTGTTCCGGAAGTGGTTCGGGGTTATGGGCAAACTGTCCATTGATCTCTCCGTTGAGGACCACGATATCCTCCACCCCCAACGCATTTAACAGGGCCGGCACATAAATGGCACCTGTTGAATTAATGGCGTCAACAACTATTTTAAACTTCTTTCCGGCAATGGATTCCCGGTCTACCAACGGATATTCCAGAATGGCCTGGATATGTTTCTCAAGATAATTTGTATGGGAAATGGTCAGGCCCAGTTTGTCTACGGTGCTAAAGACAAAATCTTCCCGGGCTGCAAGATCAAGTACCTCTTTTCCGGTTTCGGCAGAGATAAACTCCCCTTTTTCATTTAACAGTTTCAGCGCATTCCATTCACGGGGGTTATGGCTTGCCGTAAGAATAATGCCCCCATCTGCCTTTTCCATCGTCACGGCCACTTCTACCGTTGGGGTGGTTGAAAGGTCAAGGTCTACAACATCGATTCCCAGTGCATTCAGGGTGCTGTTCACGAGGTTTCTGACCAATCCCCCGCTGATCCGCCCGTCCCGTCCGGTAACGATCTTTACCTTATCTGTTTTCCCCCTGGAAATGATCGTGCCATAGGCCGCTGTAAAACGGACCACATCCAGGGGAGAGAGTGTTTCGCCAGGTTTACCGCCGATCGTACCACGTATGCCAGAAATGCTTTTTATCAGTGCCACAGTGATGATAGTTTGAACGCAAAATTAATGGTTTAAAGAACAAGTATATTTGCAGGGTATGGGCAACAAGAATTGGTATGTGGATTGGTTCAATTCCCCTTTTTACCATAAACTCTATTTTCAGCGGGATGAAAAGGAAGCGGCTGCTTTTATCGATCACCTGATCGAACACCTGCAACCCCTGCCCGGTTCCCGCATGCTGGATATCGCCTGTGGAAAAGGCCGGTACAGCCGCCAATTATCCGACAAAGGTTTTTTTGTTACCGGTATTGACCTGGCCCCGGACAGTATTGAATATGCCCGGCAGTTTGAATCCGATAACCTGGAATTCTTTCAACACGATATGCGCCTGCCCTTTCGGGTCAATTACTATGATTATGGCTTTAACTTTTTTACCAGCTTTGGCTATTTCGCCAGCCGTCGCGAACATGAGGATGCCATGCGTACGATGGCAGGAGCGTTGAAAACAGGTGGAAAATTGATCATCGATTATCTCAATCCACACTATGCCGAAGACCACCTCATTCCTGAAGAGAACCGGCAAATAAAGGATACCAGCTATGAAATACACCGCTGGCAGGAAGAGGGCTACTTCTTTAAACGGATCAAAGTAACCGACCCCACACTCCGCCAACCAATTGAGTACACTGAACGTGTGATGAAATTTAGCCTGGGTGATTTTACTGAAATGCTCGCCTATGAACATTTCCAGGTAAAAGAAGTATTTGGCAACTATGCCTTGCAACCTTATGATGTTAGAAAATCGCCCCGGTTGATCGTAATAGCAGAGAAGTATCAGTGAGCGGGCTGTTTCGGATTATTGATCAACATCCATTTGGCCGTTTCATACCAGGCCTGCGTCAATTCCGACATCTGCTTTTTGATCGAATCTGCTTGCTTTCCTGCCGGATCAACAGCCCCGGGTTGAATGGCGTGCAATTGCGGATCGGGGAAAAAAATTCTTCCGGTGGTATCAGGCTGGTCACCCGAGGTCATATCAATGTTCATGGTAAAATAGTACTGATCGGTCACCAACCCAATCCTGCCTTGACCGTTGATGATAAAGGCCATGTGATTCTTATGCGCCGCATCCAGTACATTTCTGCCGAGTGTGGTATTGACATAAGGCTGGCTTAATAAGCCCGCCATGGTTGGGAGCACATCGATCTGGGATACCACTTCCTCTCTTTTTTGTGGTGTCAGCAAGTAAGGAGCATAAAAAAGAAGGGGCACATGTTCATCGGTCAATCGTTGATCGGTCCAGGGTGCCGGGTATATTTCCCGCGCATTTCCGGACACACCATGATCGCCTACGAATACAAAGATGGTATTGTGAAAATAGGTTTCCTTCTCCGCTGCCTCCATGAATTTTTTTATGCAATAATCCGAATACCGAAAGGAGTTGAATTCGTCCGGTGAATCAAAACCAAATCGTCGTAAAGAATCCCGGGAAGGGTTTAATTTTTCAAAATCACTGTCCTCTTCCGGTATCATAAAGGGGCGGTGGTTGTCAGCCGTCTGAATGATGGCGAAAAAAGGTGATTGCTGCTGTCGAAAAACCTGATTGGCTTCCAGAAAAAGGTTCTTGTCACTGATTCCCCATACATTGATCCGTGGCGAAGTAAACTTGCCATCGGTATACATCTCCAGTCCGTCAATGTTTTTCAGGATCCCTTCAAAGTTGTTGAATTCCGGACTCCCCCCCAGAAAATACATTTTCCGGTAATCCTCAAAGCTATTAATGATCGTATGCTGGTTTAGCGCCAGCGGGTTACGGGTAGAGAATTTATACAACTGTACATCGGGGATACCGGTAATCGTAGCAAACAAACCACGGGCAGTAGAGAAATGCGGCGTAAAACAACGGGAGAAAAAGATCCCCTTATTGGCCATTTCCTGAAAATAGGGAGTCGTATTGAGGGGATTACCACTTAAACTGCTTTTGTACATGGAAAAAGACTCGCAGAGAACCAGAACGATATTGGGTTTGCTTTCAATGGAATTTCCATGAGGCAGGTATTGCCGGCGATAGCTAAAGGTGCTTCGGTCACGCACCTGAAGCAGATCAGCCATTATCGGATAATATTCCCTGGCCTTTGATTCGTTGATCTGTGGCTTTCTGAAACGCAGGGTGGAAAAGAAATTCTGCAGGGGATTCAGTGCCAGATAGGATTTGAAATTATCTCCCATGCGAAAGGCCCGGTTCCAGGTGAGTGGGCGCAAACCCAACCCGTAGACCAGAACCAGCAGGAAAACGGCGGCTATGATAAACCAGCTTCGGCGGTAAGGTATCTTGTGTCCATCGGTCCGGTTGATAACAGTCCAATGTGAACGGTGATACATCCAGCGAAAGAACAACACCGCAACCACCAATCCCATCACCAACCAGAATAAGGGATAGGACTGCCACAACATGGAGAGGGAAATGCTGGCATCTTCCGCAAAGTTGAGGGCGCCGGCATCCAATCGGGTGCGGTTATAGGTAAAGCTTCCAAAATCGGCCGCAAAAAAGAAAAAGAGGATAAAAGTGGCAATGGCCAGGTACCAGGTCCACCACTTTTTATTCTTTTCGGAATAAAAGGGAGACAAACGAGGTGAAAGGCTTACCAGAACAATGGGCAGCAATACCAGCGCGATCCAGCGAAGATCATATCCAAGTCCCAGCCAAAAGGAAGGCAGGCAATCAGACCAACCCAGTTTCTCCGGCCGGAAGGCAAAAAAGGTAGCTAACCGGAATATCGTAAAGATCGCCAGGAAAAGGAGGAACAGGTTGATGACCCAGAGGATGGTCTTGGGTATTTTATAACGAACCAGCATTGGAATGCAAAAAAACGGAATATTGAACAACCCGTCAACCTCCAGGGCAAATAATGCGACCGTTCAACTAATTTTGGGGCATGATTAGCGGAACTTATCTGATTTCCATGATGGATACTTTGATTTCGTGGGACAGACATGTTTTTGAATGGATCAATCGTGGCCTTGCCAACTCCTGGTTTGACCAGGTATTTCCCTATCTCCGTAATTCGGTTTACTGGACTCCTCTTTATTTATTCCTTTTTGTCTTTTTCACGCTCAATTTTGGGCGGAAAGGCTGGTGGTGGGTGTTGTTCTTTCTTTCCACAGTCGCCATGACAGATATGGTCAGTTCCCAGGGGTTTAAAATGTATTTTGAACGGTTGCGACCCTGCCAGGACCCGGATATGATCGATCATATCCGCCTGGTGCTCGACCGTTGCGCCGGAGGTTATAGTTTTACATCCTCCCACGCGGCCAACCATACCGGGATCGCCATTTTCTTTTACCTGACCACCCGTGGTTTTTTGGGCAAATGGGGGCTAATCGCGTTTGCCTGGGCAGCTTTGATCGGGTTTTCCCAGGTTTATGTTGGTGTTCATTATCCACTGGATATACTCGGTGGAGCCTTTATTGGTTTGATTTTTGGCTCGGCCACGGCCTGGGTCTTCAACAAGAGGTTTGGATTCAGTATCTTCGATAAAGCACCAACTATATAGGTTAATGGAAATATTTATTCTGGCGGGTCTGATCTTGTTGAACGGGTTATTTACCATGTCGGAAATTGCACTGGTCTCGGTGAGAAAAGGCCGTCTGGAAAGCCAGGCGGATAAGGGAGACCTGAAGGCCAAAAAAGCCCTTGAACTGGCTGAAAACCCCGAATTGTTTCTGTCGGCTGCCCAAATCGGAATTACCCTGATCGCGATCCTGACCGGGGTTTACTCCGGAGAAAAATTCAGTGGCGATCTGGAACCTTATGTGGCACAGGTGGAGGTTTTGGCTCCCTATGCGGAAACGATCGCTACTACCCTGATCGTCATACTTGTTACCTTTCTTTCTATCGTATTTGGAGAATTGATCCCCAAGCGGATCGGGCTTTTAAGAGCCGAAATGATCTCGCGTATGGTAGCGGGGCCCGTCACCTTTTTTGCCAAACTCACCTACCCCATTGTCTGGCTGCTTAATTCAGTCAGTAATATTTTTTTCCGCCTATTTAATATCAAACGGCTCAAGGAAGATGCGGTGACGGAAGAAGAGATCAAGACCATGATCACCGAAGGAACGGAAGCTGGTACCATTGATGAGGCCGAACAGGAGATCATTGAACGGGTGTTTCACCTGGGTGACCGGAATATCACCTCTCTGATGACCCATCGCAGTGATATCATCTGGTTTGAACTCAATGACTCCGAAGAAAAGATAAAAGAAAAGATCCTGGGTGAACCCCACTCGCTTTACCCGATCTGTGATGGGGATATTGATAACCTGAAAGGGGTGGTTACGTTGAAGGACCTTTATATCACCGAGGACTCCGTTCAGTTCAGCAAGATCATGCAACCCGCCTTGTTCATCCCGGAGAATAATTCGGCCTATCAGGTATTGGAAAAATTTAAGACCAGTACCCAGCATGCCTGTTTCATTGTGGATGAATACGGCACCTTACAGGGTATGATCACCCTCAATGATATACTGGAAGCTATTGTGGGAGAATTACCCCAACCCGATATCATGGATTATGAGGTCGTCGAGAGATCTGATGGCTCCTACCTGGTGGATGCACAGATTCCTTTTTATGAATTCCTGGATAAATTTGAAAAAACAGAATGGATGAACGAAGGGGAGCATGAGTTTGACACTCTGGCCGGATTCATCCTGCATGAATTGGAACATATACCTCAAACCGGAGAGACCTTTGAATGGAAGGGATTTACTTTTGAGATCATTGATATGGATGGTCACCGCATTGATAAAGTGATGGTGAAGATCAGTAGTGGAATTCGCGAGGAAATGGAGTGATCCCCCATTACCTGCTCCATTCAAACTGCACCGTTCTTTTCGGAAAATCCAGTTTATAACTTTTACGTTCACCCCCTGCGGTTGCATGAACCAGATTGATCTGGCTTTCATTGTAATCATGGAGAATGCTCACATCCAATTCGAGTTTCTTTACTGTCGGCACCCCCGACACCTGGCAATACGCCCAAATCGCCTCTCTTTCTTCTTCAAAGCCAACAAACTCCAGCTTTACAGGTTTGCCATCCGCTTTTAAAACCAGGTGCTTTTGAATATAATCGGTCACCAGTTTATTCTGCGTCTCCTTTTGGGAGGCCACTTTAAAATCAACCAGGGTGCCATAATTCTTGAGCAGGACCGCTTCCAGATCATCCGTAAAAATCTTGCAACTGATCTCCAGGGTCTTTTCATCGGCATTATGCTCCACCTCGATCACACTCACATAGAAGGGGTGTAACAAGGCCAGTATGCCTATTGAGAACCATTTATATAAGCCATCTACCATTGACATATTTTTTTGCCAGATTACAAAAGTCTGATTTATTTTGATGTTTTCTATAAAAATGCAAGATTTCTGGATCTATTTCGACATGGGGAAGGACCATATTGCCGATTGGAAGGGATATGACCATATCTTGTTTGTTTTGGCTCTTTGCTTGCGGTACACGGTGGCCGACTGGAAAAAGGTGCTGGTTTTGGTAACGGCCTTTACTATCGGGCATTCGATCACCCTGGCCCTGAGTACGTTGAATTATGTGGATATTCCTTCCGATTGGATCGAATTCCTGATTCCGGTAACCATTTTGATCACCGCCTTGAGCAATTTGAGTGTCAAAAAGTTTGATTTCAAGAGCCGCTTCCCTTTGATCTATTTTTTTGCCTTATTCTTTGGATTGATTCATGGACTTGGTTTTTCCAACTACCTAAAGAGTATCTTAGGAAAAAATGACAACCTGGTGGCTGATCTGCTGGCCTTTAACCTGGGGCTTGAACTGGGTCAGCTGATGATCGTGGCCCTGGCCATGTTGATCTCCTGGATATTCCTGTTATTGTTACGGGTGGAACGAAGAACTTATTTGTTATTTGTATCTGGTGCAATATTTGGCATCGCCATGATCATGACCCTGGAAAGAATTCCCTGGTAGCTAAACATCGTTTTCAATAAACAAAACCATACATACATGAGGTCACTACTTGTCTTTTGCGCCTTCCTGCTAACCCTTTCGATGGGTTCCCAGGCGCAAAACACGCAAAACAACCCGGGTTCCAACCACGGGAACAAATTTGAGCAGTTAGGTAGCATTCTCCCTACGCCAAATGAATACCGCACTGCCAGCGGCGCCCCAGGCCCTAAATACTGGCAACAGCGGGCCGATTATGATATCAAATGTGAACTGGATGAAAAGAACCTGAAACTGACGGGTAGTGAAACCATCACCTATTTCAACAACTCACCCAACACCCTCACCTATCTCTGGTTTCAATTGGATGAGAATGAACATAGCACGGTAAACAATGCCGGTTATGAAGATGGAAGTTCCATTCCCCGCCAGGCCAGCCCGCAGACACTTGACCGGTTGCAAGGTTCCAAAGAAGACAATGGGTATGGACATAAAATTGCAAAATTGACCGATGCCTTGGGCAAACCACTCAAATACACGATCAACAAAACCATGATGCGGGTGGACCTTCCTGTTCCCCTGAAACCTGGTCAGCAATATGTCGTAAAAATTGACTGGAGCTATAAGATCGCCGACCGCATGACCATGGGTGGTCGTGGCGGATATGAATTCTTCCCCGGCGATGGTAACTATCTTTTCACCATCACCCAATGGTATCCCCGTCTTTGCGTTTACAGTGATTTCCAGGGCTGGCAAAACCATCAGTTCACCGGTCGTGGTGAATTTGCCCTCACCTTTGGCAATTTCAAAGTACAGATGACGGTTCCGGCTGACCACGTGATCGGCTCCACCGGTGAATGCCAAAATCTTGCCCAGGTACTTACCCCCGCTCAATTGGCCCGTTGGAAACAGGCACAGACCGCCAAAGAACCTGTAGAGATCGTTACCCTGGCAGAAGCAAAAGCTTCTGAAGTGAAAAAAAGCACCCAAAAGAAGACCTGGGTCTTCAAAGCCAATAATGTCCGCGATTTTGCCTGGGGTTCCTCCCGCAAATTTGTATGGGATGCCATGCCCGTAAATGTAGAAGGTAAAAAAGTGATGGCGATGAGTTTTTACGGAAAAGAAGCCTATGGACTTTATCGCCCCTATTCCACCAAGGTTGTAGCACATACGATCAAGACCTATTCCAAATTCACGATCCCCTATCCTTATCCGGTTGCCCAAAGTGTGGAAGCCGCAAATGGTATGGAATATCCGATGATCTGTTTCAACTTTGGACGTACCGAAGATGATGGTTCCTATTCCGAAGGCACTAAAAACGGTATGATCGGTGTGGTAGTACATGAGGTAGGACACAACTTCTTCCCGATGATCATCAACAGCGATGAACGTCAATGGAGCTGGATGGATGAAGGCCTTAACACCTTTGTGGAATACCTGGCAGAAGAACTGTGGGATAATAAATTCCCCAGCCGTCGCGGACCCGCCTTTACCATTACCGACTACATGAGCCTTCCCAAAGATCAGCTCGAACCCATCATGACCAATTCTGAGAATATCATTGGATTCGGTCCGAATGCATATTCCAAACCCGCTACCGGATTGAATATCCTTCGCGAAACCATTATGGGTCGTGAATTGTTTGACTTCTCTTTTAAAGAATATGCACGTCGCTGGGCCTTTAAACATCCCGAACCCGCTGACCTCTTCCGTACGCTGGAAGATGCAAGTGGCGAAGACCTCGATTGGTTCTGGAGAGGATGGTTCTATAGCACCGATGCCTGCGATATCTCACTCGATACCGTGAAATATGCCAAACCGGAAATTGCAGACGTTACCAACATGCTTAAGGAAACAAAGACCAAAGTAAGTCTTCCCAAACCTCAGGTAAATACATTCGAGGATGTTTCCAAGATCCGCAACCGCGAGGACAAATCGATCCAGTTCCAAACCGATGTTGATACCACTTTGCGTGATTTCTATTGGAAATATGCCCGCGGCATAGAGTCTTATGACACCACCAAGTACGAAGTAACCAATCCTCCCCGTGTGGAAGAAATGGATGAGGCCACCAAACAGGCTTACAGCAACAAACACCTGTATGAACTGACCTTTAGCAATAAAGGCGGATTGGTGATGCCCATCATCCTTGAATGGACCTTTGAGGATGGCACCACAGAGATCGAGCGCATTCCCGCACAGATCTGGAGAAAGAACGAGAACAAGATCGTTAAGGCCTTTGTGAAGGATAAAAAAGTGAAGTCAGTGAAACTGGATCCGTTTAAAGAAACAGCGGACATCAACGAGAAGAATAATTCCTGGGGAGAGATCGCAGCCGAACCCAGCAAGTTTCAGCTGTTCAAACAAAGACAGGCTGCCCGTGGCCAATCGCAAGGGATAAACCCAATGCAGAAAGCCCAGCAGAAAAAAGGCTTTTAATAGAAATAAGGAACAATAAAAAAGGAATAAGGAAGTATTGAACTACTTCCTTATTCCTTTTTTATTGTTCCTTATTTCTTATTTTTCCCTGTGCCTTCCTCCCCTTTCTTCTTTCCTCTTCCTGCTTCCAGTAATTTCTGGTGAAGCAAATATTCGATCTGTCCATTGACACTGCGAAACTCATCCGCAGCCCATTTTTCCAGAGCCTTGTAGGTTTCCGTATCTATCCTGAGTACAAAACTTTTTTTCTCGCTCACCTTATTGGATTTAAGATGGATCGGGGACCAGTGCCTCGATGGCCCGGTAAAAGCCTTTTACTTTCTCCGAACCTATAAAAATTTTCTTTCCGGAATGAAGTACAAATTGTACTCCTTCTTTTGTGCCTGTGTGCTGAACATGCCCGTATCCAAAGACCATGCGTTTGGAACCAATCTGTAAAAAAGGGCTTTTCCGTATTCGTGCTTCTTTAATATCATACCTGGATACCTGCCGGTATTTTCGGGAAAATGGCCTCCATCGATAATAGACCGCCCAATCGGTCACGATCAGTTCAAGACGGGTGATATAAAATCCATAGAGTATGGAAAGGTTTAGAATCAGTACAAACGGTACAACAAACCAAGCCTCTTTTTTATCATCAGCACTCAGAGCCAGGATAGTGATACCAATGGACATCACAATGGGTGAGATCAGCAGTAGCCAGAACCAGGTCTGGCTAAACCGCTGTGTCTCTTTGAAGACAATATTTCCTTTGATCTGTTTGTCTTGCATACTATTGGGATCATTGATATAAAGTACCGGTGTTCAGGATCGGTTGAACAGAACGTTCACCACAGAGAACAACCATCAGGTTGCTGACCATGGCTGCTTTTTTCTCTTCATCCAGAATTACGATATCTTTTTTATTCAGCATTTCCAATGCCATTTCAACCATGCCTACAGCCCCTTCTACGATCTTGGTACGTGCCGCTACGATGGCAGTAGCCTGTTGCCTTTGCAACATGGCACCCGCGATCTCCTGGGCATAAGCCAGGTGCGCGATACGGGCCTCCCGAATGATGATACCCGCAGGTGCCAGGCGATCGGCCAATTCCTTTTCCAGGATACCATTCACCTTATCACCACCATCACGCAATGTAATGTCTGCATGCTCATCCTCCAGGTTGTCATAGGGAAAACTATTCGCCAGGTGACGTACCGCCGCCTCGCTTTGAATTTTTACATAGCCTTCATAATCTTCTACCTCGTAAGCGGCCTTGTAGGTATCGCCTACCTGCCATACCACTACGGCGCCGATCTCGATGGGATTACCCATTTTGTCATTCACCTTCAAGGTCTGCCCTTGCAGGTTCTCCGCCCGCATGGATATCTTCTGCTTGGTATACAGGGGGTTGACAAAGAACAAACCGTCCTTTTTCACTGTTCCCACATAATTACCAAAGAAGTTCAATACCCGGGAGTGGTTGGGGTAAATGACCATTAATCCCGCCATGACGAAAAAGCTGGCAATGAGCAGGATAACCGCCGCCGCGATGATCCATCCGCCTTCCTTGATCCGGATAAAGAAATAAATAGAGGCGGCCATCATGACCAATGAAATAAGCAGTGCTAAAAAACCCGACATGGGGTTGGTGTTCTTTTCCATATTAAGAGTGATTTATTTTGATATCATTTCGATATCAAATGTACAAAGATTTCCGTGATCTCCAAATTTTTTAGGAAAAACCGGGAAATAAGGAATAAAAAATAAGGAACAAAGAAGTACGTGTACCTACTTCTTTGTTCCTTATTTAATATTCCTTATTTTTTATTCCTTATTTCTTATTCTTTATCCTCCGGTCTTCCCATCCCTTACTTTTACGGCCTTTTTACCGGAGTTCTTTTTTTCAAACTCGAGTACCGTTTTGGGTTTGGGGGTTGCTCTGTTGCCCAGGGAATCGGTGGTGGGTTTATAGGAATTTCGCACATCGATCGGGGCCAGATCATCCAGTCCGTTTTTGAGTTTGTCGTGTACGTATTCTTCTGTTTTTTCAATGGTTCCGAAATCGGGGTCATAGTATTTCCAGGTGCCATGACGAAGCGTGGTCCCTTCCAGTTTTACTACAACGTGATCAACTATGCGGGTGGGGTCATCAATATCATAGACCGCGACGGTGTCGTAGGGGTTCTCCGGGTTCACCGATTTCCAGCTCTCTTCGCGTACCAGAGCGCCCCAGCGATTGTAATAGAAACATTTGCCGTGCTTGTTTCCCCATTTATAATTTTCGATGGCCTGGATATCGCCGGTTAAATAGAACTGTTGCCAGCGGCCTTCCTTCAGGTCGTTGACATAAACACCCTGCTCCTCATAACCGGGTTCTCCCCGAAGAGGTTGTACCGTAATGACCCAGCGGCCTTGCTTTTTCCCGTCAAGGTCAACGATATTCAGGGTATCGCCCCTTACCCCCGTGATATAGCTTTTATACTGGCCATATCCACTCAGGCTGATGAACAGAAATAAGGAAAGAAGATATCGCATAGTTTAGTAAGTTTGAATCCCTCCCGCTCCCGCGGGAGAATACCAGAACTAAGTTACTAACGAAAAATCGCTTTGTTTATGAGCCGACTGTTAAAGTTCCTACCGGTATTATTCCTCGTACAACCCCTTCTTTCCCTGGCTCAGCCAGCGCCGACACCGGCCGCTGAACGCCTGAAAACCATGGAACAAAGAAAAAACCTGCATGACCGCTCCGTGCTGAATGGGACCGCTTTTCGAAGCATCGGACCTGTGACCATGAGTGGCCGTGTAGTGGATATAGAGGCCAATCCTGAAGACCCCACCGAATTCTATGTGGCCTATGCCAGTGGAGGACTTTGGCATACCACCAACAATGGGTTGTCCTTTGTCCCGGTTTTTGACTCAGCCGATGTGATCACCATTGGCGATATCGCAGTGAATTGGGAAAAAGGGATCATCTGGATAGGAACCGGTGAAGTGAACAGCAGCCGCTCATCTTACGCGGGTATTGGAATCTTTAAGAGTGTGGACAAAGGCAAGACCTGGCAATACAAGGGTCTCCCCGAATCACACCATATCGGTAAAATCCTTCTCCACCCTACCGACCCGCAAAAACTGTGGGTAGGGGCACTGGGACATCTGTATTCACCCAATGCCGAACGTGGCGTATTTATGAGTACAGATGGCGGAGATACCTGGAAACAAACGCTGTTCATAGACAATAACACAGGCGTTGTGGAAATGGATATCAACCCCAAAAATCCCCAGGAAATCTATGCAGCGGCCTGGTACCGTACCCGGCGCGCCTGGAATTTTGAAGAAGCCGGTCAATCAAGCGGCATCTATAAAAGTAATGACGGAGGGGTGACCTGGTCGCTTCTGACCAATGCCGCAAGCGGGTTTCCTACCGGTGATGGGGTCGGGAGAATTGGATTGGCCGTTTATCCAGGTAACCCAAACATGGTATACGCGATTCTCGATAACCAGGCTGTAAAACCTGATACCTCCGCAAAAAAGGGCACTACCTATGAACTGGAAGATCTCAAAAACCTGACCGTTGAACAATTTGGGCAACTGGATGAAAAAAAATTGGATAGTTTTTTACGGGACAACCGCATGTCTGGTCGTTATAAGGCAAAACAGATCAAGGATGATGTGGCGTCAGGTAAGCTCAAACCAACGGCCATATATGACTTTCTCGATGTGAACACAGGCTTTGAAGGTTCCCCGATTGGATGTGAAGTATATAAAAGCCTGGATGCAGGCAAGACCTGGAAAAAGGCCAATGAGAAAGACATACCGATCTTCTTTACCTATGGGTATTATTTCGCCAAGATCTATGTGTCTCCATATAACCCGGAAAAAGTATATGCCCTGGGATTCTCTTCCATGGTTTCTTATGACGGAGGGAAAACCTGGAGCGAAATGGACAAGGACAATGTACACGCCGATCATCATGCGCTCTGGGTCAACCCCAAAAAAGATTCGCATTTGATCAATGGAAACGATGGAGGCGTCAACATTACGTATGATGATGGTAAGGTCTGGTTCAAAGCAAATACCCCGGCGGTAGGTCAGTTCTATGCCATTACCACGGATAATGCAAAGCCGTATAACGTATATGGTGGATTACAGGACAATGGGGTATGGTCATTCCCTTCCCAATCACCACGCAACTCCTTTTCCAATTCGGGATTGGGATTGGCCGATGGAACCGAGAAGAGTTTAGGTGGTGGAGACGGGATGCAGGTACAGGTAGATCTTCGGGACAATGCGACCACTTACTATGGCTCTCAATTCGGGAATTATGTTCGTCGCGTATTGGGCCAAGCCGGCAGAGCAGCGCGGATAACCCCTTCTCATCAATTGGGTGAAAAACCTTACCGGTTCAACTGGCAAACCCCCATTCATTTGAGCAGGCACAATAATGATATTCTGTATTTCGGAAGCAATCATTTTCACCGTTCCCTCAATCAGGGTGACAGTATGAAAACCCTGAGTGCCGACCTGACCCGTGGCCGGGTGGATGGCAATGTTCCTTATGGTACCATTACCACCCTGACAGAATCCCCTTTACGTTTTGGCCTGTTGTATGTTGGTTCGGATGATGGCAACCTGCATCGTAGCCGGGATGGTGGTTATACCTGGGAAGCTTTGCACGCCCAACCAGCCGATCCCAAAGCAAAAAAGAAGAAAACAGATACGAAATTAAACACCCAGCAACTCTGGGTAAGCCGGATAGAAGCCAGTTATGCGTCTGAAAACAGGGTCTATGTATCCTTGAATGGCTATCGGTTTGACCACTTCCTTCCTTATCTCTATATCAGTAATGACCAGGGTGATTCCTGGACACGTATTGGTCTTGATCTGCCCAATGAACCGATCAATGTGGTTCGTGAGGATCCAAAGAATGACAGCATCCTGTATGTAGGTACGGATGGCGGATTATATGTAAGCCTTGACCGGGGGGCCAGCTTCATGATGTGGGATAAAGGGCTTCCACGGTCTGTTCCCATTCATGATATTGCCATTCACGAGCGCGATAACGAGATCATTTTGGGAACACACGGAAGAAGCGTGTATGTTGCCAAGCTGGAAGAAGTAAGGAAAAAAATGTCTTCCAAGAAATAGATTGACAAAAGGCTGCGTCCCTTAGAGCTTTCGCGTCTTCGCGGTTAGGTCTTACCGCAAAGACGCGAAGGCGCTAAGGGACGCTATCATTTTAGGATCAGAAGGCTTTGAAGCGCTCAAAGCAAGCTCGCTCGAGGTTTTCCCGGTCGTCGGGGTGAGAGATATTGATCAGCGCACGGGCCCTGTCACGCAGGTTTTTACCGTAGAGATAAGCAATCCCGTATTCGGTGACCACATAGTGAACGTGTCCTCTGGTTGTTACCACGCCGGCTCCTTCTTTAAGGAAAGGAACGATACGGCTGATGCCTTTGGTGGTTCGACTGGTGAGGGCAATGATGGGTTTACCACCTTCGCTAAGGGCCGCTCCCCGCATAAAGTCCATTTGTCCACCGATACCACTGTACTGCCGGGTACCGATAGAGTCTGCGCAAACCTGACCGGTTATATCTACTTCGATGGCACTATTGACGGCCACTACTTTCGGGTTACGCCGGATCACATGCGGATCATTTACGTAGTCAATATCCAGGAATACAAAAGATGGGTTGTCGTGTACGTAATCGTATAATTTTCGGGTGCCTACGGCAAAACCCGTCACAGTCTTATATGGGTGAATTCTTTTCTTTGAGTTGTTGATGATGTCCTTGTCAACCAGGTCAATGATACCATCGCTGCACATTTCGGTATGAACACCCAGGTTTTTGTGGTTGTATAAAGATTTAAGGACCGCATCAGGGATGGTACCAATACCCATCTGGATGGTGCTGCCGTCTTCGATCATTCCGGCAATATGCTTTCCGATCTGGAATTCCTCCTCCCCTGTTTTCGAACCATAATCCACTTCGGGTAAAGGCTCTTCATGGTAAACCATGTAATCAAAGCGTTCTGTATGGATCAGGCTGTCGCCGTGTGTACGGGGAACGCTGGGGTTAACCTGAGCAATGATATGATGCGCGGTATTCACGGCACTCCGGGCAATATCTACCGATACTCCCAGTGAGCAATACCCATGTTGATCGGGAGGGGAAACCTGGATCAGGGCCACATCAATATCCATTTGATTACGGAAAAGATCGGGGATATCACTTAAAAATACCGGGATGAAATCCGCACGGCCATCGTTGACCGCTTTTCGTACAGACTCCGATACAAACATGCAATTGATATGAAAAGAATCTTTGTATTCGGGTTTATCAACCGTAATATCACCCTGTACGGTAATAAAGACCAATTCAACATCTGTCAATTCGGGGGCCTTGCGGGCCAATTCACGAAGCAGATACAAAGGGGTTTGGGCACTACCCTGGATAAAAACGCGGCTACCGGATTTGATCACAGATAAGGCCTCCTGGGCTGGGGTATAGGTTACCGGAACTTTCATGATTCAATCAAATTTAGCTGAACACAAAGCTATTAAATTGTCATTCCCCTGCATTGATTCATTGGAGACCTACGCCTGATATACATCAGGCCTTTTGTTGAGCAAGGAACCATTGAAGCGCGAGTTCGTACCCATGAAGCCCTAAACCAAATATGCTTCCCCGGGCCTGACCGGAGACATGAGAAAATTTACGAAAGTCTTCCCGGGCATGTACGTTGGAGATATGGACCTCGATAACGGGGGCCTTAACAGCCGCAATGGCATCCCCGATGGAAACGGAGGTATGCGTATATCCGCCCGGGTTAAGGATGATACCGTGGTGATCAAAACCGGTCCGTTGTATCTGGTCGATCAATTCACCTTCCACGTTGCTTTGGAAATAGGTAAAACTGACCGATGGATATTTACCGGAAAGTGTTTCCAGGTATTGCTCAAATGATTGATCACCATAGATCTCCGGTTCCCGCTTTCCCAGCAGGTTAAGATTGGGGCCATTGATGATGGATATCCGCATAGATCAGGGTGCTTTCAGCGAATTTACCTAATTCCCGCTTGCCACGGATGTTTTCATCAGGTCGATGAATTCGTCAAACAGATACCTCGAATCGTGTGGGCCGGGTGTCGCTTCGGGATGGTATTGTACCGAGAATGCAGGTTTACCCTTAAGCCTTATCCCTTCAATGGATTGATCATTCAGGTTCAGGTGCGTGATCTCAATATGTTCTGCCTTTCTCACCGCTTCCGGATCAACGCCAAACCCATGGTTCTGCGTAGTGATCTCACTTTTTCCGGTCACCAGGTTCTTTACCGGGTGGTTAAGACCGCGATGGCCATGGTGCATTTTAAAGGTGGGGATATCATTGGCAAGGGCCAGCAATTGGTGCCCCAGGCAGATGCCAAAAGTGGGTTTGCCCTCCTTGAGTAATTCTTTGACGGATACGATGGCATAGTCCATGGCCGAGGGATCCCCGGGTCCGTTGGAAATAAAGTATCCTGTTGGATTAAATTCCTTCAGCCGCGAGGCGGGTGTTTTTGCCGGAAACACTTTCACGTAGGCCCCGCGATCGGTCATGCACTCCAGGATATGTTGCTTACATCCAAAATCAAGTACCGCTACGCGGATCGGGGAATAAGGATCCCCCAACTCATATTCCTGGTCGGTGGTCACCTGCGACGCAAGCTCCAAACCCGCCATGGAAGGCACTTTGGCCAATTCCTTCTTTAATTCATCCACATCCAGAATCTCGGAGGAGATGATACAGTTCATGGCCCCTTTGGTGCGGATATGAGATACGAGTGAGCGTGTATCCACACCCTCGATGGCCACAATATTGTTCTTTTTTAAATATTCATCCAATGACCCATGGGCCATTTTGCGGCTGTATTGATCTTCCAGGTTACGCCCGATCAGTCCGCGAATCTTGACCGACCCGGATTCAACGTCTTCATTTTTAACCCCATAATTCCCTACGTGTACTGCATTCATGATCAGGATCTGTCCGAAATAACTTGGATCGGTAAATACTTCCTGGTATCCTGTCATGCCGGTGTTGAAACAGATCTCACCGCCGGTTGTACCGATGGCGCCAAAAGAAAAGCCGTGACAAGTGGTTCCGTCTTCGAGGAGCAGGATCGCGGGGGATGGGGTAGCATTCATGGTTTAGAAAGATTTTGCAAAAAAAAGGAAAAAAGGGGTGCGGTCAAAAGTTAATTGGTAACATAAAAAAGGGGCCCTGTAAACAACAGGGCCCCTTGTATGAATAAAGTGATCGGTCATTATTCTTCTCCTTTGGTTTCAGCGGCTTCTTCGGCTCCGGTCTCGGAAGCTTTTTTAGCTCCGCGGCCACGACGGGTTTTCTTGGCTCCGTCTTTGGAAGCATCACCGGCTGTTTTACCATAGATCTCGTTAAAGTCAACGAGTTCGATCATGGCTTTCTCGGCATTATCACCAGGACGTGCACCCAGTTTGATGATACGTGTATAACCACCGGGACGGCCGCCTACTTTTTCAGCAACCAGGCCAAACAATTCCTTGATGGCTTCTTTATCCTGCAGGTAGCTAAATACCACACGACGTTGATGGGTCGTATTGTTTTTGGCTTTGGTAACCAGGGGTTCTACATACGTGCGCAAAGCTTTGGCTTTGGCCAGGGTGGTAACGATCCGCTTGTGGGTGATCAGCTGAGCGGCCAGGTTACTGAGCAACGCATCGCGATGTGCTTTGGTGCGGCTCAGGTTGTTGATCTTGTCTCCGTGACGCATGACTTTGTGTTTTTATCGACTGCACCGTGTCAGGAATTGCAGCCGGTTATGAATAGATAATCAGAGTTAGAAGCTAATAGCGATTAGCTAATAGCCTTAAGCTTTTTTAGTTACAGTTCATCCGGATCTACGCCGAGTTTAACGAGGTCCATACCAAAGGACAATCCTCTTTCGGTAAGTACCTGCTCGATCTCAGCCAGTGATTTTTGACCAAAGTTCCGGAACTTCATCAGGTCTTCCTGCTCGTATTGAACCAGCTCGCTCAGCGAGTTGATCTTGGCGGCTTTCAGACAGTTGAAGGCACGAACAGAGAGGTCGAGGTCTTCCAGCGGGGTCTTCAACACCTTGCGCAATTGCAGGGTTTGTTCGTCCACCAGGTCTTCTTTCTTCTCTTCTTTATTGTCAAAGGTGATGTTCTCGTCGGTGATGATCATCAGGTGCTGGATCAGGATCCGGCTGGCTTGTTTAACAGCCTCTTCGGGGTGAATGGTACCATCGGTAGAAACTTCCATGATCAGCTTTTCGTAGTCGGTCCGCTGTTCCACACGGGTGTTCTCAATGGTATATTTTACATTCTTGATCGGCGTATAGATGGAATCCACGGGGATATAACCCAGCGGGGCATCTTTGGGTTTGTTCTCTTCAGCAGGAACATACCCACGTCCTTTACCGATGGTCAGTTCGATATCGATCTTGGCAGAGGAATCCAGGGTGCAGATCAGTTGCTCCGGGTTCATCACCTGGAAGCTCTGTGTAGCCTGGCCGATCATACCGGCGGTAAATTCAGTTGTATTTTTTACGGAAAGGATGATCCGCTCATTGGCCACTTCATGGTCAACGATCTTCTTTAAACGAACCTGTTTCAGGTTCAGGATCATCTCCACCACGTCTTCGCTCACACCAGTGATGGTAGCGAATTCGTGCTCCACTCCCTCGATCTTCACGCCTACAATGGCATAACCTTCGAGGCTGCTCAGCAGCACCCGACGGAGGGCATTACCAACGGTGACACCATAGCCAGGCTCCAGCGGACGAAACTCAAACTGGGCTTCAAAATCCGTGGCCTTTTGCAGGATGATTTTATCAGGTTTTTGGAAGTTCAGAATGGACATATTAGCGATTTAAAAGGTTGACAAATTGGAGCTATCAGCAACTGGTGCCAGGCACCAGCAGGCAAAACAGCTTACTTAGAGTACAATTCCACGATCAGTTGTTCCTTGATATTCTCAGGAACGCTTTCACGCTCGGGATACGCGATAAAAGTACCCTTCATCTCGGTTTCATTCCAATCCAGCCAGCTGAATTTGGGGTTCTTTGCGCCAATGGTGCTGGTAATGGACGTTTTCTCTTTGGTACCTTCTTTCAGACTGATCACATCGCCGGGTTTAACCTCAAAGGAAGGAGTATTTACTACTTCTCCATTTACGGTGATGTGTTTGTGGCTGACCAACTGACGAGCAGCAGGACGGGAAGGAGCGATACCCATACGAAACACGGTGTTATCCAGACGCGCTTCGAGGAGTTTGATCAGGTTTTCACCTGTTACCCCTTTGCGACGGGCGGCTTCTTCAAATGTTTTACGGAATTGTTTCTCCAAAACACCATACGTGTATTTGGCCTTTTGTTTTTCGCGAAGCTGAAGGGCATACTCTCCAAGGGTCTTACGCTTGCGTGATGCACCGTGCTGACCGGGAGGGTTGCTGTTTTTGTTCAGCCATTTTCCATTACCCAGAATGGGCTCTCCAAAAATGCGGGAGATCTTGGTCTTTGGACCAGTGTAACGTGCCATAGTTTTTATTCATTTCCGCTTTTTTAAAACCGGTGAGCAGATCGTTGAAAGCGGTAAAAATTAATCTGTCACCCTTTAGTTAAATGAACCTGAATGGCGATTCAATATGTTGTTATACTCTTCTCTTCTTGGGCGGACGGCAGCCATTGTGTGGCAGCGGGGTCACGTCTTTGATCATCACTACCTCGATACCCGATTGGGAGAGGGAGCGGATGGCGCTTTCGCGGCCGGAACCAGGACCTTTTACATATACATCCACACGCTTCAAACCGGCGTCAAACGCGGTCTTTGCGGCATCTGCAGAAGCCATCTGAGCGGCATAGGGTGTGTTCTTTTTAGAACCACGGAATCCCATCTTACCGGCACTGCTCCAGGAGATCACCTGGCCAGTTTTGTTGGTCAGGGAGATGATGATGTTGTTAAAGGAGGCCACTATATGGGCATCTCCGTAAGCGTCCACTTTTACCACCCGCTTTTTGGCGGCGGCTTTGGCGCTTTGTTGTTGTTGTTGTGCTTTTGCCATCTGAGTTGAACTAGGTAATCTTTAGTTTAAAATCAATTCGCTTTTGGCGAACCGGACCGACCCTCCTCCTGCACCAGGTATCCGCGATCGTTCCGTAAAATAAGGGTGCATATAAAAACCGAAAGCTAATAGCCTGGGGCTATTAGCTGTCCGATTATTTCTTCGGTGCCTTCTTCTTACCGGCAACTGTCTTCCTCTTTCCTTTACGCGTCCGGCTATTGGTTTTTGTACGCTGGCCACGAACCGGTAACCCTTTACGATGACGAAGTCCACGGTAACAAGCGATATCAAGCAAACGCTTGATGCTCATTTGAACTTCTGAACGAAGCTGGCCTTCCACCTTGAATTCCTCCGTGATGGTGTTACGGATCGCATTCAGATCACTATCATTCCACTCGTTCACTTTCTTGCTGCGATCGATATCATTCTTGTCCAGAATGTAACGGGCCGTAGATGGACCAATACCATAGATATAGGTCAGTCCAATTTCGCCTCTTTTGTTCTTGGGTAAATCAACACCGGCAATACGTGCCATAAGTTATCTTTTCGTTTTTGTTTGTAATACTTAATTATCCCTGACGCTGCTTATAGCGGGGATTCTTCTTGTTAATGATGTACAGCTTACCCTTTCTGCGTACGATCTTGCAGTCGGCGCTGCGCTTCTTTATGGATGCTCTTACTTTCATGTTATTCAGCTTTTTGCTTTTAGCGAATAGCTATTTTTATTTATACCTAAAAATAATTCGGCCTCTGGAAAGGTCATATGGACTCATTTCCACCCCAACCTTATCTCCCGGAAGAATGCGGATATAGTGCATCCTCATTTTCCCGGAAATAGTTGCCAAAATCTCGTGACCATTTTCCAACTTGACCCTGAACATCGCGTTCGATAAGGCCTCGATGATGGTGCCGTCCTGTTTAATTAAGGGTTGTTTTGACATATTTTTTGGGAGCGCAAAGATAAGAGTATCACCCCGAAAAATAAAAAAAGAGGATGTTTTTTTCCACCGGCCGGTGGAAAAATCGGCTGTTTTGGCAGCTAATTTGAAAAGTGGTTGATAATCAAGGCCTTTCCAATGGAACCTTGGTCATCGATGCATGGAGGTTTTGAAGCTCATGCACCGCCAGGGGAACTTCAAAATGACGCCGGTCTTCCCGGTACCACATATCCACTTTGGAGAAATTACCCTTTTCGGGTAAGACCATCCGGAATGCCCCCCGCTTGTATTTGATTGCACCCTCCTGGTCCTCCGCCTCAAATCCCAATCTTACCAACTGGGTATCATCCAACGCCACAGGGTAGATATCCTGCTGGGGATACCAGAATTCCTGGATTCCGTTATCGATCAGGGCCAGGTGTTCGATCCGGTTGGTTTCAACCACCTCCCCTTCACGCATCAGGCCATCGTCATTTACCATGACAATATCGCCCGGTTTTAAATGTCCGATTTTGATCATATGGCATTTTTTTCCTCCGAAAGTTAAGGTATTACCGGATAGTGAAAGAATGATTCCTGTTTTGGAATACATTGATTTCACAGATTTCGCAGAATCCAATAAATCTGCGAAATCCGCGAAATCCTGGTTTACCTTATTCGGCCCATGACATCACATACCCTTCATTCTCAATCTCTAAGGCTTGCTTTGTCAACATCAGGGGACGGAAAGTATCCACCATAACGGCCAATTCTTTTGTTTCCCGGGCCCCAATGCTCTTTTCTACAGCCCCGGGATGAGGCCCGTGGGGAATTCCGGCCGGGTGCAGGGTGATCATACCCCTGGTCACATTCTTCCGGCTCATAAAATCACCATCCACATAATACAAAACCTCATCGCTGTCGATATTGCTGTGATTATAGGGTGCTGGTATGGCATCGGGATGATAATCATACAACCGGGGTACAAAGGAGCAAACCACAAAGGCATTGGTCTCAAAGGTCTGGTGTACCGGTGGTGGCTGGTGCACCCTCCCGGTTATGGGTTCAAAATCATGGATGGAAAAAATATACGGATAGCAACACCCATCCCATCCGATCACATCAAAGGGATGCGTGCCATAATGCAGCCCATACATGATCCCTTTCTTTTTTGCCCGAATGAGAAAATCGCCTTTTTCATCATAGGTCTTCAGGTCCTGGGGCGGACGGATATCTCTTTCACAATACGGAGCGTGTTCCATCAATTGTCCGTATTTACTCATATACCGCTTTGGATACCGGAGCGGGGTGAAGGATTCCACAATAAACAACCGGTTATTGGCATCATTAAAATGGATCTGATAGATCGTCCCCCGGGGGATGACAATATAATCACCATACGAAAAAGGCAATTCGCCATACTGGCTTGTCACTTTGCCACTTCCTTCATGCACAAAGATCATTTCATCGCCATCGGTATTCTTGTAAAAATAATCGGTCATGCTTTTCCGGGGGGCGGCCAGCACAATATGACAATCACTGTTGACCAATACCGGAACGCGGCTTTGCAAAAAATCATCCTGTGGTTTTACATGAAAGCCTTCAAAGCATCGATGCTGTAACATTTTTTCCTCGGCTACCTGTGGCGATACATCCTGTTGCGGCTCGGTGCGTATGATCTGTGTAGGGGGATGACAATGGTACAACAAACTGTAGTCGTCGCTAAACCCTTCCGTTGAAAATAACTGCTCACTATACAGCGAGCCGTCAGGTTTGCGAAACTGTGTATGACGTTTATGGGGAATATTTCCAAGTTTATAGTAATGGGGCATGGCAAGGGAGTTGTTGGTGAAAAGAATAAAGTTATGGAAAGCCGAGGGAGGCGGCTGTAAACTAAAAGCTAATAGCTATCAGCTTTTAGCTTTAAGTGATAGCTCGAGTGTGGCCAGCAGGAAAACATATTTCCATTGGCGCTTATCTATCCAATAGGTGAAATTTCTATGCAGAGGCATATTTAAAGTTAGGCAAAAAAAATCACCCTCACGTATTCGTGTAATCTGTATTATCCGTACAATTCGTGTAATCCGAGTAATCCGTGTATATAAAAATTAAAGACCGGGAAACCAGGGTCTGCCAATACCTTCCCGGAAAGGCCAGGGAACTACGGCAAGAATCAGGATCAGGGCGATGAGGTATAACCAGCCGGCGGCTTTATAATTCAGGTTCTTGGCTTTTCCCCTGGCTATGGTGATCAACACAATCGCGATCAACATTCCAGCTAAATGCTCAACAGCCCAAAAACGAGCCACCGAATCCTTCATTACCTCTCCAAAACCAATATTCTGAATATTCTTTAAGCCAAGCCCTCCAGTCACCCACTGGTAAATTCCCAATAAAAAAGTGGTATGAGCGGCGATCAACAACCACAGACTCGAACGACGCAAGCCGGCATTCTTAGTAAAGGAATGTATCAAGGCCAACACCAGGAAAATAAGGATGACCCAGCGAAGGACGTTATGGAGATGGAGAAGACCGTTGTACATACAAAGAATTTTGTGGGTCAAATGTAGGGAGAAAACTTGAGACGTGAGACGTGAGGCGTGAGACGTGAGACGTAAGGCGTGAATAGTGAATGGTCAATAGTGAATAGTGAATCTGGATGGTTTCCGCTCACGTTTCACGTCTCACGAACACTATTCACTATTCACCATTCACTATTCACCTCTCACGCCTCACGAAACTCACGCCTCACGCCTCACGAAACTCACGCCTCACTCCCCTACCCAATCCGCCAAAAACACATTCGTGTCCCGGGTGCCTCCGTTGTTCCGGTTACTGCAGAAGATGATCTTCTTTCCATCCGGACTAAACATGGGAAAGGCATCAAAGCCTTTGTCACGGCTGATCTTGGTCAATCCGGTACCATCTTCATTGATGGTGTACATATTAAAGGGGAACCCACGTGCGTATTCATGATTGGAGGCAAAGATGATGCGTTTACTATCAGGCATAAAAGAAGGTGCCCAGTTCGCCTTACCATAGCTGGTCACCTGCCGGGGATTGCTGCCATCGGCATTAGCCACAAATACCTCCATATTGGTTGGAGCTACCATGTTCTCTGCCAATAATTCCTTGTATTCTTTAACCTCGTCGTCAGTTTTAGGACGTGAGGCCCTCCAGATGATCTTGGTGCCGTCCGGGCTGAACCAGGCTCCTCCATCATACCCGAGTGTATTGGTGACGCGTTTTTCACTGCCTGTTTCCAGGTCCATGATATAAAGATCAATATCCCCTTCTTTATCACTGGTATAGATCATCTTCTTGCCATCAGGCGATAAGGTGGCTTCTGCATCATATCCCCGCGCATTGGTCAATTGCTTCACGATCTTTCCATTCAGGTCAGCCATAAAAATATCATAGGTAGGATACAAGGGCCAGATATAGCGGTTGCCATATTTCGTCCGATCGGGTACCGGGGGACATTCATCTCCTCCCAGGTGAGTGGATGCATAGATAATATGTTTCCCATCCCGGGTAAAAGCTGCACAAGTGGTTCTGCCCTTCCCCGTGCTCACCATTTTGTATTCAAATTTTTCACCCAGTTTTGGCACTTTTCCCACAAATATCTGGTCACAGGTCAGCCCTTCTTTGGGATTGGTTTTCTGAAAAACGATCCATTTCCCGTCAAAACTGAAATAGGCTTCTGCATTGTCACCTCCAAAGGTCAATTGTTGCAGGTTCTTAAAATGCGTTTCCTCCGGATAAATCAACGTATCCGCATAAGAAGTCGCTGAACTGGCTCCACCCGACATTGGCCGGTGACAAGCTCCCAGGACCAAGCCCAGGGTTAGAAATATCAAAAATGGAAATCTCATTTTCTGCATGAAAAAATTTTTGCAAAGCTATTACCTTGAATCAGGTATAAATGTCAGACTTTTGTCATAACAATTTACCATGAACCGAAAGTATTTTCTCCCCATATTGACCATCCTTTGGGTGTCCTGTCAAAATGCAGAACCAAAAAAAACAGAAACAGGTGAACCGGGCAAGGATACTTCTTCTGTTATAAAGGACATTCCTCTGGTTCCACCCTCGGATACCACGGATCCTGCAGTTTATGCCAATTATTTGTTCCGCTTGTCGGAGCAACAGGAGCAAAAAGGGGATACAACAGGTGCCATAGGCACACTGGAAAAATTGGTTCAACCCGGAGAGCTCACCCAGGCATCGCTACGCCTGGCCAATCTGTATGCCGCAACACTAAATCCCAAGACCCTGAATTTTTGCAATGAGATACTGGCAGCCAACCAGGAACGAAATGCCCCCGAGCCCTATTACTTCAAAGGGGTGTACTATGATAATATGGGGCAACAGGATAAAGCACTAAAGGCCTTTGATGCCAGCATTCAAAGCGACTATAATTTCATTGATGCCTATCTGGAAAAAGGAAGGATCCTGTACAAACAAAAGAAATATAATGAGGCATTGAAAGTGTATCAACTGGCATTAACGGTATCAAATAGCTTTGCAGATACCTATTACTGGATGGGGCTGTGCCAGGAAGCACTCGGGCAGAAAGAAGAAGCCTTACTGAATTATAAACGGGCCTATGGACTTGATAAGACCCTGACCGAAGCCAGGGAAGCAGCAGAAAAAATCAAACTCTAATCTCCCTTTTGATTCGGGAAATCCTTAAAATCCTAAATAAACCTTACTTTTTATAACTTGCAAAAAAAACGCCGATGCCCATTGTCGCCCCTTCACTTCTCTCCGCCAATTATCTCGACCTGCGTAAAGACTGTGAAATGCTCAACGAAAGCCAGGCCGACTGGTTTCACCTCGATGTGATGGATGGGCGGTTTGTCCCCAATATCACCTTTGGCCCCATGATCATTCAATTCGTAAGGGCTGCAACTTCCAAGATATGTGATGTGCATTTAATGATCGAAGAGCCGGAAAGATATGCCGCGCAATTCAAGGCTGCTGGTGCGGACTATCTTACCGTACATTATGAGGCCTGCCCCCACCTTCACCGCAATATTCAGCAGATCAAAGAACTGGGAATGAAGGCAGGTGTGGCCATCAATCCGCACACACCGGTGGATGTTTTAAAAGATATTCTTCCGGAGATCGATCTGGTTTGCCTGATGAGTGTGAACCCTGGTTTTGGCGGACAGAAATTTATTTTGCATACCCTGACCAAGATCCAGGCATTGCGTAATATGATCGACACCTGGTCCCTCCCTACCCTGATCGAGATCGATGGTGGGGT
Organism: Chitinophagales bacterium; assembly: GCA_017303415.1. NCBI lineage: Bacteria > Pseudomonadati > Bacteroidota > Chitinophagia > Chitinophagales > Chitinophagales bacterium. The sequence continues at coordinate 3,042,878 of JAFLBJ010000001.1, forward strand.
AACCCTCGACAATGCAAAAGATATCATTCAGGCCGGCGCCGACGTATTGGTAGCCGGTAATACTGTTTTCAAATCCCCGGATCCGAAGTCGACGATCGCTCAATTAAAATCGATCGGATGATTTTTTTAACCACAGAGACACAGAGATATAGTGTAAAAAAAGTTTCTCGCTGCGCTATCTGGAAAGCACTTCGTGAAACAATAAATCCAAAGAACCTCTGTGCCTCTGTGTCTCTTTGTTTATTTCTCTCTTTTTCTGCATTTTCCCAAACTTTTGTTAGCGGTAAGGTCCTCGATGAAAATGAAAAGCCCCTCCCCGGTGTATCTGTCACCATCCTGGGCAAACGCACCGGTGTAGTTACTACGGACTCGGGCACATTTCGCATTCAGGTAACCCCCGGTCGGGCCTTTGCCATTATTTTCAGTTATACAGGATATTCCACCGAGCAACGAAATTTTTTAATGAACGAAGGGGAAGAAGAAACCCTTACGGTGCGATTGGAAAGGGGAACCCGCACCCTCGAAGAAGTGATCGTAACTGACCGAAGAGAAAGAAATGAAGCCGGTTTGATCCGTCTCAATCCTAAATCCGTTATCAATCTGCCTGCACCTGTCATGGGGGTGGAGAACCTGATCAAGATCTTTGTTGGTTCCAATAACGAACTCACCTCGCAATATTCTGTTCGCGGTGGGAGCTATGATGAGAACCTGATCTATGTAAACGATTTTGAGATCTTTCGTCCTTATCTCGTACGCAATGGCCAGCAGGAAGGATTAAGCTTTATCCATCCGGAACTGGTCCGAAATATCAATTTTTACAATGGTGGCTTTCAGGCACGCTATGGGGACAAAATGAGCAGTGTGCTGGATATCCAATATAAACGTCCTCGTCAATTTGGCGGAAGTGCCTATGTCAGTATTCTGGAACAAGGGTTTCACCTGGAAGGAACCAGCGGAAATAATAAACTCAGTTATTTGATCGGTGCCCGAAACCGGAGTAACCGCAACCTGTTAAGCCGGCAGGAGACACAAGGAAACTATACCCCCTCCTCCGCCGATCTGCAGACTCTGATCACCTACCAATGGAACAGTCGCTGGCAAACCGAATTCCTGGGAAATATTTCCCAAACCCAATTTACCCTGATACCTCAATTCAGTCAGCTCACCTCCTCTGTCTTCTCCCCTTTCTTCAGCGCCAACCTTGGATTGGATATTTTCTTTGAAGGAAGGGAAAAAGATCTCTACCGTACCAGAATGCTGGGTATGTCAACCACCTACCAGCGAAATCGCCACCTGCGGCTGAAATGGCTGGTTTCACGTTTTGAAAATGATGAATCAGAAAATATAGATATCACCGGAGCCTATCTTTTTGGCGAACGGGATTTTGACCAGAGCCAACCAACCTTTGGACTTATCATCAATCCACTGGGTGCCGGGGTAACGCAGAACTATGCCCGAAACGAATTAAAGGTCACCAATTGGAATTTCTCCCACCGCGGACAACTGGAAAAAGGGAAACATGCCCTGCAATGGGGTATTGGACTGGATAAAACCCTGATCAATGACCGTTTGAATGAATGGGAATACAAGGATTCTGCCGGGTACTCCCTGCCCTATGATCCCAACGGACTTTCGCTTAGCCAGGTGATCAAATCGAAGGCCGATCTCGACATCACCAAGGTATCAGGTTTTCTACAGGATAATCTGGTATTTGGCGACACCTCACACACATTTACTTTACAGGCAGGGCTACGGTTTAATTATAATACGCTGAACAATGAGCTCCTGCTTTCTCCCCGCTTTGGCGCGTCCTGGAAACCCCGTGGAGAAAAGGATATCATCTTTCGTGCGGCACTTGGCGCTTATCACCAGCCACCTTTTTACCGGGAACTTCGCCGCTATGATGGAACCGTGAATACAAGCCTCAAAGCCCAACGCAGTTGGCAGGTAACCGGAGGATTTGACTATAATTTCAAAAAAGGTGACAAACCACTTCGTTTAACCGCTGAGGCCTACTATAAAAACCTGACGAATGTAGTGCCCTACGATATAGACAATGTACGTATTCGGTACTTTGGAGAGAATATGGCCAAAGCCTATGCGGCCGGGCTCGAATTGCGGTTGTTTGGTGAACTGGTCAAAGATGCCGAGAGTTGGGTCAGCCTAGGGTTTATGCGCACACGGGAAGACCTGGAAAATGATTTCTATAAAATCTATACGCTCGATTCACTCAATCAGCCCACTGATAGCAGTACGGTTGAAGGAGGTTGGCTACGCCGGCCCACCGACCGGTTGATCACCTTCGGTTTATTTTATCAGGATTATCTCGCTACCAACAAAAACCTGAAAGTTTATCTCAACACCATCTATGGCACCAACCTGCCTTACAATATACCCGGCAGTGTCAAATACCGAAATGCCCTGGTGATCGAGCCTTATATTCGGGTGGATATTGGCTTTAGTGCTTTGCTATTGGATTCCGACAGGACCAAGCGGCGCAGCCATAGCCCCTTCCGTGGATTTGATAATATCTGGGCCAGTTTGGAAGTGTTCAATCTAATTGACCGGGACAATACCATCTCTTACCTGCTCATCAAGGATTTTGCCAATAATGTATTTACCATGCCCAACAGGCTTACTCCAAGACTCGTGAATTTCAAGATCGTGGCCCGGTGGTAGGAATAACCCTTTTTACGGAAATTTAAATTTTACCAATGAGGGGTGAGGTGAAATGGATATTTTCCTACCTTGAGGCAAACCACCAACATGAGAAGGATTGTTTTTCTCTGCCTTGCCTGTTTCTATATGGGCATTAGTTTTTCCCAAACCAATTACAAGCCATCCGCTTCCAATCTCGAGAACCGAAAAGACTTCCAGGATCGAAAGTTCGGGATGTTCATTCATTGGGGCATTTACAGCCTGCTTGCTGATGGGGAGTGGGTCATGCACCAAAAAAAGATTCCGTACGACAAGTACCAAAGAATGGCGAATGCCTTTTATCCACATTCCTTTGATGCCAGGGAATGGGTGCGCATAGCCAAGCAGGCAGGAATGAAATACATCACCATTACTTCCCGCCACCATGATGGCTTTAGTATGTTTGATACCAAAGCAAGTACCTACAACATCATGCAGGCAACGCCCTTTAAAAAGGACCCCATGCGTGATCTCGCCGAAGCCTGCCGGGCAGAAGGCCTGAAACTGAATTTCTACTATTCCCTGCTGGATTGGGGCCGGTCAGATTACGCCTTTGGCAAACCCATTGTAAATGGCAAGCCGGAAGGGGGTGACTGGGACAGTTATATCCGGTTTATGAAGGCGCAGCTAACTGAACTCCTGACCCAATATGGGGACATTGTAAGCAGTATCTGGTTTGATGGAGATTGGGAAAGAAAGAATGCCGATTGGCGGTATGATGAGATATATGGGCTTATTCACCAGTTAAGACCCGATGTAATGATCGGTAATAACCATCATGATAACCTGAAACCCGGAGAGGATTACCAATTATTTGAAAAAGACCTTCCCGGAGGGAACTCTCATGGATGGGGAAGCGGATCGGTTAGCCAGGGTGTACCCCTCGAAACCTGCGAAACCATCAATTATTCCTGGGGTTTTAATATCAATGATAAATCATACAAGTCAACCCATACACTTGTCCATTACCTCGTTAAAGCCGCCGGACAAAATGCCAATTTTCTGCTTAATGTGGGCCCTCAACCGGATGGAAAGATCCAGACGGAATTTGTGGATACCTTAAAGAAAGTAGGCGAATGGCTGCAGGTATATGGAGAATCGATTTATGGAACACGGGGCAATCCCGGAGGACTTGAACCCTGGGGTGCCATTACACATAAAGGGAAGGAAAGTTTTGTGCATGTACTTCAACCGGTGAAAGAATCTTTTATTCTCTGTCCAAATTATACAGGCAAAGTAACAGCGGTAAAAGTTTTTGAGAATGGAAAGCCCCTGCGTTGGAAACAACAGCCGGAAGGATTGTTTATTTATTTAGAAGGATTGCCTGAAAATGACCTGGATCGTGTGATTCGGGTGGAAACGAAGTAGTGAGACGTGAGAGGTGAGACGTGAAACGTGAGAAGGAACATACTTACGTCTCACGCCTCACCTCTCACGATTCACGTCTCACGCCTCACGCCTCACGTCTCACCTCTCACGCCCTTAATGGTTCTCAAAATCAAACTTATGCTGCTCCCGGTAGGCCTGAAAAGCGACCGGATCGCCATAGGGTCCCTGGTATTTGGCGGAGCCAAAACCGAGGATCGGCCAGAATACGATACCTAATAACAGAAGGCCAACAGTAAAGCCTTCATCTTTCCCAAAACTCTTCGACATCATATTGATCAGCCAGATCGCGAAGACGATGTTGATAAACGGGATCAGGCAGAACAAGGTCCATACACCTGGCTTACCCGTAATTTTTGTCATAATGTAAATGTTGTAGATGGGAATGATAGCGGCCCATCCCGGCTGACCGGCTTTTACAAATACTTTCCATTGCGCCGCAATAAGAAAGACCATAAGCGCCAGCCAAAAAATGATGAGTCCGGTTGGAAATTGGTAACTGCTGTACCCGTAATCATTGTATTCATTCATAGTCGTTGGTTTGAATCAGAAATGTAGGAAAAAAAAGAATGAGAAGAAAATATTAATATTTTAATAATTCTATTCACAACTGTGAATAATTAACTTTAGGAAGTCCAAGTTTTTATTGCGTATTTTTAAGTGACAAGTGAATTTGACCATTAAAACTGAAGCGCATTGACAGACACGATCATCAACCTCGAAACCGTAAACCCTATTGAGTTCTTCGGTGTAAACAACGGCAAGCTAGACATCCTCAAAAAGAAATTTCCCTTACTCAAGATCCTATCGCGGGGTACCCAACTGAAACTGAGCGGACAGCCAGAGCAGGTGGAGTCTGCCCGGGAGAAGATCGTACTCATCGTGCAGTACCTGGAACGGAACGGGCACATGAGCGAGAACTATTTTGAGCAGATCCTTGGTGGTGATGATGCCGAGACCGTAGATCATTTTGTTGACCGTAACCCCAATGATGTGTTGGTATTTGGGCCAAATGGTAAAACCGTCAGGGCCCGAACCGCCAATCAAAAGAAACTCGTTCAACAGGCCGAGAAGAATGATATTGTATTTGCGATCGGTCCTGCCGGTACAGGTAAAACCTATACGGCTGTTGCCCTGGCAGTACGGGCCCTGAAGAATAAAGTGGTAAAAAAGATCATCCTCACCCGTCCGGCTGTGGAAGCGGGTGAAAGCCTCGGTTTTCTTCCCGGCGATCTCAAGGAAAAGATCGATCCTTACCTGCGGCCATTATATGATGCACTGGATGATATGATTCCGGCTGATAAGCTTGGTTATTATATGACCACCCGCACCATTGAAATCGCGCCGCTGGCCTATATGCGTGGCCGTACATTGGATAATGCCTTTATTATTCTGGATGAGGCCCAGAATGCCACCGATCTGCAGTTAAAAATGTTTCTTACCCGTATCGGTGCCAATGCCAAGGCCATCATTACCGGGGATATGACCCAGGTGGACTTGCCACGCAACCAGAAGAGTGGTTTGCAAACCGCAGTACGCATTCTCCAAAATATTGATGGAATTGCCCATATTGAGCTGGATGAAGATGATGTGGTACGTCACAGACTGGTGAAACAGATCCTGCGGGCGTATGACAGGGAGAGAAAGGAGGAAGGACAATAGCTATTTTCTCACGGAATGCACAGAAGGCACGGAAATTCAGTTTCTGTGCCTTTTGTGTTTTCTGTGAGAAAATATTCATTCGTAAATTGCCGATATGAAAAGACTTCTCCCATTCCTGCTGGTATTGGCAGCGTCCTGTAATAATGAGGACAAAAAAGCCAGTACAGATACCCCCGAAGACGACCTCGATGCCGCACGCACCTTTATTCGTGCCAACCTGGATGGACGGATCGAAGATGCCCGCAAACTTCTGCTGGAGGATTCGGTCAACCTCCAATACTTCAATGTATTTGAAAGGAACTATGAGAAAATGGATCCGGAATCCAAGCGGATGTACCGGGAGTCTTCCATCAATATCCACAAACACCGGATGGAAAATGATTCTACCGGTATTCTCATATTCTCCAATTCATACCGAAATGACCACGACACCCTGCGAATTCAACGGATTGCCGGGGCCTGGAAAGTGGACCTGAAATACCTATTTGAACATCCGGCCGATACGGTCAAACCAACGGTTCCCGTTACGCCCTCATCTGATACCACACTGAAATGATCAGGAATATGCTTTGGGTTGCATCCGGCGGAGCGTTGGGGAGCGTGCTCCGGTACCTGCTTAGCCGGTGGATACAATTGTCACAACCCGGGCCATTCCCCCTCGGAACCCTTGCCGTCAACCTGACGGGCAGTCTCCTGATCGGAATATTATTTGGCTATCTGACAAAGACGGAAACCGGATCGGAGGATTTGCGCTTACTGATGATGACGGGCTTTTGCGGGGGCTTTACAACCTTCTCGGCACTTACGCTGGAAAGCCTTCACCTGATCAGGGATAACAGAACAGGACTATTCTTTTTGTATATTTCAGTCAGCCTGCTGCTGGGTATTGCTGCTACCTATGCAGGATGGCGAATAATCAAATAAACACATGATCACCGTAAACCACCCCTGGCATGGCGTCCATTTTGGAGATGGAGCCCCCCGTATCGTGAATGCGATCATCGAGATCCCTGAAGGTTCACGTACCAAGTACGAGATCGACAAAGGAACCGGTCTGCTCAAACTGGACCGTGTCATCTATTCTTCCTTTCATTACCCGGTGAATTATGGGTTTATCCCTCAAACACTTGGTCAGGATAATGACCCGCTCGACATACTCGTCATCTGCTCCCAGGCGATCCAACCGCTTTGTCTGGTTGAAGCGGCCGTGATCGGTAATATGCAGATGATCGACACGGGGAAAAAAGATGACAAGATCATCGCGGTAGCCCTCAATGATCCTTCGGTGAATCACTATAAGAACATCGAGGAACTCCCACAGCATTTTCTGGTGGAACTCAAAAATTATTTCGAACAATACAAGGTGTTGGAAAATAAAAAAGTAGAGATCGATAATTTTCAGGATAAAGCCGAAGCCTTAAAGATCATCCAGGAGGCGATCGAATTTTACAAGCAGAATTACCGAAAATGAAAAAAACTATGTCCACGGAAATGATTCTTCTGGTGCTCGTGCTGGGCCTCGTAGCCGGCATCGCGAGCGGCTTGGTCGGCATTGGTGGCGGTATCGTACTGGTTCCGGCGCTGGTCTATTTTTTAAATTATACCCAACATCAGGCTCAAGGAACCTCATTAGGTGTACTCACCTTCCCGGTGGTGATATTGGGTTTTCTGTATTACTATCAGGAATGTAAAAAGAACGGTGTGCCGATTGATTTCCGGGTGATCGGGTTGTTGGCTGCCGGTTTTGTGATCGGTGGGCTGATTGGAAGCAAGATCGCTCTGCGAATCGATACAGTTATGTTAAAAAAAGTGTTTGCCGTAGTGCTGCTCTACTCGGCTTTTAAGTTGTTGGGCTGGGATCAATGGTTATTCCGGTCAGTAAAACAACTGTTTTAATATGGAATTTCACAAACGCTGCGTCTAAATTATAGCCTTCGTGCTCATTGTGCCTCCTTCGTGTCCTTTGTGTCCTCCTACGCAGAACGATCGTAGAGGAAACAAAGGACACGAAGGGGACACGAAGGACACGAAGGGAAAATGCGAGGAATTGAAGCCCCACACCTACGACCATATACCCGATTCGGAACTGCTCATGCGATTTTCCACCAGCCAGGACAATAAATGGCTGGGCGTATTATTGGAGCGGTACACCCTTCTTCTTTTCGGGGTATGCATGAAATACTTAAAAAATGAAGAGGAGGCCCGCGATAGTGTACAGCAGGTTTTTCTGAAAGCCATAACTGAATTGCAGAAATACAAGGTGGAGTATTTCAAAAGCTGGATCTATATGGTGGCCAAAAACCACTGTTTGATGAAACTGCGTGACAGGCAGGGAAAGATACCTACTGAACTGGAAGATAACCATCCCGCGGAGGAAACGGACAGGAATCTGCTTGTAGAGACCGATAAGAACCTTGAACGGATGGCCGAGGCGCTTGAGGAGCTGAACAAAGAGCAAAAACAATGTATAACTTTGTTTTACCTCGAAAAAAAATCCTACCAGCAGGTAGCCGGTGAAACTGGTTTTTCCCTGATGCAGGTAAAGAGTTATATTCAAAATGGCAAAAGGAACCTGAAAATAATCATGGAGAGAAAAGCCACGGATCGATAAGAAAGTAAGATGTCGCAAGACCTGAAAAACATATTATCCAAATTCTCCTCGGAGGTCGATCAGCAAACCCTGCTGAAATACCTGGAGGGAAAGCTGTCGGAACAACAGAAGCATGAGGTAGAAAAACAGATGCTAGACAGTGAATTTGAGCAGGACGCCCTGGAAGGCCTTGAACAGGTTCGGCAAAAAGAAAAACTGGCTTCCCTGGTAGAACAAATGAACCGTGACCTTAAAAAGAAAGTGGCGAAGAAAAAAAGGTTGCGGGATAAATGGCGGTATAAAGACCAGCCCTGGATCTATGTGGCCGTTTTGATCGTGCTAATTCTGGCCATTATCAGTTATGTCATTCTGCGCTTAATGATGAAATCCTAGAGCAGGGACTGACGGTTGGCTTTATCTTCCCGTATCATTTCCCCATATCCCATATTTCGTGACAGGGCATTTACTGCCAAAGCAATCCTTTTTGTTTTGGTTGCCTCCGTTTTAGCGGACTCGATCCACTGACTAAAATATTTCTGGTGTCCTTTGGGCAGGGTTTGAAAATAGCGCAGCGCCGATGGTTCATCTTCCAAACAGGACATGAAATCGGATGATAAAGGCATTTCGCGGTCATCACAGGTTAGTTCCACCTTAACCATTGCACCGTGTTTTTTCCCTATTCCTTTCCGCATGGTGGCATTCACGGCCATGATGAACGAACCACCCCCCATGGGTATCAAAGCCACCTGCTCGATCTTATATGTATCCAGTTTTCCTTTTACCCGAAAGGATTGCTTTTGTCCCGGTTTTAGCTTTTCCGCCAGGTCTGCAGGTACTTCAATATAGGTCCAACCCGTCTTCTCCCCTTTTGTGTTGAACTTTTGCAGGGCTGTATTAAAAGATATCTTCATTGAATTAAAAAATAGTTCCTTAAATTAATGAATCCCTCACTAAAATGGCGTATCTTCGCGGCGTCAATTTGAGTTTTACCGCTTCGATAATGGAAAGTCTTAATTTCTACGCATCACTGCTAATAGTTAGTCTTCTTTACAGGCCGGTCCCTCAAGCATTTTTTAAACACAATTTTTGTAAATGAACATTTACGTTTCAAATTTAAGCTTCAACGTAACAGATGAAGACTTAAGATCCTATTTTGAGGAGTATGGCGAAGTATCTTCTGCCAAAGTAATCACCGACAAATTCACTCAGCGCAGCCGCGGATTTGGTTTCGTGGAAATGGGTGATGATGAAGCCGCCCGCAAAGCAATCGCCGAGCTGGATGGAGCCACTGCTGATGGCCGTGCCATCAAAGTGACCGAGGCTAAGCCCCGGGAAGAAAGACCCGCTGGTGGACAGCGCCGTTCTTTTGCCGGTCAAAATAACCGTTGGTAATCTTACCATCGAACGCACAAAAAAAGTCGGAACAATTGTTCCGACTTTTTCATTTTAAACCGATCCCGGTTACGCTCTCGCGCGGGACGGTGCTTTACGCTTTGATTTTTTAATCGCTGCCTCAATCTCTTTGCTCAGGTTGGCAAAAGTGGGTTTACCTTTTAAAGGCGCCCCATTGATGAAAAAAGCAGGTACTTCCTTCACTCCTAAACCGATGCCTTCTTTCAGGTCATCCTGTACCTGCCAGCCAAACTTACCGTTTACCAGGTGGTCCAGGAATTTTTTATCGGTCACACCCGCTTCGCGGGAGTGGAGTTTCAAACTGGTGGTACCAAGGCTCCGCCTGTTCTGGAACAATACATTATGCATTTCCCAAAACTTGCCTTCCTGGGCCGCGGCGATCGCCGCTTCACCAGCCTTCATGCTTCGTTGATGGATCATGGTTTGAGGGAAATGACGAAAATTGAATCGGATCTTCCCTTCATATTCTTCCAGTAGCTGTTTCACGATCTCATTCGCTTTCGCACAAGCCTCACTCTCATACTCACCAAATTCCATTAATGTCACCGGGGCTTCCGGGTTTCCAACAAAAACATCTCGAGGTTCAATGATTATTTCTTCTTCCTTTTTAAATGCCATAAAATTCTCCTTTTAAGTATTTCCCTGTTTGGGTAACGGACCTATATAATAACCGCATTCCGGGAATATAGTTCTGTCCGATGGGAAGCCCGGAAGGTAGCATATTTTGGCCTACCGGCTTAGGGACGGGGATAAAAAGGGTGTTAAGAAATGAATACGTCTAATTATCAAATAGTTAGATATTTATTTATTCATAATACTGAGTATAAAAAACGACAAGGCCCACCTTTTCGCCTGTTTTGGCTTCTTTACCTACCTTTAGCCAAATACCCTTCCATTATGATACGTTTTGGCGCATTTCTGGCTTTTGCCCTGGTCCTGTTTTTCCCCCTTTCTTTGGTCGCCAATATCCGTCTCCCTGCCATATTTGGGGATAATATGGTCCTCCAGCAGAACAGCCGGGTACGCATCTGGGGCTGGGGTGACCCGGGGGAAAAGGTATTTATCACTTCAGGCTGGAGTCCCCATGCCGATTCGGTCGTAGTAAACAGCGATGGTAAATGGGAAATCCGCATTCAGGCACCGCCTGCGGGTGGGCCGTGGAATCTGACATTAAAAGGCTGGAACACGATACAGTTAAAAAACCTGATGTCCGGCGAAGTCTGGCTTTGCAGTGGCCAATCGAATATGGAATGGAGTACGAGCAACAAGAACAAACAGATTCTTGAGGAACTGCCCAATAGTGCCAATGATCAGATCCGGCTTTTCCATATACCACGTACAACCGCAGAAACCCCACAAGATAATTGCGAAGGGGAATGGATGGTTTGCGGTCCGGAAACATTAAAGGGTTTTAGTGCCGTTGGTTATTTTTTTGGAAAACAATTACAGGAAAAATTGGGTGTACCGGTAGGTCTGGTCATGTCTGCCTGGGGTGGAACACCCGTGGAGCCCTGGACTCCGGCGGCTGTAATCGAGAATAACCGGGTCATGAAACAATGGGCCGATATGCTTCGCCCCAATCCCTGGGGTCCTCATCGTCCGGGTGTTTTGTATAATGGCATGATCGCTCCGGTTATCAAATTTGATTTTGCCGGCGTGATCTGGTATCAGGGTGAAAGTAATACAGGCACCTACCAGGGGTACGCTACCACTTTTACCGGCATGATCGGATCATGGCGTGAGATGGCACAAAAGAACCTGCCGTTTTATTATGTACAAATCGCTCCTTATGCATACAGTGGGGTCAACACAGGTGCCTTGTTGCAGGAACAACAGACCCGTACACTTGGATTAGGAAATACAGGTATGGTTGTGATCACCGACCTGGTGGATGATGTGAAGAACATTCATCCGGAGAATAAAAAAGATGTTTCTCTGCGGTTGGCCAATCTTGCCCTGGCAAAAACCTACCATTTACCCATAACCGGATATCAATCGCCAATCTATCAACGCATGGAAATACGGAAAAATGAAGTATCCCTTTATTTTGACCATGCAGAAGAAGGATTGATGATCAAAGGAAAAACAGCCACCGAATTCTTTATTGCCGGTGAAGACAAGGTCTTTCAACCTGCCGAAGTAAAGGTGGTAGGGAACAAGGTCATTGTAAAAAATAAAAAGATCCCTCAGCCTGTGGCAGTACGCTATGGATTTGGAAATACCTCCATTGGAAATGTCTTTAGTAAGTCGGGGTTACCGGTGACTCCGTTTCGGACTGATAATTGGGAGTAGGATGACAGATGACGGATGACAGATGACAGCGTTTTTCTGTACGAGACCTCCGCCATCTGTCATCAGTCATCCGTCATCTGTCATCTATAATCCAACACCCAACCCCCCTACTCCGCCATCCCCTCTTCCTTCCATTTCTTTATTAAAGCGATCTCATCGGCGCTGAGTTTTTCTCTTTTCATGGGCATGAAGCCTCTTTCGCCTGGATTGAGTTCCACACGTCGAATGATATCATCGGCCAGCTTTTTTGTTGATTCATAGTTGTCGAGTGGTGTTTTATTTCCTCCGGCCACATGACAGGGAGAGCATTTTGCCATGATCAATTCTTTCACAGGGCCTGCATAACTTGTTACAGGCACAGTTTTTGTCTCTGATTTCTGCGGGAAATTCTTTTGTGAGCAGGAAATGATGATAATGGTGCCCGTAAGAGCCAAAAGAATTGCTTTTTTCGACATAATGTTGGTTTAAGTTCTTGATAATGTGGTTACTTGTCGTTGATTCAACGTCAATTTAATGTTTTCGTAGATTTTCTATGACTTTTTTTCAGTGGAAAACTTATATCGGTGATAGTCAGTTCCTCAGGGTGTCATGATGATTTTACGAATGCGTTTTAACATAATCTCCAAAAGTCGCCGACTATCTTTGCGGCGGCATGTGTAGATATACCTGTCACAGTACCACCCGGCCGAAATATGAAAATACCCGATCCGACCCCGGCCATTTCTGTACTGTCTCCCATACTCCTGTGAAGCCTTCCAATATCCGTCGGTATTGTTAACGAAAAACATGGTAATGCTAAAAAAACTATGGAAGGTTTTCTTTATGACCTTATTGCTTCTTGCCGGAAACGGGGTATTGGCTTTTGCCGCTCCGAACAAGGGAGGAAACGAACCTGGTCACCGGGCTACAAATCCCTTTTACCGGGATACGGCGCTCTTTCGTACTCACGCCTTTGACATTCAAGGTGTATGTATTTGCATGGAAGACATAAGTGAAGATCACTTGCCAAAAGCACCCCGGATCCAATTAAGGAAAGAAGCCGAAGATTTTATTGAAGATTACATCAAGGAGAACCGGTACATGATGGATAAGATCATGCTGAATGGAAAGCAATCGCTGACCACCATTGATCGGATCTTTGGTGCACGGGGAATCCCCCTCGAATTAAAGTACCTCGCGGTGATCGAATCAAAATTGAAACCCTCCGCAGTTTCAGCGGTAGGGGCCGCCGGTATCTGGCAATTCATGCCGGGAACAGCACGTGGACTTGGATTAAAAGTTTCTGGTAAAGTAGACGAAAGAAGGAACAACCTGAAAAGTACACTGGCGGCAGCCAAATACCTGGAACGTCTATATTTGATCTATGAAGACTGGTTATTGGTAGTGGCGGCTTACAACTGTGGCCCTGGTGGTGTGGATAAAGCCATCAAATCCTCAGGAAGCCGTGATTTTTGGAAATTACAACGTTTCCTGCCGCGTGAAACCCGACTGCATGTAAAAAAATTCATCAGCACACATTATTACTATGAAAACCACGGTAGCCTGGTAACCCTTACACGAGAAGAGACTCAGTCGCATATCAAGGCGGCAGCTTCTTTCCTCGCGAAATACCAGCCCGAAGAACAGTCACCCCTGCCTACTGATCCTGATCCGGATTCCACCGTACACACCAGGATCACTGCCATCTTGCAGGACCAAGATCAGTTCTGGGTACTGTTGAAAAAATAACGCCACCCTTTGAATGAGCATAAAAGACCCCGCTTTAAGCGGGGTTTTTTTTGTTGGACATCATATCAAAAATCCGCTGAAACCCTTTACTGTCAAGGGTTTTAAGTTTTCTTTACCACCTTACCCATGCGATGAGGAACTCTTTTTTGATTTGCAGGTGCTTCCCTATCGACCTACTTTTACATCATCAAACAGCCATTCAAGGCTACTCTGCAAGAGAAAGTACCCTAACGACCTTCCCATATAGCCCCTCACGATTGTTTACCGTTCGTTTGTTTGCCGCAACGAGTTTTAGGAATCAACAAACACGTAAACACTTAAAAATTCACTTTATGAAACAAGTAATCAACAACATGAAAACCGTAGTAGCTGCCTTTGTGCTGGTACTGACCCTGGGATTTGCAAACACAAGTTTTGCTAACAATGGCGAAAACACCAATGCCGTTGAACTGAAATATCTCGGCAACCTTAAAAATCAACCGGTATTCCAACTGAATATCAAAGGTGCCGTTGATGCTGAATTCATGGTACGTATCACCGATGAGGCCAACAATGTAGTTTATGCCGAAAAACTGAAAGGCCTGGATATCTCCAAAAAATTCCAGTTGAGCGATGAGGCCCTCGAAAACAGCCTGCTCACCTTTGAGGTCATCAATAAAAAAGACAATTCCGTTACCACTTTTAAAGTGCGTAACAATACCCGTACCGTACAGGATATCGAGATTGCGAAGTTGTAAGTTGGTTGGTGTTAGAGGACTGATGACTGATGACAGATGACGGATTTTGGATGTTGGATGTTGGATGTTGGATGACCGATAACGACTAAGTGTATATTAAATCTCGAAAAAAGAAAATGCGAAATATTGTATTTCGCATTTTTTTTATTTATTGTTTTTCACTCTAATTTCACTCCCTCTGTCATCCAACATCCAACATCCAACATCCAACATCCAACATCCGTCATCAGTCATCATTCATCTGTCATCCCACATCCCACATCCAACATCCAACATCCAACATCCAACCTCCGTCATCTGTCATCCGTCATCAGTCATCCAACATCCGTCATCCACCAAAACTACACCAACGCCTCAAACAACACATCCACCGGATGTTTCGCCTCTACGCCTGTACCATCTTTCACCTGATGACGACAACTGGTGCCGGGTGCGGCAATGATGGTTTCAGTACTTGCTTCACGTACCGCCGGGAACAGCACCAATTCCCCCACTTTCATGGAAAGATCATAGTGTTCTTTTTCATAACCAAAACTACCAGCCATACCACAACAGCCGGATGGTATCACTTCTACTGAAAAATTCTCCGGAAGAGAAAGCATCTTCTGGGTAAACGATACAGAAGAAAGCGCTTTCTGCTGGCAGTGCCCATGGAGTTTGATCTGTTTGGGAGATTTTGTAAAAGATGACGCACTGATCTTTCCCTTGTCGATCTCACGGGCCAGGAATTCATCGATCGTAAAGACGTGCTTTGCCAGGGCTTTGGCCTTTTCCCATTGCGTATCGGAAGCCAGGTCGATATATTCATCCCGGAACGTAAGTATCGCCGAAGGCTCTACGCCGAGCAGAGGTGTCTCTTCATTAACTAAAGGTGCCAGCAGAGAAATATTGCGGTTAGCAATCTCTTTGGCCTTTCTCAACAACCCTTTTGATAAAGAGGCACGGCCACTTTCCACATGCTCCGGAATGATCACCGTATAACCGAGGCGCTCAAGTAATTGAATGGCATGGATACCCGTGCCGGTATCGCTATAGTTTGTAAACTCATCCACAAAGAAATAGACTTTGCCCAGTTGGCCGGACGATTTCTCTCTTTTTCTGGAAGCCCATTTCATTACCGTAGTGGAATGAAGTCCGGGCAGGCTGCGACGCGGATGGAAACCGGCAATGGATTTAATGAGGCCGGAGGTAAAGTTATTCTTCACAAAAAAATTATACGCTCCTGGCCAGATAGCTGCCAGCGAAGAAGAACGATTGAAACCCGCGATCAGTTTGGCCCGAAAGGGAACGCCATGCGCATCATAGTAATGCTGCAGAAATTCAGCTTTGAGCTTGGCAACATCCACATTACTTGGACATTCCGATTTGCAACCTTTGCAACTCAGGCAGAGGTCCATGACCTGATAGATCTCTTCGTGATCAAACCGGTTGATCTTGGTGGAATGGGTCAGAAATTCACGAAGGATATTTGCCCGGGCGCGGGTGGAATCCTTTTCGCTACGGGTGGCCATATAGGAAGGGCACATGGTACCTCCGCTCAAATGTGTTTTGCGACAATCACCACTACCATTGCATTGCTCGGCATGCAACAGTATATCCATGTTTTCAAATCGAAACACCGTATCAAACCGGGGGGACTGCTGACCGGGCGTGTAACGCAACATCGTATTCATGGGTGGCGTATCCACGATCTTGTTGGGATTGAAAATATGTTGCGGGTCCCAGGCCTGTTTAATGTCATTTAGCAGCCCATAGTTCTTCTCCCCGATCATTTGGCGAATGAATTCACCACGAAGTCGCCCGTCACCGTGTTCGCCGCTCAGGGACCCCTGGTAGCGTTTTACCAATTGGGCAATTTCCTGGGCAATGGTGCGGAACATCTGGTTACCCTCTTCTGTTTTCAGGTCAAGAATTGGGCGCAAATGGATCTCCCCCGATCCCGCATGGGCATAGTGTACCGAATGAAGTCCATAGCTTTTTAAAATGGAATTGAACTCCCGGATATAGGCCGGCAGGTCATTTACATCCACCGCTGTATCCTCGATAACGGGAACCGGCTTCTTGCTTCCGGGCATATTTCCCAGCAAACCAAGGCCTGCTTTCCGCAGGGTCCATATCTTCTTGGTATCCGCACCAAATAAAAGAGGATAGTGATAACCCAGTCCAGCTTCTTTTAATTCTTCTATACACCGGTTGGCATCGGCCAATACTTCTTCGCGTGAATGGCGGGCAAACTCGATCACGAGTATCGCACCGGGATCGCCCTCGACAAAGAAGCGGTTCTTTTGTTGTTCAATATTATTCTTTGTACACTCCAGAATATAATGATCGATGAGCTCGCTGGCGCTGATATCATATTTTAACGCGATCAGGTTGGCACGCAACGACTCATCAATGGTGTCAAAATGGACACACAGCAATCCCACCTCAGGAGGTGGCAATGGCACCACATTCAGTTTGATCTCTGTGATAAATGCAAGGGTGCCTTCAGAACCGGCTATTAATTGACAAAAATTAAACGCAGGCCCTCCTGCAGAAAAGGGAGCGGTTTCCACCAGCAGGTCAATGGCATATCCGGTGTTGCGTCTTTCAATGGTACGCTTGGGATATTCTTTCCGGATCTCCTGTTGATTTTCATAATTACTCAATAACTGTCGAACATTCCGGTAGATCGACGCTTCAAGAGTATCGCCCTCACATTTTTGGTGAAATTGTTCAATATCCAGGGCCCCAAATACCGCTTCGGTACCATCACTGAGTAAGGCTTTAACTTCCAGCAAATGTTCACGGGTACTGCGGTACACCACTGAATTGGACCCGCAGCTATTATTGCCTACCATTCCTCCGATCATCGCCCGGTTGGCGGTAGAGGTTTCAGGACCAAAAAACAGCCCATGCGGTTTGAGGTACATATTCAACTCATCCCGGATGACCCCGGGCTGTACTTTCACCCATTTTTCCTCCTTGTTCAGTTCCAGAATGCCGGTAAAATATTTAGATACATCCACCACGATCCCGTTCCCAACGACCTGGCCAGCCAGGGAAGTGCCCGCGGTACGCGGAATAAGGGAACTGCCGGTCTTTTTGGCAAATTCAATAAGTAACCGGATATCCTTCACACTGCGGGGAATAGCTACGGCCTGGGGCAATTCACGGTAAGCAGAAGCATCGGTGGCGTAGAGGGTACGCATGGCCTGATCGTCATAAAATTCTCCTTCCAGACGGGAGGCCAGTTCCTGGTATTGTTCCTTCATATAGGTGGGTCTACTGCCTTCAAAATTAATTGTTTTGCAGGAGTGAAAACAATTGGCTTTTTGATTTGTAAATTTGTGTACCAACATTTGTTCATGCCCGCGCAAAAACCATATCGTTCCTGGGTCATCCTGACCCTTTGTTTACTCAGTTTTGGAGGAATGGTCTATTCCGGTGCTGTCAAATGGATGGAAGAGCAGGTTATTACCCAGTCTGTTGACCTGGGTGATGAGAACCAGCCTGTACCGGAATCCGGCACGGAATGGGAAGAGGAGTCTATGTATGACCACCCGGGTTTGTTTGGCGATTTACTCCCCTCAGGCTCTGTCACCCCGTTGAATGATTTCCTGGACCTGTCTTCCTCCCTGGTCTATCTACCGACCCACACTCCCCCACCCGATCTGGCCTAGTGCCTTTTCTGCCGATTGACCTATAGTTAGTTATCCAACGATTTATTGACCAAAAATTTATCATCATGAAAAAGCATGTAAACGCTTTATTATTTGCCTTATTTATTCTTTTAGGTACCGCATCGACTATTAACGCCCAGTCCATTTCCGACCAGGAGATCAAAACCAATATTCAATCGATCGCTCAGCCATTGCAAAAGTTGAACGCGCTGGAGCCACAGGTTTTTGAATACAACACAAAACGATATGCGCATTTGTCCCTGCCCAAAGGCCTGCAATATGGTTTTATGACCGAAAACGTGGAAAAAGTGCTACCCGGCGCAATCAATACGACCCGGTATTCTTTTATGAAAGGGAAGAATTCCTACCAGCAGACACTGGTCAGGAGTACGGACCTGCAAAGCCTGATACCCTTGTTGGTGGCCTCTATCAAGGAACAACAATCACAGATTGATGTCCTGAAAGCCGAAGTGGAAATGCTAAAGAAAAAGGCAGGGATGTAATTTTAATTTATCTCCCGCAGTGTATAAAAAGAAGAGGACGGCCGCTATGGCCGTCCTCTTCTTTGTGTATGCTGTAAGAAATACTATTGATATTGAATATATAAAGGCCGTGGCTTCAAGGCCACTAATTCGGATGGTGTGAGTAACCGTCCTTTTTCTTTCAGATCATTTTTATAAAAGAGCTTGAACCCTGTAAATTCAACTGGTTCGCGGTAAATGAATTGTTTATAGGTGGTGATCTTCTTTGCCGGATGTCCCCAACCATCCATGTGCATGACCATTTGCACTTCCGGGCGCGTTTTGATCTGTTTATAGTTGGTCACCATGCCCTGGGTAAAGCGGTGTATGACGAGCACTTTGGGGGGCAGGCTATTTTCTTTAACCAGTTTTTCGAGGTAATCGGCCGCATAGTTGATGTCGGAGGCATCAAACTTTCCGATCACTTTTCCGGGGGCCTGTCCTCCTTTCATTGAAAATTCAGGATCGATACCCAAATGGACGTTGGGTAAACGAAGATATTTATCCAATTCGGGTATTTCCTGTTGCAAGGTGCTAAGTCCTACCTGAATATCGAGGAATACAATCGCATTGATCTTCTCCGCCATTTTCAGGACCGAGTCGATCTGATGAAAAGGCATCCGCAACCGGTATTTGCCGCCTTTTCCGGGGCTTCCTTGTGCGGTTACGGCAATATAATGGAGGGCAGGAATGGTGACCGTTGTACTGTCTGCCGCCTGCCATTCGGCTACCTTGGCCTGCAGGTGGTTCAGTACCTCTTGTTTGGGCAGTTCACCCAGGATTCCCATTTGTTTGGAATAAAGGTTACCGTAATAGGCGATGATGCGATGGAAGGGCAATAAGGCACCTGGTTGGTATTCAACGCCGGTTTTTACCGGCCAGCGTCCGGAGGAGTCACCATTGGCCATCAGACGGAGTTGTTCCATATAGGCAGTCTGGTCATACCTGCCTTTATTGTCAGCCAGGCTATCCTTCTTTTTCTCCGTGCTATCATGGATTATACCCAGGGCTCCTGCCCCATTGTTATTGGATTCCAACAAAGGCTTAAGCAGAAAGAAGCCAGCGGTAGCCCCGGCAATCAGAAGGGAATAAAGGCCAAATGTCTTCAGGGAAGGAAGGGAACGGGAAACGGTTGTACCCATAGGAGTTGAATTGGATTTATTGGTTCGTTTCATCTAACGTGCAGATTAAGAAAATAGTATGCCAAAAAAAGCCCCGCGGTTTAAGCAAGGTAGGTCAAAAAGTACCTATTTTGCTAAAACCGCGGGGAAAACAAATCCGAACTGCCTTTTGGGCTAACCCTTACTGAAGCATTACTTTGAATGTTTGGGGCTCGCTACCACCTTCTACCGTTACCACATACATACCTTTCTGGAGACCAGCAGTATTCAGGGCAACCTGACCAGAGCGGGCAATATTTTGTTGAGCAACCATCTTACCACCCAGGTTGAATAATTTGATCGTATAGTTTTCATTTTCGTTGCTGGATACAGTCACATTCAGGTTCTCACCGGCGTGGAGCAGGGTGGGACGAACATCGAATGTAGCACCACCAGTGAAGCGGATCATGGCAACACGGCTGTAAGAATAAGTTCCGTCAATATCCACCATTTTCAGGCGATAATAGGCAGTAGCCATTTTGGTTTTTACATTGATATCCGTGAAAGAATAGTTACCTGTTACAGCATTGTTCGAAGCGATATCGGCAACTTTCTCAAAAGGACCAACCGCTGTGGCAGAACGCTCGAGTTCAAAATGGTCAAAGCGGATCTGTTTGTCAGTTTCCCATTTGATCAGGGCGTTGTTTGTACCAGATTTAGCGGCGCTGAAACCAAGCAATTGAACCGGCAGGGCCTCAATAGATCCTACCATGCTAAAACCAATTACCTGGCCATTGGGGTTGTTCGGACTGTTGCTCCCTGCGCCATAAACAATGGTAAGGGTTTTTACAGGTACACTGGTTCCAAAACTAACATAAGAAGGATTGGAGGAGAAAGAGGAGTTATTGCCTTTTCCTTCCAGGATGTTCAGGTTGGTTCCTGTAACTTCAGCAGAACTTCCGGCAGAAATAGTAGGGTAAACAGTGGTGTTCACATTATTCTTTGCACTGATGGTCAGTTTATCATCCCAGCCACCATTGGAATAATCAACATCATACACATAGAAATAGACACCTTTAAGGGGAACAGTAAAGGTAATGGTGTAAGTGATCGTGGTGGTTTTGTTTGACCAATCAACGCTTTCATACAGGTATCCGCCATTTGTACTCTTATAGCTGGGTTCGCCTGAAGCATGACCAGAACCAGTGATGGATACGGTCATTTTTACGTTGTTAGATGTTACATTGTAGGAAGTGGAACCATCATTAAAATTGTTCCAGGAGAAACTTTGAGCCTGAAGGCCGATTGTAACCATCAGGGTGATCAGTAGGGTGTAGATTTGTTTCATAAATTCGGATTTGTTTGAAACAGGGTATCCGAACAATGTGCCAAATCTCAACGAACTAAAAATCAATTATTTACTCGTGCCAAAGTTCAATTGGATTCCGGAATTGGGAGGGATTTTCCGGGAAATGGAACGCGTGAGGCGAGAGGCGTGAGTTTCGTGAGGCGTGAGGGGTGAGTTTCGTGAGACGTGAGGCGTGAGTTTCGTGAGACGTGAGAGGTGAATGGTGAGAGGTGAATAGTGAATAGAGATGAGTCTCTACTCACGATTCACGTCTCACGTCTCACGTTCATCATTCACTATTCACCATTCACCATTCACCCCTCACGTCTCACGAAACTCACGCCTCACGAAACTCACGCCTCTCGCTTCACGCCCTCTGCGTAAACGCCCGTCCATACCGTTTTCCGCCTGCTCTGCGGGCATTTCCAAAACTGGAAGGTGCTGAGCCGGTGGTTGGTTTGGCCTGTTGTATCTGATTATACATAGAGGGAACGTCGTAAGGATGGTCCTTTACAACGGGGATGGTCTTTTTGATCAGTTTTTGGATATCACTGAGGAAGATCTTTTCACTCCAGTCGCAAAAGGAGATGGCTATACCACTTGCGCCGGCACGACCTGTACGACCGATACGGTGTACATAGGTTTCGGGCACATTGGGCAATTCATAGTTGATGACGTGTGTAAGTTCATCAATATCAATACCCCGGGCGGCAATATCTGTAGCCACCAGTACTCTTGTCTTGCGTGACTTGAAATTGGAAAGGGCCTTTTGTCGGGCATTCTGAGCTTTATTACCATGGATCGCCTCGGTGGGAATCCCGGCACGGCTCAGGCTTTTGGCAAGGCGGTCTGCCGCATATTTCATCTGCGTAAAGATGAGAACCGATTCAATCGCAGGATCCTTTAATATCTCGATCAATAAAGGAAGTTTGTTTTGCTTATCACAATGATAAACTGCCTGTTGGATCAGGTCCACCGTAGAAGATGGAGGTGTAACCTCTACCTTAATGGGATCCTTCAGTAATATTTGTGCAAGCTGCCTGATTTCACCGGGCATGGTTGCCGAGAAGAAAAGGGTCTGGCGTTGCTGGGGCAGACGGGCGATCACCCTTCTGACATCCTGTACAAATCCCATATCTAACATACGATCGGCTTCATCCAAAACAAAGAACTGGATATGATCCAGGGCAATATGTCTTTGTTGCATCAGGTCAAGTAAACGGCCTGGTGTGGCCACCAAAATATCTACACCCCTGCGAAGAGCTTGAACCTGGGCATGTTGAGAAACTCCACCAAATACAACGGTATGTTTAAGGGGGAGAAAACGGCCATAGGCCTCAATGCTTTCCCCGATCTGAATCGCGAGTTCGCGGGTTGGGGTTAAAACAAGCGCACGGATACCTTTAACAGGTTGATCCTCTTGGCTCATCAATTGAAGGATAGGGATGGTAAATGCGGCGGTTTTGCCGGTGCCTGTCTGGGCACACCCGAGCAGGTCTTTTCTTTGTAAAACAACAGGAATGGCTTTTTCCTGAATAGGGGTCGGTTGCGTATAACCTTCCTGGCTAAGCGCTTTGAGAACAGGCTCAATGAGCTGTAATTCGTTGAATAACACTATTAACTATTTAATTTGAAAAATTTGGTAAGGCTATCTCCGTGAGGGATACTTTACCCGCCTTACGTTTTGCCTTCACAGCAACATGGAGAATGTAGGCTCCAAGGAGGGAGTGCGAAACATCAAGAGATGTAAAGGTACTATTATTTATCGGGAAATAAAAATGCAGCCAATTGATTCTCTGAACGTTTAACAAGTCGTTTGCGCCTGGATGTTATCCTTTTACTCAACTTTCGCCCGTCATTTTGAGTGATAACTCCCTTTGAAAGCCCCTGTTCAACAAATTCTTCCAGTACTACCAGATCCTGAATCTTTCCCAGCAGATCAAGATGCTTGTTCAATTTTCGCAACTTTCCCTGGGCATGTTGGGTGAATTCGCAAAGAAACAAAAGGTCTTTCAGGCGCTTCCGGATCTTGTGAAGAGGTCTGGGCTTTTGCTGAAAAAGCCCCGCTGCCTTTTTTAATAATTTGTCTTCTGCTTTTTGAAGTGTTTTAGACTGGGGTAATGGATGGCAACCAGAAAAAAAGATCTTTACCCGATCCAGATAATTAAAAACACCAGAAATATCATACTCTTTAATAGCCGATCTGGTAAATCGTTTTGCCTTTATCAATTCCCGGTGAAAGAACTGATCCATCCCTTTTGCATAAAAGCCCTGGTGTTGACAAATTTGGATACTCTGTTCCAGGTTCCGTTGATCTCCACAAATCCTGAAAAGTTTAGCAGTCAATTTAAAATCGCTTTTCCAGGGTATATGATAGAGTTCATCGAGTAAGCGTGCCGTCATTTTCCATCTTTTTACTGACACCCGGACCTGATGAACGATATCCGCATCTGCCCTTTTACGCAATTGCCCGGTGAACTGTTTAAGTTCTCCTGCCTTTTCCTCTAAGAAATTCAGGAATGTTATTTGGGCAATCGGCTTTTTCAAGTTCATTGATTTGATACCCTTGAAGTTACTCTGATTTTTAAAAAAATCCGATGACCACTGTCAGGTTAATCAAAGGTTGGGAAATCAGGCGTATCCGTGATTCGGGTCAGGCCCTTCGCCAAAGAACCAGCCTACATTTATCCCTCAAAAATCAGGAGCATGGATGCAAGTTTGACCCTTTCGGTATTTCAGCAACTGGATCGGCTTATTGGTAAAATGAAAAATGAGACCGAAAAAAGGCGTGAATTCCTTGCATTGATTCCGGAGGACTACCGGCTCTCCGCTACCAACCTGATCCATTACCTTACGCTGCGCAATGAGGACATCCGCGACCTGCAGGATGAACTTCACGTACTGGGTTTATCCTCTCTGGCAAGTTCTGAAAGTCATATCCTGAGCCAGATACAATCTATTATGAAACGATTGGGCAAAGAATTTCCGGAGGATGAAGTCGAAGCTTGTACATACGATTATAGTCTTGCTAAAATGGAAAAGGAGCAACGTAATTTATTTGGGAATAAAATGGAGGATGGTATCCCCTACATCATGGTCACCTTTGACAGTTCCTTTTCTGAGAATTACGCCATCATCAAGACCTTGCTTCAAAACGGAATGAATGTGGCAAGAATCAATTGTGCCCACGATAATGAGGCTGTGTGGGCGCAAATGATCCAATTGATCCGCCGGGCAAGTCAGCACACCGGTTTGGATTGCAAAGTGTATATGGACCTGGCAGGCCCAAAGATCCGTACCAAATTGATCGGAAGAGGGCTGGATAAGGGCAAAGTAAAAATTGACGAGGGTGAATTGATCTGGCTGGCTGAATCCCTGCCTTCCGGTTTAGAAGAACAGGTAGTGATAAGCCCGAACGAAAAGGATGTATTGTTGCATGTGGAGGAGGGCCACCGTGTCTACCTGGATGATGGAATAATCAAAGGGATCGTGGAGAAAAAGGAAAAGGATAAACTGGGGGTTAGAATCACGCGTGTCTCTTCGGTTAAAAAACAAATAAAGAATGACAAGGGTATCAATTTCCCGGATTCTGAATTGGCCATCGCGCCATTGACCAGTTTTGATATTTCCTGTTTGCCATTTATTTGTAATCACGCGGACATGGTAGGCTATTCTTTTGTTCGCTACGCCAGTGACTTAAAGGAGCTTCAACTAAAGCTCCAACATTTTTCATCCGACCCACCGGATATCATCATAAAGATCGAAACACCCCAGGCTGTGAAAAACCTGCCCTCCTTGCTCTTGCAGGGAATGCAATCCGGATCCTGCGGAGTAATGATCGCCCGGGGCGATCTGGCAGTAGAAATAGGCTTTGAAAGAATGGGGGAAATTCAGGAAGAGATACTTTGGATCTGTGAATCCGCCCATATACCCGTGATCTGGGCAACCCAGGTTTTGGAGACACTCAACAAATCGGGTGTGGCGACCCGGTCGGAGATAACCGATGCCTCGCACGCGGCATTGGCAGAATGTGTGATGGTCAATAAAGGTGACCATACCATTGAGGTCATTGAAACCCTGCGGGATATTCTGCTCCGTACAGGCGGGCATCACAGCAAAAAAAGATATATTTTCCGACCACTGCGTATAGCGCAACGGTTCATGAATCACTGACCACTAACCCTTTGAATAAAGGGCAACGCTGTTTCCTTCTGAAGCATGAACATGGCCATTTAATCGTTCACCCACCAATGCATGTTTTGCACTAATGAACCCTTAAAGAAAACATAACCTTAATATCCCGGTCAATTTCCCAACTTCGTCATATAACCCAGAAATAGCCTGTATGAACAAGACTCCCTTGCTTACAGAAGGTGATGTGAACCTCTCTCCTTTTCGGGCGGAATGGATAGAAGGCCTGGACCATGAAACAAATGAACTACTTCAATCCGATGCCCGCTATTTCCTTCACCAATCCCTTTCCACTCCCTGTCTGAATGTGATCGAATCGGCCGAAGGCATATACATCACCGATATTCAGGGAAAGAAATACATGGATTTTCATGGGAATAATGTTCATCAGGTTGGGCATCGAAACCCCTTTGTCATTGAAAAAGTAAAAGCCCAGTTGGACCAATTGCCTTTTTGCCCCCGGCGATATACCAACCAACCGATCATTGAACTGGCAAACAGGTTGACAGGCTTAATGCCTGCTGGCTTATCCAGGGTGCTGTTTTGTCCGGGAGGCACCAGTGCGATCGGCATGGCCTTGAAACTGGCGCGGGTAATCACGGGCAAAACGAAAGTCGTGTCCTATGTTGATTCCTTTCACGGCGCGTCATTGGATGCGATCGCCGCTGGTGGTGAAGCACAGTTTAAAAAATACATGGGTGAATTTCCAGATACCATCAATATCCCGGCGCCTGACAATTACCGTTTACCCGAAGTAAGTGAGGCGACTACCTTAGCCGCCATAGAAAATATTCTTAAGGAAAACAAGGATGTAGGAGCCTTTATCGCGGAGACCGTTCGCAACACGGACGTACAGATTCCATCCTATGCTTATTGGAAAAAGATCCGTGCGCTTTGCAATGAATACAAAGTTCTATTGATTCTTGATGAGATCCCGATCGCTTTTGGCCGCACAGGAAAAATGTTTGCTTTTGAACATTATGACATTGAACCGGATATTCTGTGTCTGGGAAAAGGATTAGGTGCGGGTATCATCCCTATGGCCGGAATCATTGTACGGGAAGAATATAATATTGCCGAAGAGGTTTCGCTGGGACATTACACCTTTGAAAAAAATCCTTTGGGAGCCGCTGCAGGGTTAGCGATGCTGGATTTTATCGATCAACATAACCTGCCCGATCAGGTGAAATCCAGCGAAGCCTATTTACATAAGGCGCTCACCGGCCTAAAAAATCAATATCCGGTGATTGGCGATATACGAGGAATTGGGCTGCTCTGGGGGATCGAATTGGTAAAGGACCCGGTTACAAAGGAAAGAGACACCGAGCTGGCTTCGCGTGTCATGTACCGATGTCTGGAAAAAGGATTAAGCTTTAAGGTCTCACAAGGGAATGTGTTACAATGGGTGCCTCCGTTGACCATCCGGGAGACTGAATTGCAGGAAGCTGTGGATATACTGGAAACGGCATTGACACAAGAAATTTGAAGCCCCAACTGGGTTTTCAAATAAGAATTAAGTTTTGGCGGTTTTTCAACTAAAATACTTACCTTTGACGTTAGTAACGTAATCCGTAAGTATGATTATTTCTTTTGGTGATAAAGAGACCGAAAATATCTGGATAGGGATTAGGGTAAAAAAATGGCCTATTCAAATTCAAGAAATAGGACGTAGAAAACTAAGAATGATCAATAATGCCGTTGACTTAACCGACTTGAAAATACCGCCAGCAAATAGACTGGAGAAACTGAGTGGAAATCTCAAGTTTTTCTATAGTATACGCATTAATGACCAGTGGAGAATTATTTTTAAATGGTCAGCGGGCAATGCATCAGAAGTTGAAATTATTGATTATCATTAAATGAGCACTATGGCAAAGTTAAAGAACATACACCCCGGCGAGGTCTTAATGGAGGAGTTTCTGATTCCGTTTGAAATTTCTGCTTACCGATTAGCCAAAGACATAGGTATTCCTCAAACAAGGGTCTCCGAAATTTTAAAGGGAAATCGAAGGATAACAGCTGACACTGCCTTGCGGCTTAGCAAATACTTTGGCAACTCTGCAAAATTCTGGCTTGGTCTTCAGGATGACTTTGACCTGGAGGAGGAAGCGATTGCTAAAAGAAATTCCATAAACTCCATAAAGGCTATACATCCAAAAGCAGCCTAGCAGAATACCTCAAGGGTATGTGTTGAAAACTAATACTAAACTTTTTCAGGAGCTTCATTGCGAAATACCACTACCCCATCAAATACATCTACTAATACAGGTCTTGACCTGTCTATTTCCCCAGCCAGTATTTTCCGGCTCAATTGGTTCACGATCTCTTTTTGGATCAACCTTTTTAGTGGTCTTGCCCCAAACTGTGGATCAAATCCCTGCTCTGCCAGAAAATCGATCGCATAATCCGTAAAGACCAGTTCGATCCCGGTTTCGGCTACCAGTTTTTTCAGGTTATTGAGTTGGATATGTATGATGCCCTTGATCTCATTACGCAACAAAGGCTGGAACAGAATGATTTCATCCACCCGGTTGAGGAACTCAGGACGAATGGTTTGGCGTAACAAACCCATTACTTCCACCCGCGTTTTTTCTACCACGTCCTCCTTGTTGGCCTCATTCACCTTCTCAAAATTCTCCTGAATGATATGGCTTCCCAGATTGCTTGTCATAATGATGATGGTATTTCTGAAATTGACCACCCGGCCTTTGTTGTCCGTTAGTCTTCCATCATCAAGTACCTGGAGCATCACATTCCAAACATCCGGATGAGCCTTTTCAATTTCATCCAGTAACACTACACTATAGGGTTTACGACGGACCGCTTCTGTCAATTGACCACCTTCCTCATAACCCACATAACCGGGAGGGGCACCCACCAGTCTGGACACCGTATGTTTTTCCTGGTACTCACTCATATCGATCCGGGTCATCATGCTTTCATCATCAAACAGATATTCAGCAAGGGCCTTTGCCAGCTCAGTTTTTCCAACCCCGGTTGTTCCCAGGAAAATAAAGGAACCGATCGGTTTACGGGGATCCTGCAGACCCGCCCTGCTACGGCGTATCGCATCGGCTACCGCCGTAATGGCTTCTTCCTGCCCTATCACACGCTGGTGGAGATGGTCTTCGAGGTTCAACAACTTTTCCTTTTCACTCTGCATCATCCGGCTTACCGGAATGCCGGTGGCTTTGGCCACATTTTCGGCGATATCCTCAGCATCTACTTCTTCTTTCAATAACCGTTTTTCACTCAACCCAGAAAGCTGAACAGTGAGGTCCTCGATCTTTTGTTCCTGCTCCTTGATCTTTCCATACCGTATCTCAGCCACTTTACCATAGTCTCCGTTTCTTTCGGCTTGTTCGGCGCTTAATTTCAATTGTTCGATCTCCGCCTTGGCATTCTGTACTTTCTCCACGATCTCTTTTTCTTCTTTCCATTTTGCCTTAAAAGTGTCCCGTTCCACACTCAGGTTAGCGATCTCTGTATTAAGTTCCCTTAATTGTTCTTCATCATTCTCCCGTTTGATGGCCTCGCGTTCGATCTCCAGTTGCCGGATCTGTCGTTCGAGTTTATCAAGTTCCTCTGGCATACTGTTCATTTCCAGTCGCAGTTTGGCCGCACTCTCATCGATAAGGTCGATGGCCTTATCGGGCAGGAAACGATCAGTGATATAGCGTTGTGATAATTCTACCGCAGCTATGATGGCTTCGTCTTTGATCCGCACATGGTGGTGGGTTTCATA
The DNA here is from genome assembly GCA_017303415.1 of Chitinophagales bacterium. Classification (NCBI taxonomy): domain Bacteria; kingdom Pseudomonadati; phylum Bacteroidota; class Chitinophagia; order Chitinophagales; species Chitinophagales bacterium. Next base: position 3,071,950 of record JAFLBJ010000001.1, read on the forward strand.
GCGGTCTTTCAGCCCGCGAAGGATGGAGATCGCATCTTCCACCGAAGGTTCATCGATCAGCACTTTTTGAAACCTTCTTTCCAGGGCTTTGTCTTTTTCAAAATATTTTTGATATTCATTCAGGGTGGTAGCACCAATGGCACGCAGTTCACCACGGGCAAGGGCTGGTTTGAGGATATTGGCGGCATCCATAGCGCCCTCTCCCCCACCTGCCCCTACCAGGGTGTGTATCTCATCAATAAAGAGAATGATCTCTCCTTCACTGGTCGAAACCTCCTTGATCACTGCCTTTAACCTTTCCTCAAATTCACCTTTGTATTTCGCCCCAGCAATCAGTTGCCCCATATCCAATGCATAGATCACCTTGGAACGCAGGTTCTCGGGCACATCTCCATTTACGACCCGCATGGCAAGTCCTTCCGCAATGGCGGTCTTACCTACGCCGGGTTCCCCTACCAGTATGGGGTTGTTCTTACTACGACGGGAAAGAATATGCAGGGTGCGGCGTATCTCTTCATCACGACCGATGACGGGATCGAGTTTTCCCTGCCGCGCCATCTCATTCAGGTTCTTGGCGTATTTATTTAACGCGTTGTATTGTTGTGATTGGGTTTGAGAGGTTACAGTTTCCCCCTTCCGCAAATCCTTAATGGCCGCGGTCAATCCTTTTTCGGTAAGTCCTGCATCCTTGAGTAATTTGGCCGTGGCATCATTGCCTTGTACAATGGCCAGGAGCAGGTGTTCAGGTGTCACAAATTCATCACCGTAGGATTTAAGGGCGGCCCCGGCCCGAAGTACCACACTATTTGCTTCGCGACTGATGGATTGGGCAGGTTCACCACTTTGCACCTTGGGTAATTTCTGAATCGCTTCATCCAGTTTGTTCTCCACCAGGTTCAGGGTCACATTGTTTTTCTTTAACAGGTATTCCACCGGGGAATCCTGTTGCTCCAACAAAGACTTGAGTAAATGCTCAGTTTCAATGTTGGGGTTCCCTTCATTGAACGCAAGTTGCTGGGCCGACTGGATGGCCTCCGCTGCTTTTATGGTAAAATTGGAGAGGTTCATACGATTAAATTAGGTTACACGAATTGGACCGATTTCACGATTTCCACAGATTCCATTCAAATAGTTGTCCAAGCTTGTTTTTTTACCAAATTTGTCATTAAAGCTCCGGCATTTCTGCCTGAAATGCAGGTTGGTGGCGGATTTCCTGCAATTATTTCAGAATGAACATTATACAATAACTTTGCCCTCCAGCATTTTTTAAACCGTATGAGTAAATATCACCCCGAGACCGAGGCCATTCGTATACAGACCCCACGCACCTGGGAGAATGAACATTCTACCCCCTTGTTTCTCACGTCCAGTTTTGTATTTGATAATGCAGAAGATATGCGTGCCGCTTTTGCGGAAGAAAATGACCATAATATCTATTCCCGGTTCAGTAATCCTACGGTAGATGAATTTGCTTATAAAGTGGCCATGATGGAAAAGGCTGAAGCCGGTCTCGCTACAGCCACAGGAATGGCTGCTGTGTTTGGCACTTTCATGACCTTTTTACAAAGCGGGGACCATATCCTTTCCTCGGGTTCCGTGTTTGGAAGTACACATACCATTTTAACCAAATACATGGGCCGCTGGAAGATCGAATTTGACTATTTTGATATCAACAAGCCCGAAACAATTGAAGGATTGATCCGGTCCAATACCCGGATGATCTACGTGGAAACACCTTCCAATCCCGGACTGGATATCATTGACATGGAATCGCTGGCGCTACTGGCGAAAAAACATAATGTGCTATTGGTCGTCGACAATTGCTTTGCCACCCCGGTGTTACAGCGGCCGATCGAATGGGGGGCCGACCTAGTGATTCATTCGGCTACCAAATGGATGGATGGCCAGGGTAGGGTCGTAGGGGGTGTGATCGCCGGAAAAGCCGCCCTGGTGCGGGAGATCTATCTGTTCTTAAGAAATACCGGGCCATCACTCTCTCCCTTTAATGCCTGGGTATTGACCAAGAGTTTAGAAACACTGTCGCTTCGTATGGAGAGACATTGTCAAAATGCGCTTCAACTGGCGACAGCCCTGCAAAACAACCCGCATCTGGTTCAGGTAAAATATCCTTTTCTTTCTTCGCACCCGCAACACAATATTGCCAAAAAACAAATGACGGGTGGAGGTGGAATCGTTTGCTTTGAACTCAAAGGAGGACTGGAAAGAGGTCGTCGTTTTCTGGATGCTCTGAAAATGTTAAGCCGTACTTCAAACCTGGGCGACAGCCGGAGTATTGCCTCGCATCCGTCTTCCACCACCCATTCCAAATTATCTGAAGAAGAAAGATTATCAGTTGGTATCACCCCGGGGCTTATCCGCATTTCCGTTGGCCTGGAGCATATTGACGACATTCGGGAAGACATCGAGCAAGCCCTTACAGCATCCGCCTGATTTCTTGGTGCACTTTGTGCATCCTTTGTGTCCTTCGTGTCCTCCTACGCCAGCCATGCATAGGAGGACACGAAGGACACAAAGGATGCACAAAGAACACAAAGGAAATTCGTAAATTGTAAAGAAAAAGTACCATGAGAACCACGCTTCTTCTATTGCTTTCTTTATCCCTGCTTTCTACCGCTCAAGCTCAAACAAGCTTTACCGACCTGGATGATTTTCTGGAGTCCAACAAAGAAAAGCTGGGAAAGGATTTCAATGTCATGCTCTGGAAGAAGGATGATACGGTTGTATATCGCAAGCAGACCAATCCACAATTCCGAAGCAATGTACAGGCTCCCATTGCAGCTTCGAGTCAATGGCTCACGGCAGCGCTGGTGATGATGTTTGTGGATGAAGGAAAGGTATCCCTGGATGACCCCGTAGTAAACTATGTGCCTGAATTTGGAAAATATTTTAAAAACTATATCACGCTTCGCCATTGCTTGTCTCATACCACTGGCATTGAGGCCGAAGCTTTGAAGCTTTCCAAACTTTTTGACAAGAGTAAATTTGAGAACCTGGAAAAAGAGGTAAACTCTTTTGCCGCCAAAAACATAGCAGCCAATCCCGGGAAGGAATTCTATTACAGCAATATTGGCTTGAGTATTGCCGGCCGGGTGTTGGAAGTAGTGGGTAAAAGAAGGTTTGACCAGTTGATGACCCAGAAATTATTCCGTTCATTGGCCATGCGCCGCAGCACCTTTAGTAATTTGATGGGTGGACCGATCAATCCTTCGATCGGTGGAAAATCATCTGCTGATGATTACATGAATTTTCTGGTCATGTTACTCAACAAGGGAAAGTTCCGGGGGCAGCAAGTACTTTCTGAAGAATCCGTAGCCGAGTTGATCAAGATTCAAACGGGTGACCTGCTGATGAAATACCTTCCTGATGCGGGCAAAGGTATGGGATATGCTTCCGGGGCCTGGGTATTGGAGGAGGATGGTAACGGAAATGCGACATCCCTGATCTCTCCAAGCCTGTTTGGATTCTGGTCGGTGGTGGATTTTAAAAGAGGGTATGCCTTTCTGCTCCTACCCAAGGAAATGGTAGAGAATGATCCGATATCCTTACACAAGGAAATTATAGAGATCATTAATCCCCATTTTGAATAGAGGTTTGTTTCTCGCAGCGTACGCAAAGGATAGGACGGCCGCAGCGGGCGTTTTAAACTTGGCGAACGCTGCGAGAAATATAACCAGATCCTATTTGCTATATGTATACTTCAGTTTCCCGTTTACGATTGTCATCATTACTTTAGTATCTTTTATTTCTTCATCCTTACAGGTAACCAGGTTGTTGGATAAGAGTACAAAGTCGCCATATTTACCCACTTCAATGGATCCTTTTACTTTTTCCTGGAAGGAAGAATAAGCGTTCGCCAGGGTATAAGAGTGAATGGCCTGTTCACGTGACATACGCTGTTCGGGATAAAATACAGTACCATCTTTCAATTGACGGGTTACACTCGCATAATAACAGGCGATCGGATCCTCATCTTCTACCGGCACATCGGTACCATTGGTGACCACTACTCCGGCTTTGAGGAAGGATTGCCAAACATAAGCCCCTTCACGTGAGCGTTGTTCGCCCAATCGTTTAGGCACAAAGGGGGCATCGCTGGTACAATGAATGCCTTGCATGGAGGCGATCACATTCCATTCTTTGAAACGGGGTATCTCAGTAGGGTTGACATGCTGCGCGTGTTCAATACGCCAGCGGTGGTCTTTGGTTTTATCCTGAGCAATTTTTTTTGCATACAGATCGATCAATTCCCGGTTGGCGCGGTCACCGATGGCATGTACACAGAGTTGCAATTGATTATCCCAGCAGAAATCGGCAATGGCCTGGAGCGAATCAAGATTAAATGTAGCCTCTCCTACCCAACCCGGCCGATCGGAATAGGGTTCAAGTAACCATGCCCCATAGGACCCAAGTGCTCCATCGAGCGAAACTTTAACCGCTTTGACGGTGAGATGGGCATCCCCGGCATCAATGATCGGAAAAACACCCGCATTGGCGCGGAGTACACTGTTTCGTTCCCGCACCATCAGCCAATGCCGAATATTCAGTTTTCCGGAATCTGCCAATTCCTTCATCCATTTTACCTGAGTAAAGGAGGAACCGGCATCCTGAAAACTCGTAATTCCTTTTTTCAAACAATCTTCTTCTGCCAATCTTATACTTTCGGCCCAACGTGCTTTTTGTTCATCCTCCGTTTGTTGGTTCACAAATGCCGCATAAGCCTTATTGACCAGCGACTGGGCTGTTTCTGCAAGAACGCCAACCACCCGGCCTGTCTTGTCCCGAACGATCTCCCCACCTGAAGGGTTTGGTGTATTCGCGTTTATTCCTGCTAACTCCATGGCTTTGGCGTTTACATAACTGCTATGTCCGCTGGCATGGGAAAGCAATACCGGGTTATTGGGAGATACTTTATCCAATTCTTCATGATAGGGATACCCCAGAAAATTAACGGCCGGTGCAGGGTTCCATTTTTCCTGGTGCCAACCCCAACCAATGATCCAATCACCGGGTTTGGCTTTGCTGACCGCTTCTTTTACTTTTTCCACGATCTCATCCCAGTTCTTTACTGTCATCAGGTTCAGGCTGACCAAAGAAGCGCCTAACCCATGTATATGCCCATGCCCTTCGATAAAACCGGGCATCAGAAATTGTCCTTTGCAATCTATGGACTCCGTTTGGCTGCCAATAAACTTCTCTGCTTCTGTATTGCTGCCTACGAAAATGATCTTCCCATCTTTCACCGCTACAGCTTCGGCTGTAGGTTGTGCCGGGTTTACGGTGTACACCTGGGCATGGTGAAGTACCAGGTCGGCCTGGTTCTTTGAACTGGCACAGCTGCCCAGAATGACGATTAAGGGAAGAATGACAAAGAAGGATTGAAAGGATGATTTTCTCATATACAGAAGTTTGCCTTTCAAAGATAGGGATGTTTGCTATCCGATATTCCTCAGGATGCAGGGACATAAAGAAGCGCAGCAAAGGTGACAGGAAACTTTAATTTTGATTATTATTGAAAGGTGGGAACCAAACAACAACATACCGCAACGATCAAAGTACTGGCCCGGGAATTGGGTTTTGACCATTGTGGCATTGCCCGTGCCGAAGCCCTGGAGGAAGATGCCCGTCGCCTCGAAAAATGGTTGGCAAAAGGTATGCACGGAGGGATGGCCTATATGGAAAATCATTTTGACCTGCGTACCGATCCGCGAAAACTGGTTCCCGGCGCACGTTCGGTCATTACCCTTTTGTTGAATTATTTTCCGGAAAAAGAACAAAATACCTCTGCGCCGCAGATCTCCAAATATGCATACGGAAAGGATTACCATGAGGTCATTCGCTCCAGGCTGAAGGACCTGTTGCAAATGATCAGGGAAAAAGTGGGCGAGATCAATGGCCGGGGCTTTGTGGATTCCGCTCCCGTGCTGGAACGAGCCTGGGCACAAAAAAGCGGTTTGGGATGGGTCGGAAAGAATGGGAACCTGATCACGCGAAGTGGTGGATCATTTTTCTTTATCGCCACCCTGATCACCGACCTTGATCTTGAACCCGATGATCCTTTTGCCCGGGACTATTGCGGCACCTGTAATAAATGTGTGGAAAGTTGCCCAACAGAAGCCATACTTCCGGATAAAACGATCAATGGCAGCCAGTGTATTTCCTATTTTACGATTGAGCTGAAGGACCAGTTGATACCGGATGCAATGAAAGGAAAATTTGACAACTGGATGTTTGGTTGTGATACCTGCCAGGATGTTTGCCCCTGGAACCGGTTTTCTACCCCTACCCTGGAGAGCGCTTTTCATCCGCTGCCAGCAGTCCTGAATTTTACTTCGGCAGAATGGGAAGCGTTGAGCGAAGATGCTTTTAAAAACATCTTCCGTGACTCCCCACTGAAGCGGGCGAAATGGGAAGGGGTGCGGAGAAATTTGAGGTTTCTGAAAGGTTGAATGCACACATTGCTGAAAGCAGGATGAGCGTGGAATTTTAGTGCATCCTAAAACACCCTGAATCCCACTTTCAAATCCACCCGATTAAATTCATATTTGACTGACCGGTTAGTTTTGATGTTTGTGGTTGTAGAAGGATCCCAAACAGTCTCCACCCATTTTTCCGTCATGGTCTTTGAGGAATACCCCAGCGAAATACTGATTCCTTTCCCTTTTTTACTTTGCATTTGAACTCCAAAACCTCCTTGCAGATACCTGCCATGATCAAAGGTTGACGGGGTGTAAAATTGGCCACCCCAGATCCAATCATAATAATAGAAGCGTTGAAATTCGGTAGGCCAGGCAAAATTAGCTCCGGCACCGGCGTACAGAAAGGGACGTTTCTTCTGATTGCCAAAATACCGCTTTGCCTCTGCATAGAATGGAACCGATCTTTTTTCGTAAAAATCAATTTCAGTTGTTCCACCAAATTGCCAGGCCCCCCATTCCACACCTGAACTAAACCCAATGGAACCATCAACGGTTTGCGTGCCATTCAGTAGGGTGATCTGCGGTTGAAGATAAAAGGCTGATTTTTTTTGCCCAAAACCTGTTCCGGTAGCTAATAGTAGAAAGACGATTATTATGCCTGATGATTTTTTCATGTAGATTAGTTTTGAATAGTGAGCTTACTTAGGACAACAGGTGAAGATGGATTGTTATAGTTCACAAAATATACTCCATCGTAGGCCACTACCAGTGCCAACCCATGCAATGCGATCACATCAAGGGGCAACAATCCGGTCAGGGTTCCCAGATTGGTGATCTGCGTAGGACTGGAAACATCCATGAATTTCAGCCCTTCTCCACCGTCGCAAACCATAAGGATATTCCCATCCTTGGAAAGGCCCGAAGGAGACGACATAAGATATGTTTTGACCAATACCGGAGAGGTGATATTTGTGATATCCACTACATCCAGTTGATTGGAGAATCCACCGCAGAAAGAGCCACCACGAAGGGTTACATAGGCATAGTTTCCGTCGGCTATCACCGGATCACAGGAGCGGATATGTGTTACCTGAGATAAGAAGTTTGGTGCATTGGGATCCGACAACCCATATACGTACATGCCAGTTTGCGAGCCTATAAAAAGTTTGTCCTGATAAGGAAATACGGTCTCAATATCTCCTCGTGGGAAATTCCGGGTCCCGATATAGGTTGGCGTAGCCGGTTGCGCGGTATTGAATACTTTCAGATCCATATGGCTAACCGTATATAACCGGTCATTATAAAGCGCAAACCTCGCCTGTGATCCTCCAATTCCGTTGCTTACCCCGGGGTTGGCATTGGGTGAAGCATAATTGCTAAAGGCCTGGGCACTTAATACCCCCATATCAAAAAACACTTTTGCTCCACCGCCTTGTGACTGATAATCGCTTCGGATGGTTGTGTCTACCCTAACCCACTCTGTGATCACCAAGCTGGTATCGACCATATATCCAGCCTCATAAATGCGATGAGGGAAAACCCCTTCCTGGTAGTATGCCAGGCTAACATTGGTGGGGTCAGAAATATCAATACTCATCAGATCGGAATAACAATCGGCATAGAGGTAGTTTCCCCTTACGGCAATATCCACATTGCCTGGTATATGAATAAAACCCTTTTTAACCGGGGAAGCGGGATTACTGAAATCAATCACGTGTACCCCCTTATTGTACTCATTCAGGAAAAGGTAGTTGCCTTTAACAAATATCTTACCAGGAACATGTATCTCCTGATTGTTATCATTTTTTATGGCAGCTTTTACTTCAGCACGGGTATGATATACGGGACGGAAGAAAGTGTATTTCTCTTCCATTTTGTCCTTGATACAGGAGCTTAATAAAGTTGTAAGCGCCAACAGGGAAACAAGTATGTATCGCATAAACAGGTTTTTGAAGTTGACAACGCATTTATCCAATGCGTTGCATCTGATTTTTTAAAAAGGAAAAGTCAATTGAACACCGGAGAAATGGCTGGCTTTAAGATCACCGACCTCTTTTTTGTAAAAACTATGCAAGCCCGCCTGGTAGGTTAACCCGATACCGAGGGGATGTCTGGATGCATTGAACAAACTTGTACCAAAACCAAGCTGGAGTTGCCATTGGCTCTTTCGTACCTGGTCGCGGTCATCAAAATAACCATATCCTCCATATACGAGTCCACGGGCCTTAATGACCTGACCATACAGGAGTCCGGTTTCAAGTTGCAACGGCAGGTTTTTGCTTTTCCCGATCTTCCACATCATGGACATGGGTAATTCAAGTACCAGGTAACGGGAACGGAAGTTGGTGAATGTTCCTCCCCGATAGAATCCGGCCGATTGATCACTTAAGGAAAAATTTGGGCTGGCGGCGCTATCGCGGTAGGCCCCTACCTGGCGATCATGACTATACTGAGCAAATCCGAGGCCTGTTTTAAAATAATGCTTTGGTCCAACCGGGAATTGCCTGCCCACCATAAACCCATACGAAAATGCAGCTTTGGGAAGTGTTTCGGAGATGATTGTCGCATTGGAATTACCGGTTCCACTTCCGGGGCCGTTAAGATTTCCCGCAAATGCTTTTTCGGAGGTCCCTCCAAAAAGCGGATCAGCTATATTGTAACCACCTGCTTTAACAGCGAATATCCATTTCGGAGACCGACGGGAAGAAGGCTTAATAATTGAAGGAGATTTGGCATCAAGCGTTTCCATCCAATGAAATCCGGAGGAGAACCAACCATTCTTTAATGATTCAGGTTGAACTTTGAATAGGTTAGCGGGTGCTATACTGCGTTTTACCTGATCTGTGATTTCCGGTAAGGTATTTCTTTCCAGCACTGGTTTCCCGGCTGAAATTTCCTCCGCGGAGTTAATAAACCCAACGCTTTCGTTTACTGATTCAGGATTGGTTACATTTTTATCTTTTAATGGTTTAATGGTAATTGATCTCTTCCTTTCAATGGCCAATTCGGGTGAAGCGGTTATCTTTTCAGGTGCGGTTATCTGTTCAGGTCGGGAAGAAAGTTCCGATGCATTTTTCCCAGCCTTTTCCTTTGGCGTTGGTAAGGTGTTGGCTCCCGGGTCAACTGTCATGTTCGAACTTTCCTGCTCTTTCTTTATCGCTTCTTTGACTGTTGTGGGCTGTACGGTGGTCAGTTCGGAGGATGCGTTGGAGTCCGGTCTATTCAAGAGAAAATAGGTAGCCATTGCTCCCCCGAGCAGGATGGGTAGCAACCAGAAAAGAAAACGACGGCGTTTTCTCTCCCGGATCTTTTCCTCCACGATCAGCCATACATCATCGGAGGGAGGAAGCTTGAATCCCTCCATCTCTTCCTGTACTCTTTTTTCAAAATTATTGGTCGGCATACGATCCGGTTTTATAATTGATCTGATTTTTTCTATCCAGCCAGGCGATCAGCAGGCTTCTGGCACGTGCATATTGGGATCGGGATGTACCCTCATGGATACCCAGCAATTTGCCGATCTCAACATGCGTATATCCCTCTACGGCATAAAGGTTAAATATGGTCTGGTATCCCAGTGGTAATTGGCGGATCAATTCTGCCAGTTCCTTTCCACTTACCCGCCATTCCGGGTCTTCATCGGACACCGGATGAAGACCTTCGTTTTCGAAAGAAAGCTCTTGCCGGTAATGTCTGTTCTTCTTCAGGTAATTAAGCGCCGTGGTCACCATGATACGTCTTACCCAGGCGCCTAATTCACCATCAAACCGGTATTGATCCAGGTGATGAAAAACCTTAACAAAGCCTTCCTGAAGAATATCCTCTGCATCGGTAATGGACTTGGTATAACGATAGCACAGACCCAACATACTTTCAGCGTAACGCTCGTAAAGCAGTCGTTGGGCCTCAGGCTTTCGCCGAAGACATTCTTTTACCAGTTTCCTTTCATCCATGGATTTTCAATAAAAACACACCCCTGGGTGGGAATTATTGATGATTGATTGCTGATTATTAATTTTTATACAAATAGGTGACAACGCGCTTCTCTCGTTCGTTGCACCCACCCTATCCTATTTTTTAGTTCGTTGAAAATGAATGAGTAATTTTGAATATGGATTCGATCTCCCAAAGGGATGGCCGTTTTCTCTGGCATCCTTATACCCAGCACCGCCTGGCGGCACCGTTTACTCCCATCACCCGGGCCAAAGGCTCTTATCTATTTGACGAGTCGGGAACCCCCTTGCTGGATGCGATCAGCAGTTGGTGGACCACTCTGCATGGGCATGGACACCCCTATATCGCCCAAAAGATACATGAACAAGCCCTGAACCTGGAGCATGTCATCTTTGCCGGCTTTACCCACGAACCCGCGGTGAATCTTGCCGGTCGCCTATTGCCCCTGCTTCCCGGGGATATGAGCCGCCTCTTTTTTTCCGATAATGGTTCCACAGCGGTGGAAGTAGCTTTGAAAATGGCGATCCAGTTTCATCAGAATCAGGGCCGGCCAAATAGAAAAAAGATCCTCGCGCTTCAACATGCCTATCATGGAGACACATTTGGAGCCATGAGTGTAAGTGAACGCGGCTTGTTTACCCAGCCCTTCAATGGGCATTTATTTCCGGTGGAATTCGTGGATATTCCAACGGAGGAAGATGAATCCTGGAAACTTCCTTCCCTATCCTGGGAGGAGATCGCCTGTATCATATACGAACCTGTTGTACAGGGAGCGGGAGGTATGCGGATGTATCACCTGCCCTCATTGGAAAAGCTTCTTACCCAATGCAGGGATCAAGGAATATTATTGATCGCTGATGAAGTGATGACCGGTTTTGGCCGGACAGGTACCCTCTTTGCCAGTGAACAGATTCAGGTTTTACCTGATATCGTTTGTATGTCAAAAGGTTTGACAGGAGGTACCTTACCTATGGCCCTCACCGCCTGCCGGGAATTTATCTATGAAGCCTTTCTGCAGGAAGACAGGCTAAAGACCTTTTTCCATGGCCATTCCTTTACTGCCAATCCGATAGGTTGTGCTTCTGCCCTGGCCAGTCTTGATCTGTTACAGGATGCGGCATGCCAGGAACAGATTAGATTGATCGTAACCCGTCACCGCCAAAAAGTGGAGCAATGGAAGTCGGAAGGACGGTTTCTCCAACCACGTAGTGCAGGTACCATTCTGGCCTTTGAAGTAGAGGACAAAGAGAATAATTACCTCAATACCCGGAAGGAAGCGATCATGCAAATGGCACTAAAAAAGGGGGTGCTATTGCGCCCCCTTGGAAATACGGTTTATTGTATGCCTCCCTATTCAACGAACCAGGAAGAGCTTGATCTGATCTACCGGGTCATGGAAATGATCTGAACGATCATTTGATCATGACACTGGCCTGCTTGTCGCCCCAGTTGATCGTCATCTTTCCGTTCTTGTCAATCGTATAGGTGAGTTTCTCTGAAAAAGTTCCTTTCTCGGTTTTAGCCGGAATCCGAGCCACATCATCAGATTCTTTATAGCTATACGCACCCCATTGGTCCCAGGTTTTGTTGAAAATAAATGTCCAGGCATCATTGTCTCCAACGATCACAAAGAACCCATATTTACCTGCTTTTAAAGCCTGGCCTTCGATGGTGAGATCCTTGTCTGTTTCAAATACGGTGGCTTTATTGGCACCGGCTCTCCACACTTTGCCCGACATGGGTTCAAGGTTATCGCCAATGGTCCTTCCCTTTACAGATGGCTGTCCATAACTCACGGTTACAGTAGCTCCATTATCCAGTGTTTGTTTGGCGGTAGCGGCAGGACTGGCAGGGGGGTTGCCTTGTCCACAAGCGACCAGACTAATACTGGCAGCAACAAATAAAGAAAATAGTGATTTCATGGTTTTTAAATTTTATTAAAATTAGTGAATTTAGATTTACTGAAAAGAACAAGAGAACTTATAAGAATTCCTGAATATAGATTATTGATTATTACCAATGCTGAAACTATGTTTATTTCATTAAAACAATAATTAATAATAAACAATCAATAGTCAAAAAGTAACAATCCGTGTTATTCTGATACCTCCTTCAGCCGCGCCAACCCCTTTTCCATCTGGACTCCATACAGGCTTTCATAAAACAGACTGGAGAATTTTTCCCAGGGATACCACCCGAGTTTAAAATCCATATACCATTGAACGGTCAATGAATCCTGTTGTCCAATATGCATCAGTTTCCAACCGCTTTCGAGAGACCGGCCACTTTCGGAACGCATGGTACTCAGAATTTGGTCAGGGGTACGTTCTGTGATTCGAATACCCGTTCCTTTTATTTGGAGGGAGTCCGATCCGATAAAGGAAGGCGTCTCGCCTGATTCAGAAAGTATGGGATACCAGGAAGGCCACTCCTTCAGGACCGCTATCCGCTGATAGACGCTATCCTTTGGCGCAGCAATATTAACAGCCTTGGATATGCGCAAATGACCCGGAATAAAAAGGGAGATCACGGTAGCCAGTAAAAAAAAGGCAAGGAGACTGACAAAGGCAAGTTTGATGAGTTTCATATTGTTATTCCCAACGGAAAACTTTTATAGCCAGAAAATAGATCGCGATACCCCAAATACCCAGTATACCGATCTGTTTCCAACAGGCAGATAAATGAGCCCCTTCAAAGGCCACATTTCGCATGGCATCGTTCAGGTGCTTGAGCGGGAGAATATCAGCGATCGTTTTTAACCAGGTCGGAAATGCATCGGTGGTAAAAAAAGTACCTCCCAGCAAAAACTGGGGCAATGTGATCAGGTTGGCAAAGGGAGGGATCACACTTTCATTCTTAGCAAGACCACTGACCACAAAACCAAATCCCATAAAAACGATCAACCCGATCAGGCTGAGTACCATCAGTTCCAAAAAAGTAACAAACCCGTTAACCAGGGTAAATTTAAAGGCATAATGTCCGATGAGCAGGATGACCACTGCAGTGATCATACCAAACAACACCCGGCTTATTCCCTCTCCTAAAACGATATAGGTGCGGTTGATGGGAGTAGCAAAAAAACGTTTCAGCACCAGGGTCTGGCGGAGATTAAAGAATATGAAAGCCACACCAAATACACCCGCACTCAGCAAGGAGAACCCCAATTGACCGGGCAGGATAAAATCGATGGTACGATAAATACGCCCCGGGATCTTCGTCACTTCATTACTGATCGTAGCAACTGTTGGTACATTTCCCAATTCTTGTTTGTCGAGCGTTTTGACCACACTTTCAAGTAAAGACCTCAGCACTTGTATATTCTGAGGGTTTACTGCCTCCGATGTTTCAAGATGAATGATATAGGCCGGAGAGGCTTGTATCCTGTTCTTTTCAATATTCACAATCGCCGTCATCCTGCCTTTTTCAAGATCTTCGCGTACAGAAGCCGTATCCTTGTCTACAATGGTGATCCCCTGCCAGCTCTTGATCGCATAATATAATTTACTGGTGGTATCGCTTTTTGGTGAAAGAGCAATCCGTACGGAAATGCGGCCACTGCTGCCCAGGAATCCAAACACGAGGATAAAAACAAGGGGGAATACAAAACTGAAAACCACAGCAGAGGGACTGCGAAAGATGGCTTTCAAACTGGCCCTTGTGATGGCCAGCATGGCCTTAAATTGATTGTAAGGTTTCTTCATGATAAGTTAGGTGGGCAAAGGTATTGGTTATATCCCTTACTCAAACCGGAATTGAAAAGGTATCCTGGCCTGTGGTGTACTGGTCAATTCATTGACCCTCCTCCATTCCACAAAGAGTTGCCAGTTCATAGTACCCAATTCTTCTTTCATTTTTTCCTCAAGGCCTGTTTGTGGGGCGGCACCCAGCATACGGTTCAGCCAGGACGAAGGCTCGGGATATTCTTTAACCCTGTATTCTTTCAATTTGGCCATGCTGGCCGCCGCATCCACGGCATCCTGAATGCCTCCAAAACGGTCAATCAAACCGACCTTTTTCGCAGTACCTCCACTCCATACCCTTCCCTGGGCAATGGTCTCCACAAAGGCGGTATCCTTTTTTCTGCCATCTGCCACGCGCTCTTTAAAATGAGTATAGATCTGTTCCACTTCCGATTGGATCAGTCTTTTCTCGGTATCGTTCATGTTGCGGGTAACCGAAGGCATGTCCGCATACGGACTGGTCTTTACCCTGTCAAAACTGATACCCAATTTATCCTTGAAGAAACCTTCCATACCCGGAATGATACTAAATACACCGATGGATCCAGTCAGGGTCATTGGACTGGCAAAGATGCTGTCTGCCGCACAGGAGATATAATATCCTCCCGAAGCGGCCACGTCGCCAAAGCTGACGATCACCGGTTTTTCTTTTTTGGCCAATTGTACCTCTCTCCAGATCAGTTCACTGGCCATGGTGCTGCCACCGCCTGAATTGACCCGGAGAACAATGGCTTTTACATTCTTATCCAGACGTGCTTTGCGGATCAATTGCTGATACGATTCGCCTCCGATGTTCTCATCATTGCCCTTGCCGTCTACAATATCTCCTTCGGCGTAAATCAGGGCGATGCGGTCGCCTTTGAATGTTTTATAGCCCCCTGTTTTGTAGTATTTGTTGATGGAAACAAATTCCAGCTTATCATATTTGCCAACACCCAGTCTCCCTTTGAGGGAATCTCTGACCTGGTCATCATGAATCAGGCCATCCACCAATTTTCTTTTTAATGCATCCTCCGGATAACGGATCGATCCCGAATCGGCCCATTGGCGAAGTTGGGTGGTATCCAGGTTACGGGCATCTGCTACACGGGAAAGGAAAAGACCGTTGAGTTCCTCCAGCCAGGTACGGGTTTGCAGCCGGTTTTCCTCCGACATTTTCTCCAGCCGAAAAGGTTCCGTGGCACTCTTGAACCGACCTGCATAGAATACCTGTGCCTGTATATTCAACTTATCGAGGGTTCCTTTGAAAAAAGCGTATTCGACAGAGAAACCTGACCATTGAAAATCACCTTGCGGGTGTATAAAAATATCGTCGGCCACACAGGCCACATGATAGGCTCGTTGGGTCATACGGTCTCCATAGGCCACAACAAACTTGCGGCTTTCCCGAAAATCAGCCAGAGCTTCCCGGATCTCTTCACTTCCGGCAAATCCATTGGCGTTATTATTGGCTTTGATAAATATCCCCCGGATCAATTTGTCATCCTTCGCCTTTTTGATCAACCGGAGCACATCATACAATCCCGGTACATCCAATTCATCATCACTGGAAAAAGCAGAAAGGGGGTTCTCTTTGGCCTGCTCACGAAAAGATTGGGACAGATCAAGCAAAAGAACCGATCCATCGGCCACCACCGGTTTACTTTCACTGGTCAGGCCTCCAATAACTGCCGCCAAAAGAAAGAATACGACCAGGGAAAAAATAACGAGTGCCAATAGGGAGGCAAAAAACACCTTGAAGAAACTCCGCATAAAACCAAAAATTAGATTCCATCAAAAATAAAGATATTTGAAGCGATCCATCCTGTTTGTTATGAATAAGGCATACCTACTTATAGGCGGCAATTTGGGTGACCGGGAAGGAAACCTGGCCCGGGCCCGATTGGAGCTGGAGACGCAGGCCGGCACCATTGTTTTGGCCTCAGGTCTGTATGCCACAGCGGCCTGGGGAAACACAGAACAGCCTGATTTCCTGAACCAGGCCCTGGAATTGCATACAAATTTGAATGCAAGGCAACTCATCCGCCGTATCCTGAAGATCGAAAAACAAATGGGACGTATCCGGGCAGAGAAATTCGGGCCCCGGATCATCGATATTGATATCCTGCTTTTCAATGAAGAGGTACACGATATCCCCTTCCTGAAAGTACCCCATCCGGAACTACCCAACCGCCGGTTTGCCCTGGTACCACTGGCAGCGATCGCACCACAAATTCTTCACCCCCTTTCTGGAAAAACAGTGGCCGATCTGTTGGCTCACTGCGTCGACCAGGGAGCAGTAAAATTGGTTAGCTTAGCGACATGAACTATCATTTTATTACGATAGAAGGAAATATTGGAGCCGGTAAAACAACGCTTGCACACCTGCTAAGCCGGCACTTCAATGCCCGACTGGTATTGGAGGAGTTTGCAGACAACCCCTTTCTGCCAAAATTTTATGAGAACCCCGGGCAATTTGCCTTCCCCCTTGAACTTTTTTTCATGGCCGAACGGTACAAGCAATTAAAAGACCTTATTCAACAAAAAGACCTGTTTCAAAATATCACGATCTCGGACTATCTCTTTACTAAATGTCTGCTCTTTGCCAAGGTCAATCTGCCCGAAGATGAATTCAGATTGTATCAACGACTATTTGAGATCATTCACCAGCAATTGTTACAACCGGATATTCTGATCTATTTGCATGCCCCCGTTCAAAAACTTCAACAGAATATCAAGAAAAGAAACCGTTCGTACGAACAGACCATCTCCGATAATTACCTGTTCAGTTTACAGGAGACCTATACACACTATATCCGGCAACACAATATCCGGACGCTTTTTGTTGATGTCAGCAATGCTGATTTTCTGGGCAATGAAAAACATTTACAAACCATCATACAGGCGCTTGACCATGATTATGATCATGGACAGCACTTTATAACCCTGCCCTAAATCCAGTGCGGCGAATCCCTTCCTATATAATCAACCGGGAGTTCACCCTTTTTATCCTTGTCCGGATACTGTTTATCGCCGGATTAAGGATGACCCCGGTACTTATGGGTTGGCAATTGTATGAGATCACGGGAAGTAAACTGGCCCTGGGTATGCTGGGATTAAGCGAAGTGATCCCGGCGATCCTGCTGGCCCTTCCTGCCGGGGTACGGGTAGATCATAGTAATAAACACCGTCTCATCACCTTTTGCATTGCCGGCTACCTGTTCCTGATGCTGGCCCTTCTCTATCTTAGTTCGAAATGGTCTCCGATCACGGGTTCCCGGTTCTGGATGGAATGGAGCATTTATCTTGTTTTCTTTGGCACCGGTGTTATTCGCGCCTATAGTTCCCCGGCTTTGAACTCATTTTTGGCCCAACTGGTACCCGCACAAGCCCTGGTAAAAGCTGTATCCATCAATAGCATGACCTGGCTGGTAGCGGCTGTGGCCGGGCCTGCCCTGGGAGGTTTATTACTTGGCTATGCCGGTATCACGGTTGCGCTAACCGTCAGTTCTTCTTTATTGGTGATGGCCCTGATCCTCTTTGGTTTTATTGCCCCTAAGCCGGTGAGTTGGAAAAAAGGGACCACCAGTACCTGGGATGGGGTTACTGAAGGGTTGCGTTTTGTCATAGGACAAAAGGCGCTCCTGAGTGCCCTTACCATTGATATGTTTGCGGTATTGTTTGGTGGAGCGGTGGCCTTGCTCCCTGTTTTCGCCAAAGATATCCTGCAGGCCGGGCCCATCGCGCTTGGATGGTTGATGGCCGCTACTTATCTCGGCAACTTTGTCGCGATTGCCTGGCTCACCGCCCATCCGCTAAAAGGAAAGCAAGGGCGAACACTGATTTACTCGGTTGGAGGGTTTGGCCTTAGTATCCTTTTGTTTGCCTTGTCAGAAAATGTGTGGTTGAGTTTTATAGCCTTGTTTGTAGGTGGTTTGTTTGATGGGGTAAGTGTCATCATCCGGGGCACCATTGTTCAGTTATTTGTACCGGATGAAATGAGAGGGCGGGTTTCTTCAGTGAACTCCATCTTTGTCAATTCCAGCAATGAACTGGGGCAGTTTGAAAGCGGGGTAACAGCCTCGCTGATGGGAACTGTTCCTGCTGTTCTTTTTGGCGGCACGATGACCTTGCTGGTGGTGGTGGTATCGTGGTTTAAGGCTCCGAAGTTGCGGGAGTTTGAGTATTGAGGGAAGAAGGAATATTCCTTATTTCTTATTTTCCATCAACTTTTCAAGAACCAGGAAAGTGATCGCACAAAATTCCACATTTTTTAATGTCAATTGTTTTCTTTTCAACAAAACATCTTCATCGGTATAAGGGAAACGGGCACAATCGGAGGGGCGTACATCGTAAATGGAACAAAAATTATCCGCGCCTAAAAACGGGCAGGGAGCCGATTTTACTACAAAATCTCCTTCTTCATCTACGCGTAAATAAGTATCGATAAATACGCTTTCCCTTTGTCCGAGGTGACGACTGATCCGTTTGATATCCGGGGTCTTGAACCGGGGGGAGTAGGATTTACAACACCTGGCACAGGACAGGCAATCCACTTTGGCCGTGGCTTCCACGTGGATATCCTGTAATTCACGCAGGACCTTGGTACGGTCGGCCCGGTTCAGAAAGCGCTCGTAGGCCTTTTTATGCTCAGCGGCCTTTTTTTCCCAATTTTCCGGCAAGGAGTGCATGGTGCAAAGAAAGGGAAAAAGGCCTCCAGAATACACAAATTATACAAGACATGGAAAATCTCCCTGTACAATGCTAAATTTGCACAACTTTTTTTAATCGTATGAACCTCTTTGAACTACAGCAAAACGAATTCAGGTCCCGGCATATTGGTCCGGGGGAAAAAGACAGCCAGGAAATGCTTCGCATCATTGGAGAACCCTCGCTTGAATCCCTGATCAGTAAGACCGTACCAGCAGATATCCGTATGGCGCAGGCCCTTGACCTGCCGCCTGCGATGAGTGAAAATGATTACCTCCGTCATATCCATGAGGTTTCCCTGAAAAATAAATTGTTTAAGAATTACATAGGCCAGGGTTATTATGATACCATCACCCCGCCGGTCATTCTCCAGAATATTTTTGAGAACCCGGGATGGTATACCCAATACACGCCCTATCAGGCGGAGATCGCCCAGGGTCGGCTGGAAAGTTTGTTGAACTTCCAGACCATGGTAAGTGACCTTACCGGTCTCCCCATTGCCAATGCATCCCTGCTCGATGAGGCAACTGCTGCGGCAGAAGCGATGACCATGTTCTTTAACATGCTTAACAAACAGGATCATATTGAGCGTCCACGGTTTTTTGTAGACAAGGAAATTTTTCCGCAAACCAAAGACGTTCTTTATACCCGTGCCCTGCCTGTAGGCATAGAATTGACAGAAGGCGATTACAAACAGGCCGGAATTGACGCTACTTATTTTGGCGCCATCCTGCAATACCCCAACGACAAAGGCTCGATTGAAGATTACCGGCCATTTATTGAGAAAGTGCACGCCGCCGGCGGCTACGTTGTTATGGCCACAGATCTATTGGCCCTTACCCTGCTTACCCCTCCGGGTGAATTGGGAGCTGATTGCGCAGTTGGATCCGCCCAGCGTTTTGGAGTACCTCTTGGATTTGGAGGACCGCATGCCGCTTTCTTCTCCGCCAAAGACGATTTTAAACGCAATATCCCAGGACGTATCATAGGTGTAAGTGTGGATGCACAGGGACAAAGGGCGCTCCGCATGGCCCTGCAAACCCGGGAACAACATATTAAACGGGAAAAAGCCACCTCAAATATCTGTACAGCCCAGGCCCTGCTCGCGAATATGGCAGCCATGTATGCTGTCTTTCACGGTCCGGAGGGATTGAAACAGATCGCCAAACGCGTGGCCCTGCTTACCCAGGTCGCTGCAGAAAGTATTGAAGAAAGAGGATTTGACCTTGTATCAGATACCTTCTTTGACACTTTCACGGTAAGGACCAATGAACAAGCCGCCATTCGCGAAAAGGCCGAGCGCCAACAGATCAACCTTCGGTATATGGGGAAAGACCTGATCGGTATTTCCATTGATGAAACCACCAACGTGGCCGATCTCTTTGATCTGATCAACTGTTTTGAAAATGATACAGACCCGGTTGCCTTTGAGATAGCAGATGAGATCACCCTGGATCATATTCCAACCTCATTGACAAGGACCTCCCCATATCTTTCGCATCCCGTTTTCAATAACCATCACAGCGAAAGCCAGATGATGCGGTATATAAAAACGCTGGAGAACCGCGACCTATCGCTGAATCATTCGATGATCTCATTGGGAAGCTGTACCATGAAATTGAATGCCGCTTCTGAAATGATGCCCCTGAGCCTGCCGGGCTGGAGCAAGGTGCACCCTTTTGCACCTGCTGACCAAACTAAGGGTTATCAAAAGATCGTAGAAGAATTAAGTGAATACCTCTGTCAGATCACTGCCTTTGATGCATGTAGCCTGCAACCAAACAGTGGGGCCCAGGGTGAATATGCAGGACTGCTCACCATACGCTCCTTTCACGAAGCCAATGGTGACCATCACCGAAAAGTAATGCTTATACCGATATCTGCACACGGTACCAATCCAGCTTCAGCCGTGATGGCGGGTATGAAAGTGGTTGTGGTAAAAGCACTGGATAACGGATATATTGATGTAGATGACCTGAAGGCCAAAGCCAGCCAATACGCCCACGAATTAGCGGGCATCATGATCACCTACCCCAGTACCTATGGTGTGTACGAGGAAACCGTTAAAGAGATCACCCGCATTATTCACGAACATGGCGGACAGGTATATATGGATGGTGCCAATATGAATGCCCAGGTAGGTCTTACCGCACCCGGATTGATCGGCGCAGATGTGTGTCACCTCAACCTGCATAAGACCTTTGCCATTCCGCACGGCGGTGGTGGCCCCGGCATGGGCCCCATTTGTGTAAAAGAACACCTGGCCCCTCATTTACCCGGACATGTCAATAATAGCCAGGATGCACGAACCGGAGCCGTCAGTGCGGCCCCCTATGGCTCAGCCTCTATCCTCCTGATCTCCTATGGGTATATCCGGATGCTAGGTAGCGAAGGAGTAAAAGCAGCCACGGAATACGCCATCCTGAATGCCAACTATATGCGGGCCAAATTGGAGAAGGATTTTGATATTCTCTATACCGGCTCCCAAAATACCTGCGCCCATGAATTCATTGTGGACCTAAGGCCATTTAAAAAATCGGCCGAGATCGAAGCAGAAGATATTGCCAAACGCCTGATGGACTATGGCTTCCATGCCCCCACCATGAGTTTCCCCGTACCCGGCACCATCATGATCGAACCTACAGAAAGTGAAGATAAAGGCGAACTCGACCGTTTCTGTCAGGCCTTGCTCCAGATCCGCCAGGAGATACGCGAAATCGAAGAAGGCAGGTCAGATAAAAAGGATAATGCGTTGAAAAATGCTCCACATACGGCCGCAGTAAGTACTTCAACTGAATGGAACCATGCTTATAGCCGGGAACAGGCGGCCTTTCCACTTCCTTACGTGAGACTGAATAAGTTCTGGCCTTTTGTAGGTCGTGTGAATAACACCTATGGTGACCGAAACCTGGTTTGTACCTGCGAACCGGTGAGTAGTTATGCTGAAACTGAATAAAATTATACGATAAAAAAAATTTTAATTTGATCTTGGTCAATAGTTAAAAAATACTAACTTCATTACCTTATTTTCATAAGATAAGGTTTAATGGTTGACCCCGCTATTCTTAGCGGGGTCATTATTTTTTTATACTATGTAAAATGGCATGTCATTGAAAAGGGACAAGGATTTGAAAAAAAACTTGCTTTTTATATGATTCAATTTTCTTTATCTTTAACTTGAATTTTCATAGGATAAGGTTTAATGGTTTGCCCCCGCTATTCTTAGCGGGGACATTTTTTTAAAGGGCCATGGCCAGATCCTGTGGTTTTTCCAGATTGGTTGCAAATTGGGCCCGGATCCGGCATCCTTTACCAGGTGCGGAATGGATATCCATCGTCCCCTGATAGGCCAGCAGCCGGCTTTGCATGTTTCGCAGCCCCACCCCGGATTTTGCATCTGCCGGGTCAAATCCTTTGCCATTGTCGGTGATCTCTAAGGTGACCAGGTTCCCCTCAAAACGCAGTTGAACAGCAACCTTGGTGGCAGACGCATACTTGGTGATATTATTTAATTGTTCCTGAATGATCCGGTAGATCATCAGTTTATGTTCATTTTCAAGCACCCCTTCTTTTAACCCTTTCTCCTTCCATTCAAACTCAAAAGAACTGACCCGGTTGATATTTGCCACCAGGTTTTGAACAGCTGTGGCAAGACTCATTTTGCTAAAGACAGGGGATTGAATACTGGCAGACAGTTGGCGAATCTCCGTAATGGAATCGGTTATCAACTGAGTAGTTTCTGGCAACAGGTTTTCGCGATGTTCAGGAAACCTGGCCATATCCATCAGGTACATTTTAGCCACAGAAAGTAACTGACAAACATTGTCATGAAGTTCCCCCGCCCAGCGGTTTCTTTCATTCTCCTGTGCCTTGATGATGGTACGGGTCATTGCCCGTTTATATTTCAACTGTTGTTTGTAATGTTCAATTTGCAGATTTCTTAACTCGCTCACATCCTGAACAGCTCCGATCAACCGCACGGGCTTGCCCGAAGATTGACGGATCAGGAAGGAACTGAAAATAACCGTATAGTACTTATCATCTTCTCCCCGCAACCGCAACTCTGTTTGCCAGGAAATCCGGTTCGAGACCAGCAAGGTCCTGTAGCCCTCCGAAATACGTCCCACATCTTCCGGATGAATACGCGAACGATACGTGACCCAGAAATTAGGAATAGGTTGATCCGTACAAGGAACAAAGAATTGCATCTTTTCATTTACCAACGCACTGTCGGTTTGAAAATCATAATCCAGAATGCCTTCGCGGGCAGCTTCATTCAGGGCCTTGAATTTGCGTTCCAGTTTCTCGTTAAGCTGGAATGACGACTCCAGGTTGCGGTTAAAACGCTCCCCCAAAAAATATATAAGGGCGGCCGAAGCCAATACAAAAAAAATGCCTTTGCTGGCCTGGATCCTGTCCAGCATTTCGGCATTTTGTCCGGATATCCGCAAGGCGATCGAATCGCCTACCAGTATCCATAGCACACTCACCGAGAGGTATACCAGCGCCAGTTTACCAGAAGGTGAGATCGTTGGCATGTTAATTCTCATAGTAAATAAAAATGGTGGAGTCCAAATTAGACAAAGGCATACCCTTAATAGGTGATACTATACATAAGAGTTTCTGAGCCTTGTCACCTATAAGGTCATGCCAATGTCATGGTTAAGGGATTCTACTTATGGAAGGTGATGGGGAAATATTAGTTCAAGTTGATCTGCCTGTCCTTCGGATACTTCACACTATATGCAAAACGGATTTTTCTCGATTCACCGGGAGCGAGTTCAAGTTTCCAGGTCAACACCCCGACATCTTTGTTGTTCATTGCTCCTCCATCTTCTTCCAATTCAACTTCAATATCTTTCAGGGTAGAAAGGGGATACTGATCTTTTAACATCATGCGAACGGTATCTTTCTTATTATTCTTCACGGTCAGTTCATAGGTGATCTTCTGTAATTTATTGCTGCCCAAAAATTTCACGCTGCTAAAGTCTGCCAGTTTTTCTTTTTTCACCACTACCCGCTTATCCCTGCCCAAGGTAAGGTTCAGGGTATCCTGTGTAGAATTTGGATCGATAAAGGATTTGCCTACATAGGTTCCTTCAAAAATGATATTTGCTTCACCCGGCATCAGGTTGAGTTTTTCCCAATCCGCCACCTCTGCCAGCAGATAGGAATCCTTGTCCAATCTCGGCACGCTGTAATACTTGTAAAAGGTGGCTAACTCATATTGAGTAAGGGTAGCCGTTTGCTCTTTTCCATTGGAGGGGATATCAAATGGCATATCAATATCAAAGGAAACATTCAGTTCGTTATTGGACACTGTTACATAATCCTCCAACCCGTCTTTGAGTGTTACTAACACTACTCCGTTACTACCTCTGGTGCCGTAAAGAGAAGTGGCTGCTGCATCCTTTAGTATATCTACCGACTTGATGGTTGAAGGATCAATTTTTGCAAATTCGTCGGCCGACATAGGGGTTCCATTGACAACATACAAGGGAATATTATAATCACTCAGGGAAGCTGCACCTCGAATTTTGATATTTGATACGGCACCCGGCACACCCATGGTATTACTGTCACTGGAATATCCCTGTATCCGGTTGCTCATCAACCGACGGTCCATCACTGCCACCGGGTTTATATATCCCAGGAACCAGGATTGCAGAACGGGTGCATTCCCCCACTGATTGGGCAGTGAACTGGAGAGGGAAAGTTTGACTTTCTTCCAATCCATTCCGGTTGTTTGTACCATCTTGGCCTTATAGATCAATTTCATGGGCTTTTTGATATCATCTACCCGCACATCATAGGTTGGTGTCCAGTAGGCATTGGGGGTGATATAGGAAATATTGAAATCAAAACTCCCGGCCAAAGCGGAATGAACTGTAATATGCAGTCGCCCGGTGGTACGTGAATTCTTTTTCTCTTCTTCATATACCTGCGCCTGTAACTGATTTTTAATCATGACCCATTTCTTTTCCTGTGTTTGCAGGTTCAGAAGATCATTCTTTATATCCACAATCTTTTTCTCATAGTACTCCATAAGCTTGGCCAGTTCTACCACAGTCAACCCCTGCTGGCCTTTGATGTCTTTATTTGACTTCAGTACATCCAGTAGATCTTCGGCGATTCCCTTTTTCAGGTTGATCTGTGCCAGGTTCTTGTCGACATTTTCGATTGAATCCGAAAGAAATTTGATCCTGGCACTTACTTCGGGTACAGTCAGGTGGTCGGTGGTAAATTCCACCGCCAGAATGGTTACCCCTGCCGGGCAACTAACCTGCACACTGTTGATATCAAGGGTATTGCTGATGTTTCCCAGCAGAAGATCATTGTGACCCTGAATCAGGTTTACCCCCGCAAAATGGTTCAACTCAGCGCCACTTCGATAAATGGTAGCTGATTTGAGCTCGGTGTTCACGACCCTGGGATCATTTCCGGCATTCACTAAACTAACTGTTAAGAAAAGGCCAATGAAAAGACTGAATATCTTCTTCATAAATGTTTTTTCTTACCGATGCGGTAAATAGGGATATTACACAAAAACGCCGGGGAATTGCCCTGTCTGCCAGAAATAACAAGACAACCATTTCTCATTTTAATTCGTTAAATTGAATATCCAACCAAAAACGAAACGATCATGGACCAACGCATCATCCATCTTTACGATGAATACACCCATAAACCGCTCAGCCGCCAGGATTTTTTAAAAAGGCTCTCCCTACTTGCCGGAAGTACGGCCGCTGCCATGGCTTTATTACCTATGTTGGAAAACAACTATGCCAAAGCCGCGGTCACTACCCAGGATGACCTTTTCACCGAATACATAAAATATCCGGGGGTGCCGAATGAAATGACCGCCTATATAGCCCGTCCAAAAGAGGAGAAGAAATACCCGGCCATAATTGTCATTCACGAAAACCGCGGACTGAATGCCCATATTGAAGATGTGGCCCGGCGTGCGGCTCGTGCCGGTTATCTGGCCATTGCGCCTAATGCCCTGTCTGCACTGGGTAAAACATTTGCTAATGAAGATGAAGCCCGTACAGCCTTCCGTGACCTGAAAGCCGAAGACAATCTTCAAAACTTTATTGCCGGATACAACTATCTCTCGTCAAGAAAAGATTACAATGGCCGGGCTGGTTGTGTAGGCTTTTGCTGGGGAGGTGGAATGTCAAACGACCTGGCTGTTAACCTGCCGGGATTAAAAGCAGCCGTTGCTTTCTATGGCCGGCAAGCCAATGCAGCCGATGTGCCTAAAATAAAAGCTGCCGTTCAATTGCATTATGCCGGTCTTGATGAACGGATCAACCAGGGTATAGCCGCCTATGAAGCGGCACTTAAGGAGCAGGGTACGCATTACGAATTGTATATGTACGAGAATGTGAACCATGCCTTCCACAACGATACGGCCGGCGCAAGGTATAATGAAGAAGCGGCCAAACTGGCCTGGGGACGAACCATCGAGTTTTTTGGAAAACATGTAAAATAGCATCCGTTTTACCGGCCGGTAAACCGATTGACGAGATCGATCACTTTTTTCCCATCTGCACTTTCAAAACGATACCTGACCAGGTATTTTTTATTATTGGGTTCCTGAGGAGCCAGCGGAACCGTCACCAGGATATTCACCTTATCCTTTTCCTGGCTGTTGGTTTGTGCCACGTAATGACCGATCGACTTGGCGGGTAATTTTTCCTCACCTTTTTCATCATAGATCCAAACCTGCCATTTTCCACCCTTTCCCTCTTCCGGAGTAAGGCTTTTTATCTCCGGAATGCGAATGGAATGATAAAGGGATTTCGGGAAATAAAGACTGTCCATATAGGTTTCCGGTTTGCCAAAGGTTACACCAGTGGCAATCACCTCATACCCTGTGAAAGATTGAGCTCCGGTGGTCACTGATGTCTGCTCAAGGGGAATACCTGATTCTACTATCTGTACGGGAAATATCATCCGCAACTTGCCCTTCCCTTTCAAATCAAAAAAAGTGATATAGAGTGTACACTTATCTCCTGCTTTAGTTTTTTCATTAAAGCCCAGGTTGAGCTTAAGCGATTTTAAACTAAACTCATCCATACCGATACCGGCCTGGTTGCCAAACATATTCGGAGCATAACCCAGCGTATCTTTCTTTTCGCCAAGGATCAGTACTTCCAATCCGGGATAAGACCGGCCTTCCGCATCCTTTTTAAATCCGGTAGGTTCTTTGAGTTCGATCTTGAATTCTGTTTTGATCGGCAAACGGTTGCTCGTCCAGGTTTGTCCATCCAGACTAACCTCAATACGCGTAGCATTCAACCCTTCTTTGAAATACCGTATTCCCGTAAATGGAAGTACCCCAAACTCCTGCGCCAGGCTAAAAAAGGGCGATAAGAAAAAAAGAGAAAGGACTATCAGCAGATGAAAGGGTTTGCGCATCCGGAAATTTTTATTGAAAGTATAATGAATTCATGGCAATGCCAATACCCTGGGCCGGGTATTGCCTATCTTTAGGGCTTCATGCTGTTAAAAGATTATTATCAGATCCTTGGATTGGAACCTGGTGCCGGTGCCAGAGAGATCAAACAAGCCTATAGGCAACTTGCCCATAAATTTCACCCCGATAAATCGGGCGGGGATGTCTATGCCCAAACCCGCTACCTGGAGATAAAAGAGGCCTACGAAACTTTGATCAATCCTGCCCGAAAAGAAGCCTATCTCCAGCAACGCTGGTACCAGCAAAGCATGGGTAAAAAAATGACCAGCACCGGAGCCGATACACCCGAAACCATCCTGAACAAGGCAATCGAGATCAACCGCTATGCCGCCTCTTTAAACCCCTACCGGATCGACCGGATCACGCTCAAACAATACCTGGCCGATCTTCTGGATGACGCCAGCATTTCAATGCTGAATACATTTAAGGAGCTTTCGATCAATGAGCAGATCGGGCTCCTATTGCTTGAACCTACCGGGCTGCTTCGCGCCCAGGACGCAGAAGAAATCATTTACCGGATAAAAAAGATCCTCCTGCCCGATGAACACCTGCAGAAAAAAGCCGATAGCCTCCTGGATCAACTCCGCAATGCCGAACGAAAAAAGAACTACGAACCGTGGTTGCTGGTGTTGCTGACGGTGATATTATGTGTGGTGTTTTTTCTGGTTGGAAGGAAGTGAGGGGAGGCGTGAGACGTGAGTTTCGTGAGGCGTGAGGCGTGAAGCGTGAGACGTGAGGCATCTCACGCTTCACGTCTCACGTCTCACGCCTCTAAAATTCATTCCCCTATCGCCAGCACCGGTGTCGCAATCTGAAAAACAAGGTTCTGTGTATGCGAAGTATTGAATAACTTCTTAAACCAGGAATGTTTTTTAGGTAAGACTATGACCACGTCTACAAATTGCAGCTTGGCAAAATCAACGATGGCTTTCTCGGTCTTATCCGCATAAACATAGGGAAATGAATGAGGCACATTTTTTAACATAGTGCCTACCATGCGTACATCCATCACGGCTTCGGGTGGGTTTTCGCTGGTTGTGGGTAATATGCTTAACACAAATACTTCTCCGCCCGTAAGCTGAAGTGTTTTGATGAGTGGAATAACGGGTAACTGTGAAAAATCGGACCGGTAATCTACGGCCAGGGCCAAACGTTGTATGCCATGAAAGTCCGCTTCAGGGGGTATGACCAATACGGGTACCTGGCTGTCTTCAATGACGGAATAGGCATTGCTTCCCCATTTATACGGATCACCTCCTGAAACTCCATTGGTGCCCATGAGTACCAGGTCCACTTTAAATTCACTGGCCACTACCGGAAGCAGGTCTTTCAGCTTTCCATGCCGGGCACTGTATTCAATCGATCGGAGTCCAAATAAACCAGGCTCAATATCCAAGCGAAGTTGATCCATAGCTGCCTGAACCTCTGCATCTGATTTAACCGAGGCCGGGTCATTCGCATGAAAGATCACCAGGCCGGCGTCTACTTGTTTGGCCATCCGGATGGCATAGGCAATGGCATTTCTCGCTGTGGCCGAAAAATCAGTGGGAACAAGAATCTTGCTCATGATAAACGGTTTGGTGAATAATAGTATGATCCAATATACCTTTTGTACCCGTTTATTTCAATGACATGAGCCGGCGCCGGCAATGACTCTGCTCAAAGCAAGGGAGAGGCCCGATGTTCATTTAGAATGGATTGGACCACAGTCTGATCCAGGTCACCAAAAGCAATAGGCGATTGAGGTTGATAGGGATGTTCCTGCAGTTTGATCTGCATCCAGGCTACATCATGCCACACATCCAATTTGAAACCTACTTTGTCATAAGTGGCAAAATGCCTGAACCCGATCTTTTCATGAAAACGAATGGAGGGCGGATTTGGAAGCGTGATCACCGCATAGGCATTGATATACCCCATTATCCGCAACAGGTGTAAAAGGGTAAGATATAATCTATTTGCCACGCCTTTACCCCTCGAACCGGGGGCCAGATAGATCGATGTCTCTACACACCACTTATACCCTTCCCGTTCCCGGTAACGGCTGGCATAGGCATAACCGGTGACCTTGCCGTTGGTTTCCTCCACCAGCCAGGGGAATTGAGGTAACCCCATCCTGACACGGGAAGTAAACTCCTCTATCCCAGGCACCAACACCTCCTGGGTAATCCCGGAATGCAGGATAAATGGCTGGTATATTTCAAGCATGGACGGGGCATCCCCGGGAGTAGCAATTCGAAGCATAATGATTATAAAGAATGAAAATAATCCATTTTCCCAATTCAGGTCCTCGCTGTATATTTGCACCCCATTTTGGCGGGATAGCTCAGGTGGTTAGAGCGTTGGATTCATAACCCAAAGGTCTCGGGTTCAACTCCCGATCCCGCTACAGATATAAGGCTCCGAAGGAGCCTTTTTTTATAGAGATCAAAAGCTAATAGCCAATAGTTAACAGCTGATTACCCTTAGTTTGTTCTCCCGGACAGAATCATCTCTATTCTGGCTAATTCCCCTTCGGAGAAAGAAACCTGATTGAGCGCCCCCAAATTATCGTTTAATTGAGCCACGGAGCTGGCCCCGACCAGCACCGAGGTCACTCGTTTGTCCTTCAGGAGCCAGGCGATGGCCATCTGTGCGAGGCTCTGACCTCGTTCGCGGGCTAATTCGTTCAAGGCAGTAATACGGGCCCTGACCTCCGGAGTAATGGTCTTGGATTGAAGAAACCCATGTTGCTTGGCCGCCCTGGAACCATCCGGGATACCTGTGAGGTATTTGTTGGTGAGCAAACCCTGGGCCAGGGGCGAAAAAGGTATACAACCCATGCCATGCTCTTCGAGGGTATCCAGCAAACCATTCTCCACCCAGCGGTCAAACATGGAATAACGGGGTTGATGTATGATACATGGTGTACCCAGTTTATTCAGGATCAGCATGGCCTTCCAGGTCTCCTCCGCTGTATAACTTGAAATACCCACATATAAGGCTTTCCCGCTTCTGACAGCTGAATCAAGGGCCATCATCGTCTCTTCCAACGGCGTATCGGGGTCTGGTCGATGGGAATAAAAAATATCTACATAATCAAGCCCCATCCGCTTCAGGCTTTGGTCTAAACTCGCCAGGAGGTATTTGCGTGAACCCCATTCGCCATAGGGGCCAGGCCACATGAGGTATCCGGCCTTGGTAGAAATGATGAGTTCATCCCGAAGCCATCCGGTAAAATTATTTCGCAGGATGCGGCCAAAATTCTCTTCTGCTGAACCCGGAGGCGGGCCATAATTATTTGCCAGATCAAAATGTGTAATGCCCCGGTCAAAGGCCGAGAGAATCATTTTCTCTGCCTCGACCTGATCATCCACATGACCGAAATTATGCCATAAACCAAGGGACAATTGAGGCAATTTCAATCCACTGTTACCGCAACGGTTATAAACCATCGAATCATAGCGATTGGGAGAAGGCGTGTACATAACAGTAGGAATTTGGTGAAACAAAGATAACAGCTAATAGCTGTTAGCTGTTAGTATTGGAAGAGATCTTTAATAATCCTGCTGATCTTCTGCGGGCTTGGCAGGACTGCCGCCTCGAGGTCTTTATTCAACGGAATAGCGGGTACATTCAATGCCCCGCACACTTGCACAGGAGCATCAAGCCATTGAAAACATTGTTGCGCGATACGACCGGCCAGTGCTTCGGCAAATGAATTGTTCTGCTGTTCCTCGGTAAGTACCAGACAGCGACCGTGCTTTTTCACGGTTGTAAAAACAAGTTCCTCATCCAAAGGAAAAAGAGTGCGCAGATCAAGTATATCCAGGCGACCGGGATATTCTTTTTCCACCTGCTTTGCCCAATAAACACCCATACCGTAGGTAATGATACAGGCCGTATTTCCCTCGGTCACCTGCCGGGTATTTGCAGCCAATACCAGGTTGGCCTTTCCGAATGGAAGGATATAATCCCTGGATGGTTCGGTTGTTTTAGCCTCCTCCGTACCCGGTACCTTTCCCCAATACAAACCTTTATGCTCCAGCATCACCACGGGGTTCCCATCATAATAGGCCGCTTTCATCAACCCTTTCATATCAGCAGCATTGGAAGGATAGGCGATCTTGATCCCTTTGATGGACAAAAGTGTGGATTCAATACTACCACTATGATACGGCCCGCCACCTCCATATGCGCCAATGGGCACCCGAATGATGGTGGAAACCGGGAATTTTCCCCGGCTCAGGTAACATGATTTGGATATTTCACTCACAAGTTGATTAAATCCGGGATAGATATAATCCGCAAATTGAACCTCCACAATGGGCTTTACTCCTGTGGCGCTAAGTCCTACAGTGGACCCAATTATATAGGCCTCCTGTATGGCTGTATTGAACACCCGGTGTTCCCCAAATTTCTCTCCCAGTGTGGCCGCTTCGCGGAATACACCACCCAGCCGTTTCCCTACATCCTGGCCGAAAAAGATACACTCGGGATGTTCCTCCATCAATTCGCGAATGGCGAATAAAGCCGCATCCACCATCATCACTTTTTCCTTTCCGGCCGGTTGCCGTTCTCCTTTTTCTTCGATTACGGGACTTGGGGAAAATATGTCCTGCGTGGCGGTTTCCGGTGCAGGTTCCGGTGAAGCCACCGCACGGTCAAAGTCGGACCTCACTGTTTCAGCCGCATTTTTTTCTATTCGTTGTATTTCTTCCTCTCCCACTCCTTTTTCCAGCAATAATTTTCGCAGCAAAGGACGTGGATCGAAACGCGACTGATCATTCAGGTCAGACTCTGTTCGATAAAATTCTTTGCGTACACCACTTGTATGGTGGTTCAACAGGGGAACCCGGGCATGAACCAGCCAGGGTTTTCTGTTTTTCCGCACATCATTGATCACGGATGTCATGGCGTCAAAAGCGGCAGAAAAATCCGTCCCGTCGATACTGATCTTTTGCAAACCCTTGAATCCATCTGCATATTCATAGGCATTCATCGCACGTGTTTCGGAAGCTGTGGCACTGATGCCCCATTCGTTATCCTGTACGAGATAAATGATCGGTAATTGTTTTAGGACGGCAAACTGAAGCGCTTCGCTCACCTCACCTTCGGTAACGCTTCCATCACCCAGTGAGCAAATCACGATCGGGTTTTCTCCATTTGGTCCTTTTACCCTTTTTTCAGATCCTGTTTGTTCGAGATACTGTAATCCATGCGCTACACCGGTGGTAGGTATTGCCTGCATTCCGGTAGCACTGCTTTGATGGATCATCCGTACCCTTCCCGGGTCGTTGGCATTGGGATGGGAGTAATAGGATCGGCCACCGCTAAACGGGTCGGCATCCCGGGTCAACAATTGAAGCATGAGTTCGAAAGGTGTATAGCCAAGTCCTAACAAGAGGCTTTCATCGCGGTAATAGGGGCTTACAAAGTCACCCGGAAGAAGTTGAAACCCGGTGGCCAGTTGAATAGCTTCGTGCCCCCGCGATGTGGAGTGAACATATTTACAGATCGTGCGGTTGGCTTCATAGGTCTCGGCCATTTCCTTGGCCAGACACATAAGGCGGTACGCGCGTATCAGAATAGGCGTTTCGATCATGGCCCCAAAAATAATCAGGATTTTGGGATGGAAAGGATTTAGTTGATGAGTGCCCGGTTACTTGACTTCCAGGTTCAGGAGAACCTCATCTTCAAGATAACCTTCCAGTTCATCACCTACCACCAATTCACCGACCCCTTTTGGAGTGCCGGTAAAAATCAGGTCACCGATGTTAACAGAAAAGTAGTTGGAGATATGAGCAACGATCTCATCAAACGAGTGGATCATCAATTCCGAGCTGCCCTGTTGGACAAGTTCCTTATTCTTATATAAACTGAAATTGATATCCTTTTTGTTTTTGAGCGCGTTCAAAGGAATCCATTTACCAATGGCGGCGGAATTATCCCAGGCTTTGGCTTTTTCCCAGGGAAGGCCTTTTTCCTTTAATTCGTTCTGCAGGTCACGTGCGGTAAAGTCGATCCCTACAGTTACGGCGTCATAATATTTATTGGCAAATTTTTCCTGAATATACTTCCCATTCTTGCTGATACGCAGCACCAGTTCACATTCATAATGCAATTCGTTGGTGAACTCGGGATAATAAAAAGGTGTATGTGGTTGAAGGAGGGCGCTTTTGGGCTTCATGAATATCACAGGTTCATCAGGAACCTCGTTTCCCAACTCTTCAGCATGGGCAACATAGTTACGGCCTACGCAAAATATCTTCATAAAAATGGAGCGTTTACAGTTAAATACATCGGATACTATTCCACAGGACTGTTCATCCCATATATTCCGGCATCATAAAACGATTGGATTCTAATACATTGAAGGGGCTGCTAAATTAAGTATTCCCCTTCAATTCTCATAGCGAATACTCTTTATTATTTACTTCGTTCATGGCGGCCGTCAGGCCCTGGAGGATGAATAAGTCGATGGCTTCAACGGCTTTAGTGGCTTTGAACCTGACCAGGGGGAGTTCCTTTTCGGACCATCGGCCAAGCACAAAATCGGATTGTTTTCCTTTCGGATAATCGTTCCCGATGCCAAACCGAAGCCGGGGGTATTGGTCAGATCCAAGCACTTCTTCGAGGCTTTTCAGCCCATTATGGCCGCCGGCGCTTCCCGAAGGTTTTATCCGGATCTTGGAAAGCGGGAGGGCCAGTTCGTCGACGATCACAAAGGTCCTTTCCAGGGGGACCGACAGTTTATCTGACCAGTATTTTACGGCCCTTCCACTCAGGTTCATAAAGGTGGAGGGCTTGATGCAGGTCGCTATTTTGCCTTTGATCTTGAATTCAGCCACAGCAGCCAGCCGGTCGGTTTGGTAAAACCCACCATGTTTGGCGGCAAACTCGTCAACAATATCAAAACCGATATTGTGACGGGTCTGTCGGTATTCCTCTCCAATATTTCCCAGGCCAACGATGAGATACCTCATGATCGAAAATTACCTTCTTTTTTAGAATATGAACCAAAAGACATAAAAAAACACGCAGGCCTGAACCTGCGTGTTGATTATTTGAACCGGACGAGCGAAGTCCTCTCCAGTAGGCTTATTTTTTCTCAGCGGCAGGAGCAGCGGCAGCAGGGGCAGCGGGTTTATCACCAGCGGCTTCCTCTTGTTTCAGCTGACGGGTCATTACCACAGAAGCGATAGGAATACGGGGAGAATTCAACACCTCGTAATTATCGGCCTTTACATCTTCTACACGGATGTTCTCGTTCAGTTTAAGATTTTCGACATCCACTTCGATCACCTCTTTCAGGTATTTGGGATAGGTCTTGATCTTCAGGGATTTCATCTTGATATTCATCTTACCACCGTCTTTTACTCCGGAGGCAACACCAACGAATTTCAAGGGAATGGTTGCAACAACTTTTCTGTCTTCTACCAGTTCCATCAGGTCAACGTGAATGAGTTTGTCGGACACTTTATCAAACTGCAGGTCTTTGAGGATGCAGCGATAGGTGTTTCCGTCGATCTTTACCTCGGCCAGTTGGAAGTTCGGTGTGTACACCAGCGGTTTGAATTCGACAGCCGGCGCGAAGAAACTGATTTCTTTGGCACCCCCGTAAATTACACCTGGCACTTGATCCTGAGAGCGAAGCTGGCGGGTGGCTTCTTTGCCGTGTTCGGTCCTCAGTTGTCCTTCGATTGTAATCGTGTTCATGCTATGTTAATTAAAATGGTTACGCTTACTTGTTCCTTCTTTGCGAATGGATAAAGAGACTGGTGATGCTCTTGTTCTCAAACGCGTTCCGGATCGTGGTGGCAAACAAACCGGCGGTAGAAAGCACTTTGATCTTTTTGTACTCCTGCCGCAGGGGGATGGTATCACACACGACCAATTCTTCCAACACACTGCTTTCAATATTGTCGTGGGCCTTTCCACTTAAGACCGGGTGAGTGATCATGGCCCGTACGGTTCGCGCTCCTTTTTCTTTGAGGAGTTGCGCACTTTTGGCCAGGGTTCCACCCGTATCACAGATGTCATCAATGATGATCACATCCCTGTCTGTCACATCCCCGATAACAACCATGCTCGAAATCTCGTTGGCCCGCTTCCGGTGTTTGTCGCAGATCACCATTTCCACTTCAAAATAACTGGCGATCTCACGGATCCGGTTGCTGGCTCCCACATCGGGGGCCGCAAAGGTAAGGTTTTCAAGCTGAAGTTGCTCTATGTAAGGGATAAAAACAGCTGAACTGTCGAGGTGGTCCACCGGGATGTCAAAATAGCCCTGAATCTGGGGTGCGTGGAGGTCCATCGTGATCACCCGATCGGCGCCAGCAGCAGTTAACATATTGGCTACCAGCTTACTACCAATCGCCACCCGGGGGCGGTCCTTGCGGTCCTGGCGGGAATAGCCATAATAGGGAATAACGGCGATGATCCGGTAGGCTGAGGCCCTTTTGGCTGCATCGATCATCAGGAGCAGCTCCATCAGGTTGTCTGAAGGGGAATAGGTGCTTTGGACCAAAAAAACAAAATCTCCCCGGATACTCTCCTGGAAGATCGGTTGAATCTCCCCATCACTGAACCGTTGGATGGAGACGTTACCCAATTGGGTACCATAGCGTTTACAGATCTCACGGGCCAATTCCTGGGAACCGGTTCCGGCAAAGATCTTTGCAGTAGGTGTTTGCATAGCCTTATTCGAATGTGCGGCGAAGATAATGTTTCATCGCATAGGCCACAAACACCCACCGGTATTTGGAGGAAATTAATGGGCTATTGAATAGAAGCCACAGAAACGACTCCGTTATTCGATGCTTCTGCCTTTTTCTCAGCTTTCTTTTCTGTTTTTACATACGAACTGTTGGCGTTACAGCTGTAAAAGATTGTAGAACAGATAAAAATGGAGAAAAACAGGGCAACGGCATAAACTCCGGCAAAAAACAGGATGGGATGCAAGGCGCCCACGGGGGTAAAGGTTCTTCTTCTCATAGATGTTGGATCGTTTGTGTTTTCAAAGGTTGTTGGATGTCTGGTTTACAACGACGGCCATACCGTGTAAGTTGTATTGACGAGGATAAATTTATTTTCTAATCTTGGCCCATGCAAGAGAATTATTACCCGATAAAACACTGGGCAAAGGACGACAGGCCGAGAGAAAAATTACTTATGAAAGGCCCGGCTGCCCTTAGCCATGCCGAGCTTTTGGCGATCCTGATGCAGAATGGAACCAGGGAAAGATCCGCGCTTGACCTGGCCCGTGAGGTCATGAAATTGGGAAACGATGACCTGAATCAACTTGGAAGATTGACAATCAAAGACTTAATGACCATCCGCGGAGTAGGTCAGGCAAAGGCCATCATTCTTACGGCCTGCCTGGAGCTGGGGCGTCGCCGTCAGGCCACAGAGGCCCTCTCCCAGGACGCTATCACCAGCAGCAAGGATGTAGCGGGCTACCTCCAACATCTGCTAAAGGACCATACCCATGAGGTCTTTGCAGTACTCTTTCTCAACCGGGCCAACCGGATCAACCATTTTGAGATCATCAGCCAGGGAGGGATCACGGGTACCGTGGCCGACCCGCGTATCATATTTAAAAAGGCCTTACAGGAGGAGGCGGTAAGTATCATCCTTTGTCATAACCACCCCTCCGGTAATCTGAAACCAAGCCGCGCCGATCAGGAACTCACCCAGAAAATCAAGGAAGCCTCCCAGTTTCTGGATATCAAACTGCTGGACCATATTATCGTGAGCAGAGAGGGGTATTACTCGTTTGCGGATGAAGGCGGGTTGTAAGGCGTGAGACGTGAGTCGTGAGACTTGAGATATCTCACGTCTCACGACTCAGGCTTGCGCCGTAGGCCCGCCAAAATTCATTGGAATCGAAATCTCTTCGAGGTCTTTGATTACCCCGTTGGCTGATTCATAGCGCTCGATATTTTCCACCAGGGCTTTCATAAAACGTTTGGCGTGTTGCGGGGTAAGTATGATCCTGGATTTTACTTTGCTTTTAGGCGTTCCGGGCATCACATTCACGAAATCGATCACAAACTCAGCATGGGAATGTGTGATAATGGCCAGGTTGGCATAACTGCCTTCGGCGATCTCCTCGGATATCTCAATATTGAGCTGATTGTGGGGGGCGTTTTGTTCAGACATGATAATGATTTAAAATAAAACAGGGGGTAATGATACCCCCTGCGAAATTAGTTGAAAGATGTTACAACCTTAGCGCGGACGCAGATAGGTCAGGGTGTCAAACTTTTGTCTGGTTGGTGTACCAGCCCACTGATAAGCAGCGTAGATGGTCTTGGTGGCCGGATCGTAGCGGTTGTTGGCACCTGCAATAGGTTGTAAAGCGGGGAAACCAAGCGGTACAGCGCGGGGACCAATATTTGAAAGAGTAACTGTATTGTCGGTATTGATGGTCATACGCACCTGAAGGCTGGGGCCGGAAGCATCGCCAAAATAGGTTAAACCTCCTGTTGAGAAGTTGGTAAACACGGTAGCGAAATCCCAGTCAATGCTGCGGGGACCGGAGCTCGGGAAATCCCATTCAGCAACGGTTCCATTACCACCGATGGTTACTGTGGGGTGGACCAGACGATAGCGAATACGGTAAACACCATCCCAGGCATTTTTGGCGCCTAACTCAACTGCCATTTTGCTTTTTGCTCCGCTGATTTCAGCACCAGGTGCTTCAGCCAGGGCAAAGCCCAATCCCACACGACCAAGTGTAAGAAGTGTAGTGGGGTTCAATACGATCTTCAACGTTTTGGAGAACTCACCCGGCTTGAAGGTAACTGTCCAGTACTGACCATCAAATGGATTGTCGGCATGGCTGGTATAAACATTGCGTGGAAGTTCTACTATGCCATC
The DNA here is from genome assembly GCA_017303415.1 of Chitinophagales bacterium. Classification (NCBI taxonomy): domain Bacteria; kingdom Pseudomonadati; phylum Bacteroidota; class Chitinophagia; order Chitinophagales; species Chitinophagales bacterium. The sequence continues at coordinate 3,110,115 of JAFLBJ010000001.1, forward strand.
ACCGATAAGTTCGGTGATAGCTGTATTGCTCAGCGCTATTTTAACTACCTGTGTGCTGTTCAGGGTAGCTTCATTAGGTGTATTACGACGTATCTCGATCAGATCAACGGTGATATTGCTGGCCACCAGATCGAGGGCGATATTCTTTGCGCCATTCTCTGCTTCAGGCAGGAGAACCAATGTTTTTTCGTTGCTTTTGATCTTGCTGGTTTCTTCTGCTTTTTCGCAGGACACCAACATGGACAATGAAATAGATGCAAAAAGGACAGGGAGTATACCTTTTCTCATATGTAGTGTTTACAGTTAGTTGTAAGGCACTAAATTAAGGGAATTCTCGGGGAAAAATAAAAAAAAGTGGGGCCTTTGGGCCCCACTTTCTGGTATGTTGAAAAACATGCGGAATTAATTATCCCACCATACTTTACCCCACTGAGAATCAGACTCCCCGGATACAGTGTATACGGCGGTTCCGTTTTCCCAGTTTGTCTTGTTGTTCTGCTGCTCGGTAGTACCGTGCGGGAAACGACGGGGAATGGCGTTAGCCTGGCCAGGTGCGGGAGCCAGAACAGGGTAACCTGTCCTTCTCCAGTTGGCAAACCCTTGTGAACCATTGGGGAAGAAAGCCAGCCATTGCTGGGTAGCGATCTTGGCCAATTCAGTTCCGGAGGTCAGGGCTACATCGGCATCAGCCATGTAGTTACCAAAGGCGGTGGCATTGTAAACACCCCACTCTTCCCAGCTGGCCTGGATACCATTTTGGTACAGGGTAGCGGCATTTTCGGAGGTCCAGCCACGCTGTGCAGCTTCTGCACGAGCGAGCATGATCTGAGAAGCAGAGATAATGGTTACAGGATTGGTCGCTGTACGAAATGTATTGCTCATCATACGAGCCCAATTGGTGTTGGCATTGGCGAAGGCAATAGCATCATCGCGGGTAAGCCCGTATTCAAAACCTACCGCAGAAGAGCCAAAAGCGTTCACGCGGGAGTCAGCATTCTCCACCAGCCAATCCGTTACTGTAGCAGAAACAGCAAGGTCACGACGCTGGGTGATGTTGTAGTATTGGTAAAAGGGGTTGTTGAAGTTACCACCGGGGAAAGCCAGTTTAGCGTTATCAGCATTGGCTGCAATAACACCGGCAGACAGGGCGGAGTTGAACTCCGTTTGTCCCAGAGAGGCATTCACTTTCGACATCCGGAGAGCCATCAGCAGGCGGATGGAGTTAGCGAATTTTTTCCACTGATCGATATCCCCATCAAACAGGATATCACCCTGAGGAGCACCACCACCATCAAATTGGGCAACGGCGGCTTTCAGCTCATTGATCAAGGCAGGATAGATATCCTGTTGCTTATCATAGGTCTGATCCAAACCGGCGCCTTTAAGGGCGTTGGTATAAGGAATGTCTCCCCAATAGTCAGTAATCTTCCAGAAGAAGTAAGCCTTCAGGATACGGGCCACGGCGATCTGGTTTGCATTGGAACCATACTTGCTGGCCGCTTCGGGGCTGGACTCGTTTGTGTTGATGATGTTTTGAAGATCATAGAGGGGGCCTGTATAATACCCACCCAGATCAAACGTAGGTTTAGCATAACGAGAAGCGTCTGTGTACTGGGTTTCTGCACCAAACTGGCAGTAAAGTCCGGCCACGGTGGAAATTCCACCCGCATCCCAAACATCATTGGCCATTTGCGAAAGCACGTTGGTCAACAAGGCTGCGGTAATAGGGGTGGTAGTGGCATTGGGATTGACGTTGGTGTCACCAAAATCCACCTTCTTACAACCGGCAGCAAAAAGACCAGCGGCCAGGACAAAGAGGGTTATTTTTTTCATATTATGTTTCATATTTGACGTGTTTGGATTGAGGATTAGAAGGTTAATTTCAGGTTAACACCGATCGAACGGGAACCAGGGAACTGACCATTCTCACCATAGATCGCCGAGATCTCGGAAGGATCAAAATTCTTGGTCTCGCTGTAGATCAACCAAAGGTTACGACCGATCACGGACAATGAAGCACCCTGGAAGGTTTTCTTCAGGAAGCCGATCTTCGAAACAGGCAGACGATAACCAAGGCTTATTTCTCTCAGTTTCACAAAAGTCAGGTCGTGTACAAAAGGTTCAGCGATCTGGTTGAAATAGAACTGTCTCCAGTAAGTGGTCGCATCCAGGTAAACATCAACAGGTGTTTTTTCATCTACTGAGCTAACCCCTACTACGTGAACACCACCGCCATCTGCCAGGGCATCCCGTATATTCTTACCGTTATCATTGAGGCTTGCGGTTGCCTCATAGAGACCAGAAAAATGTCCCCACTGCTCAGACAGGGAGAAAAATTTACCGCCAAACTGATAATCCACTAACACGGTCAGGTCAACATTCTTGAAAGAGAAGGTATTCAATACACCGCCGGTTACTTTAGGAATAACAGAACCCCATTCTTTGCTGGCGTCACGAACGTACTGACCCGTTGTTGGGTTAACGACCATCAGGCCATCAGCATTACGCTTGATACCACCGCCGCGGAGCATACCCCAGTCTTTTCCTTTGATCTGGAAGGCACGGGCGAAACGGGTACCAAAGGAACCACCAGCAAGTAGCAATTCAGTTTGACCATCAATAATCTCCTTCACAGGGTTGCCGATCAGGTAACCAAAGGTTTTGGAGATATTCCAGTTGAAGTTTTTGCTCGCAACAGGAGTAGCAGTAATGATCGCTTCAATACCATAACGGTCAACGCGGGCCGCATTGGTAGTGGTAGTGGTAAATCCGGTTGTAGAAGGCAAACCTACGTTTACAGGCGCCTTGTCATTGATCTCATGATAGTAGACCAGGTTCACACCGAGTTTGTTCTTCAGGAATTTCAGGTCAACTCCGGTTTCGTAGGTAGTCACCACAGAACCATTCACCGTAGGATCGGGGAAGGTATTGGGTGTACCCATCAGGAAGTTGCCATCCCACAGGAACTGGTTGGGAGAATACACAAATCCAAGGGCATAAATACCCAATGGAAGAGGTTTTTTACCCCAGCTTCCAAAGAACTTACCATAGGTAAACCAGCTTGGCTTAGACTTCATCAGTTCAGAGAAGATCAAGCTTACACCGGCAGAAGGAGAGAACAGGGCATTATCATTCGGGTTGTTGGTAGAATACCAGTCCTGACGAAGACCAAAGGTTACGCTCGCTACTTTCTTATATTCAATATCACCGGTACCAAACAGGGAGTTTACCTGATAGGCTGACCGGGTATTCGAAATAGAAGGCTGGGCAGCGGAGTTGGTAATAGAATAAAGGTCGGGAACGTTCAGCCCGTTATTGGTATTGGCAGCCACGTTCTTGGTTTGTTCTTTCTGAATGTTGCCACCCAGGATACCAGAAACAGAGAAATCACCAAACTTGTTATTATAAATAGCCTGTGCTTCGTAATCGTAACGTTGGAATACGTTATTCGATGTGGCATAGGAGGCCAAATATCCGGCTTGACCGGCACTGGCTTCCAACAGAGAGGTTACGATAGTTTCGTTATTAGATGTGCGGTAGTTTGTACGGATTGTACCTTTTACGCGGAAATGGTTATCCAGTTTATAGGTCAGGGACACATTTCCCCAGGTACGGTTCAAACGCTGAATGTCTGAACGACCTTTCTGGTAAGAGTAGAAGTTGTACCAGTAGTTACCGATGATATCATCGTAACCACCTGCCCCATCGGGGTTGGTCAACAGGTTCCAGCTCATATAGGTACCATTGGGCGATTTGTAATCAGCCAATTCTTTCAGAATGTCCATGTTCAGGTCGCGATGGAACCACTGGCTGAATGAACCAGATGAATTGTTGGAGTAGGCATCACTGAATTCACCACGAATTTGCTGGGTTACATAGTTGATATTGGCATCCACTGTGAAGTGGCTGTTCAAATCAAAACTGAGGTAAGAGGAAACAAAATTCTTGTTGGAATAAGAACCAGGCAAAAGACCTTTCTGATATTGATTGGTCATGGAAACCCGGTAAGAGGTTCCGTTGTTGGATTTACCAAAAGATACGTTGTTATTGGTAGTGATACCTGTATTCCAGAAATCCTTCGTGTTATCTGGCTGAGGGCTCAGCGAAGCTGTTTTGAAGGAATAAGGATGATTGGGGAACCAGGCATACCAGGGAATATACTCCTGGCCGCTCATACGGGGACCCCAGCTTGCATCATCTGTATAATCATGAAAGTACTTGCCATCCAAAGCCTGCCATTCAGTAGGCTGACCAGGCTGGTAAGAATATTGAATCAAATCGCCTGCACCACCACCGGCATAGAGGTTCTGGAATTTGGGCTGGATATAAATCCGGTCAATGGTCACGCCACTGTTGATCTCCAATCCGATTCCATTTTTTCCCACTTTCTTTTTGAGGTCAAGTACGATAGCACCACCGGCGGCCTGAGAACCAAAAAGGGCGGTTGCGTTAGCCCCTTTCAACACGGTGATGTTTTCTACATCATCCGGGTTAATGTCAAAGATGTTTACAATGTTACCGTCCACTACATAAACAGGGTTACCATCTGTACCGATACCAGCACCACCGCGAAGACGAATGGTTGTGTTACGGTCGAGGGCAACGGAAGACTGACCCAAACCCTGTGCACCGGCTACTTTACCGGTCAAGGCATTGCTCACCTGGTTTTGACGGGTTACATTCAATTGATCAGCAGTAACCTGCTGGGCACTAAAGGGGGTGGTCCGTTCCGACTTTTTAATACCAAAAGCCGTGGTTACCACAACCTCCTGCAGGTCACCCTGGGTGCTGTTGGCCATAGCCACATTTACCACGTCCGATGTACCTGGAGTAACTTCCTTCTCGGCAAAACCGGCAGAAGTGATTACCAGGACACCTCCTGTAGGAAAGTTTTTGAAAATGAACTTACCATCCGCATCGGCAGATACACCCACATTGGGTTTTCCCTTCAATGTTAGTGTGGCGAATGGTACTGGTTTACCATCAGGGCCTGTTACTACACCGGAGACGGTGCGCGATTGTGCAAAAGTCAACACAAAGCATAACATCCCTGCTGTAAGCAGTGATACAAATTTTCTCATGTGAGATCAATTTTTGTTAAAAAAAGATTTGATTTCCAACTAGTTATGATTACCATCCAAAGGGTAGGGATAAGGAGTAAGACAGTCATCTGTCCATATGTGCTGCGCAAAATACGGGTTTTTTTAATAAAAAGTTAAAGTACATAGATGGGGTTTAACGATCAACGGACATCTGCATAGATTATCTGAACGCGCCAATCACTGCGATGGTTGCCTTTGATCTCCCCCCAACCTGACCCAATGGATTGTTTATCAACAAATAATGACTGAGAAAATTTGAAACTAAGTTGTATTTTTTTACTGATTTTTCCGGTCAGAACAAGGTAGTACCGAAACTGATTTTCATAAAAGGCGGATAGGGATGAAGCGTATAACACATCATTTTCAAATACATATATCCTGGAATCATACCCATCGGTACCTGCCCATTGAAGGCGAAAACTGCCTGACCAGGGCACAGAAACAGGTTTCCAGCGGATATCTGCAAAAAGGAGCCCTCCCCGACCCTTCCCGACCTTTACCCATTCCATCCGCTGGCGGTACCAAAGGACAGCCGAGAAAGGCAAACTGATCTGAAACCGAATTGACTTCTGGCGAACAGCGGTTAACCCGACAGTACCGGGAATGCTCTCCCCATTTTCCCAACGATTCGAGGTCCGGAACCGGGCCAGGATCTCAGTCCCCCTGCGCGGGGTATGAATAAGCGATGATTGAAACTCATTTCCCACAGAACGCCCGTTCACCTGATACCTGAGCCAGGGAAAAGAAAAACAATCCAGATAGGTATCTATTATCCATCTATCCCTTGGCCGACCCCGAATAGATATCAATATTCCCTGTTCATTTTGTACCTGGGAGGCCTGGGTAACAGCCTGGGCCTCCGGAGATATATAACCCGGTGCAATTTTTCGGGCCATCAGGGCAAAGTCCATCTTTTTGTCCGGGCTGAAAAGCAATCCAGCCAAAATTGCCGGTTTCCCGGTATGGCATACAGCGCTCTCTGCAAAAAAATGAATGCTCCTCAGGGATCCACTCAGGTCGAGGCTCACAGCAGTCCCCTTTTTTCCCCGAAAAGCATAGAGCCGGTAGAGAGCCGCATTGGGTTCTATTGGAATGGAATACATAAAGGTGTTGGCATTGGCAGATACCTGCCACTCTTTTTTGCGCCAGCGAACCGTTCCCCCACCCGCCCATCGTTGCAATACATTTCTACCCTCGATCTCTGTCACCGTGCGATGATAACCCGAGGAAGAGATCGAGGTCATTATCGTTTCTCCGCTATCATCCTGTTCTTTATTCCCGCTTAAAAACCGATGCGAAAGAAATCCGGTCACCTCATAGGCGCGATTTTGCCAGATGAAACCCAACCCCCGATGAAAAAATATTTCGCCCGCTGAAGAATACGAACGCAATACAGTCCCTTGCCGCTTGATGCCTGCCGGATCGCCTCCCTTTCCAAAACGCATCCCCTGCCATTGCACCAATCCCTGCCCCTGGCTGATGGTGTAATCGCCGATAACCAACAGCTTTATCCGACCCAGGTCGCGGAGTTGGAGATGTGCTGAGAAAAATCCTTTTTTTTCTCCAATATCCTTTTCCCAGGTAAACCCAAACTGTATCCGTCCTTGCCATTGAAAACGATAACGATACATTTGGGCAAACCCGGCGCCGGCATAGGCCTTTTCTTTTATTCCCCGGTTCTTTTCCAATGTCCCGGCCCAACGAATCAATAATCGCTGTTCGCCTTCCTTCTTCCAACTGGCGGGTGAGAACTTAATTTTTCGGTTGTTGCTTACTGTTATGAAATGTTTTATTTGACGTAGCCAATCTGCCTCCCAGCCCGGAATTGCCTGCAATTCATAAATAGACAGAAAAGGGCCTAATCTTTTTCGGTAATCGAGCAGGTTTCTGACCCATTCAAAACGGAATAGTCCGGAGCCTAACAAGTCAGCTTCCCCGGCTGTATTCAAATCCAGCACCTGCTCAGCCGTCTCCCATTCCATACTCGTGGTTTCCTCTTCTCCACCAGAGAGGATTGTTTCCATCATTTGTTCATTCCCGGATTGTTCCACCGGATCCTGCCCATATAAGCAGATATTAAAAAAGAAAAGAGCAGAGGCGGCCAAAATGTTAACTGCCTTTTTCATGTCATTTATTTTTTGGATTGAGTTGCCATAATATGCCGGGTGTCCAACCGAGGTAGGGATGACATCGCCCATACAGCATGGTTCTCCATTTTTTTACCCTGAACCCGATTCCCAGGTACCATTGATCGGACGCAGACAGGAAGCCCCATTCCAGATTGATCCGTTCGTGAGGGAAGTATTGGAGGAGAGTATGCAGGTCATCCGGTTGTTCCTTGTACAACGTATGAACGCCGGACACCGACCATTGTGGACCGGGTGCCCAGCAAATACCGTATTGAGCGGTGTACGACAAAGCATACCCTTTAACCTTGGCCAATCCGAGTTGAAACCCACTATGAAACTCCTTCCCTATTTGAAACAACCATCCTGTTTTGACAGATACTCCCGAAGCAGGAACTCCATCCATCTTCCATTGATGAAAATTGAGCCGCATGCCGGCAAAAACTGTTTGCGCCAGAGGCAGGGCAATCGCCAATCCGGGGCTGGTTTCGCCAAATCCAGGATAGCCGGAATGGTTTAAAAAGACCCCGGCTTTTGCCCCTGATAAGGGAAAGACCAATCCCAGCGAATGCAAGCCCAGTTCTTTCAGTCCAAAAGGGATCTCGGAAAAAACGGATATTCCATTGGCACCGGGATGAAGCATGGAAGCCGGATGCTGAATATTTGCCATACCCCCGGATGGATGCTGTCCATACGCGGCAGGCAAACCATAGTACGGTTCGCGGGGATGGGGCGGTTCCTGCGCCAGGACAGGCATGGAAAAAAGGAGAAAAAAAAGGATACAGATCATGGGTGCATATTTTCGGGATAAGAAATGGTGAAAGCAAGCTAATTTTTTTTGTCTCGCGGGGGAAGCCCCTACCTTTGCGCCATGCAAATTTTAGATGGGAAAAAGGCGGCCCAGGCGATCCGCGATGAGTTGAAATTAGAGGTGGCTCAACTGGTTTCGGAGGGGAGGAAAATACCCCACCTGGCGGCCATCCTGGTAGGAAATAACGGTGCCAGCGAAACCTATGTGGCTTCGAAAGTAAAATCCTGTGCCGAGGTGGGATTTAAATCCACCCTGATCCGGTTTGAAGATTCGATATCAGAGAATAAGTTGCTGGACAAGATCGAAGAATTGAACAACGACCCGGATGTAGATGGTATCCTGGTCCAGCTTCCGCTGCCCGGGCATATTTCGGAAGAAAAGGTGATCAATACCATCGACCCTGAAAAGGATGTGGATGGTTTTCACCCGGTGAATGTAGGACGGATGGTGCAAGGACTTCCCTCATTTGTTTCGGCCACGCCATATGGCATCATGCTTCTGCTGAAACATTATAAACTGGATACAAAAGGGCTCCATGCCGTAGTGATCGGCCGCAGCAATATTGTCGGCCGCCCCATGAGTATCCTGTTAAGTGGGAATACACAACCGGGAAACTGTACAGTCACCCTTTGTCATTCCCAAACAAAGAACCTGAATGAGATTTGTCAAAGTGCTGATATTATCATTGCCGCTTTAGGACGTCCCGCTTTTGTTAAAGAAGATATGGTAAAGCAAGGGGCCATCGTGGTGGATGTAGGCATTACCCGGGTTGATGATCCTGCCAAGAAATCTGGATTCCGACTGGTGGGTGATGTGGATTTTGACAGTGTCGCTCCAAAATGTAGTTATATCACACCCGTTCCGGGAGGCGTAGGACCTATGACGATTGCTGCCCTGTTGCGGAATACATATAGGGCCTGCACAACTAAGAATTGACCAGGATTTAAAGATTAAAGGATTTATATAATTAAAGGATTTATTGGAAGAACTGGAAGCTAATAGCTAATAGCCAGCAGCTAATACCTTCTTCCTCCACCAGGAAATCACAAAAACACGATGCAGCTCCCCGTCATGGAACATTTTTATACGATTCAGGGTGAAGGTTTTCACCAGGGAAGGGCTGCGTATTTTGTCCGGCTGGGAGGGTGTGATGTCGGGTGTACCTGGTGTGATGTAAAAGACAGTTGGGATGCGGATAAACACCCAATGACCGTCCTGGAGGAACTGGTAAAGACGATACGCAATACACCGGCAAAAATTGTCGTGGTAACCGGAGGAGAGCCGTTGATGCATGATCTGCGGGTGTTCACCTCTCTGCTTCATGCCGCCGGGCTAAAAACCCATATTGAAACATCCGGCGCCCATCCCCTGAGCGGACAATGGGATTGGATCTGCCTGTCGCCAAAAAAATTCAAAGCCCCTTTGCCGGAGATACTTCCCCACGCCAATGAATTAAAAGTGGTGGTATTTAATAAGTCAGATTTTGACTGGGCCGAAAAATATGCCGCGCAAGTACCCGCTGATTGCAAATGCTATCTCCAACCCGAATGGGATAAGGCCACTGCCATGACCCCACTGATCGTGGAGTACATTAAAGCCCATCCACAATGGGAACTGAGCCTGCAGATCCACAAATACATCCAGGTACCCTGAATCCCACCGGTGATTTCAGGTATTAGCCAGACAAAGTATCAGGTTTTAACACGACTTACTTTCAAAAGGGACAATTTTTGAATAGTTTCGTCTTCTGAATCCGGTATAATGAAAAGAATCCTTTGCCATATCCTCTTTCTTGTCTTCTTTGTTTCCTGCGCTGCGCAAAAAAAAGGAAAACAAAAACAGCCCCCCGTTCCTGCCTACGATCAATTATATGCAGAGGGCCTAGCCCGGGCACAGTCGGGAAAATTCAATGAAGCCATTCCCTATTTTGAACAGGTGATCGCCATTGATTCCAATTTTACCAATGCCTATCTTTCGTTGGCCGGTGTTTACAGCCAGCAAAAGAATTATGCGAAAGCCAATGAGTATTATGCCAGGGGCATCCAGAAAGATACCAGCCGGTATAGTTTATATTATCTTCCCTATTCGATCAATTTAGCCGGCGCCGGACGTTTTGATGAGGCGCTGGATGCCGTGACCAATTATTTATCCAACCCTCGTCTGGGTGAGAATAGCCGTAAGGCGGGAGAATACCGGCAAAAGAGTTATGATTTTGCGGTTGACCAATCCCGTAAGTTTCCACCTGCAGGTTTTCATTTTACACCGGTGAATGCCGGACCCGGGATCAATACCACGGAAGCGGAATATTTTCCTTCCCTGACCATTGATGGACAAGAATTGGTCTTTACCCGCCGGGTGAATAATTCAAATGAAGACTTTTATTCCAGTCGAAAAATGGATACCACCTGGGGTGCATCTACTGCATTACCCGGAGAGGTGAATACCCCACAAAATGAGGGGGCGCAAATGATCTCACTCGATGGACAATGGCTGGTTTTCACCGGATGCTCCAGACCGGATGGGTGGGGCAGTTGTGATATTTATATTTCCTATCTCACTCCGACTGGATGGAGTGAGGCGATCAATCTGGGAGGACGTGTCAATTCGGATCAATGGGATTCTCAGCCTTGTTTATCTCCCGATAAACGAGAACTGTATTTTGCCAGTCGACGTTTTGGCGGATTTGGCGGAAGTGATCTATATGTGTGCAAAATACAACCCGATGGCACCTGGGGAAGCCCGGAAAACCTTGGACCGGAGATCAATACTCCCGGTGACGAATCAACCCCCTTCCTGCATGCAGACAACCAGACACTTTACTTTACATCCAACGGATTACCCGGATATGGCGAAGATGATATCTACCTGGCAAGGCGGGGACCAAAAGGTGTTTGGAGTGTTCCGGTAAACCTTGGTTACCCGATCAACACGATCGACAAGGAAGGTTCTCTATTCATTGCGCCGGATGCCCGTACTGCCTATTTCACCAGTGACCGGGTGGAGGGGTATGGCGCCCTGGACATTTATTGGTTCACTCTTCCAGAACAGGTAAGGCCTTACCAGACGCTTTGGGTAAAGGGTACGGTCACGGATGAAAAGACAGGCAAAGTACTTCCTTCATTTGTAGAACTGATTGATCTTTCAACCAAACAAATGGTATCGCGTATTCAAACCAATGAAAAAGGCAATTACCTGATCACCCTTCCGGTTGGCAAGGATTATGCCTTCAACGTAAACAGAAAGGGTTATTTGTTTTACAGCGATAATTTTTTCCTGAAGGAAAATGAGCGAGATACGGCGTATGAAAAAAATATCAAGCTTCGTCCTATAGAGAAGGATGCTGTACTGGTATTACGCAATGTATTTTTTGATGTAAATAAATTTGACCTGCGTACAGAATCCCAATCTGAATTGGACAAACTGGCAAGTCTGCTCAAAGACAATCCGGGTTTGACCATTCAAATCAATGGACATACGGATGCAGTGGGCAATGCCGCTGCCAACCAGAAACTATCCGAGAACAGGGCTGCCTCCGTCGTCCGTTATCTGGTAGAACAAGGGATTGCGGCGACCCGTTTAAGTTATAAGGGATATGGCGCCACCCAACCCATTGCTTCCAATGATACCGAAGAAGGCAGGGCCTTGAACCGTCGTACTGAAATGAAAGTTGTTCGTCAGTAATGAAGGAGGATCTTCTTTATCAACTGGCACTGACGGAAGTTCCCCAGGTGGGAGCGGTACATGCGCGTTTATTGGTACAGGAATTTGGTTCGGCCAAGGCTGTATTTCAGGCTCCTCGTCGTTTATTGGAAAAAAAAGAAGGGATCGGTTCCCTCCGGGCAAAATATATCAAGGCCTTTCAAAATTTTTCGATGGCGGAAAAAGAGATCCGCTATATGGAAAAATTCCAGATCCATGCGCATTTCATCAATGATCCGGGTTATCCGCGCAGACTTCTTCATTGTTATGATGCCCCGCTGATTTTGTTTCAAAAAGGAAAAGCGGACCTCAATCCAGCCAGGGCCCTTTCGGTCATAGGTACCCGTTCCCATACAGATTACGGAAAAAAGATTACGGAAAAACTGATCGCCGATCTGGTGCCCTTGGATGTACAGGTGATCAGTGGTATGGCCCATGGAATAGATGGTATTGCCCACCACGCGGCTTGTCGTCATTCACTTTCCACCCTTGGCGTTCTGGCACACGGACTCGATCAGATCTATCCGCCCGCACATGAAAGATTAGCCCGGGAAATGGTTCAATCCAATGGGGCCCTGCTTACTGAATTTCGCAGCGGGGTAGCACCCGATAAGCATCATTTCCCCACCCGAAACCGGATCGTAGCCGGAATGGCAGATGCTACGGTGGTGATTGAAACCGGTGAGCGGGGCGGAAGTATCATCACCGCTGAATTGGCCAATGGATACAATCGGGATGTGTTTGCATTTCCCGGAAAAACAAGCGATCCAAAAAGCGCGGGTTGCCTGAAACTGATCATCAAAAACAAAGCCGCGCTAATCACCTGTGCCAACGATCTGATCGAAGCAATGGGCTGGATGGAAAAAAGAGCAGCCCCTGCCCTCCCCCAGCGACTCCTTTTCCCTGAATTAAGTCCTTTGGAAAAAAATATCCTGGACACACTTACCCATCATCAACCTCTTCATATTGATGAATTATATCATTTTTGCCAAAGTCCCAACAGTGCCCTCGCAGGGGCTTTACTCAACCTGGAATTGAATAACCTCGTTCATTCCCTACCAGGTAAGCAGTACCGTTTACTTTAAGCAACGGAATGACTATTTTTGTTGTCTTGGATAACTCCAGGCCAACCCTGAAACGGATCATGAGAAGCACCTACGCGTTGATCATCACTATATTATTCCTTACTCCCTATTTGAAAAGTGGGGGGCAGGCCTGTACCACGCTGGGGCAAACCCCTTCTACGGCATTTCCGGTTTGCGGAACCTCTGTTTTTACCCAATCCACGGTTCCGATCTGTGCCACAAATGACATTTTTGTTCCGGGCTGTTCGGGTACGGGTGGTGCCAACTATCAAAACAAAAACCCCTTCTTTTATCGTTTTACCTGTTATACTGCCGGAACATTGGGGTTTCTGATCACCCCATTGGCCAATCAGGAAGACTATGATTGGCAGCTCTATGATATCACGGGTCGTGACCCCAATGAGATCTTTACCAATAATAGCCTGGTTGTAACCGGGAACTGGTCGGGTTCCTATGGTGTAACTGGTGCTTCTGCCAGCGGTGTCAATTTTATTCAATGTGCATCGGTGCCTGCCGATAATGCGCCTACGTTTGCCCAAATGCCTACTCTTATTGTTGGACATACGTATCTGTTGATGGTAAGCCATTATTCCGACACACAGAGTGGGTATACATTACAGTTCGCCGGTGGAACCGCGGTGATCACCGACCCTTTGTTACCACGTGCCACCAATGCCACGATCAGTTGCGATGGAAGAGTTGTGACCCTGAAACTGAACAAGAAGATCAAGTGCAGCAGTTTGACAGCACCCGGTACTGAATTTATTCTTAATCCCGCTGCCGCTACCGTTATCAGTGCGGTTGGTGATAGCTGTACCACCAGTTTCGATGTAGATGAAATCACCATTACACTCTCTGCGACCCTTCCGAATAACAATTATCAATTGATCGTTCGGCCGGGAGCTGATGGCAATACTTTATTGGATAATTGTGACCGGGGAATTCCCGATGGGGAAACAATTCCTTTTGTCTATAATCCTCCCATTCCCATTTTTGCCGACAGTATAGGTACACCCGGCTGTGCCCCCGATAGCCTGCGGCTTTATTTTCCCAAGAAAATTTTCTGCAGCACCATCGCCAATGATGGCAGTGACTTCCTGGTAAGTGGCGGACCGCAATCGGTGAATGTGATCGGTGCATCGGGACAATGTATTGCCGGTCAAACTGAATTTGTCACCGTGCGCCTTTCTGCACCGCTTGTACAAAACGGCACCTACCAGCTCACTTTAAAAGCGGGTGTGGATGGCACGACTATCATTGATGAATGTGGATTGGAACTGCCCCAACAATCCCTGTCGTTCCCCATTGCGGATACAGTGAATCCTGAATTCAGCATAACAAATCAATTGGGTTGTCGATTTGATACACTGTTCTTTTCGCATAATGGCACCAATCAGGTGAACCAGTGGACCTGGACTATTAACAACCAGGTTTCAACCGGCATCAATGCCGCGGCTATCCTGCCCGCCTTCTCCACCAATACCATCAAACTGGTTGTGGGCAATGGCGTTTGTAAAGACTCCCTTACCCAGACCCTGGTTTTGGATAATGAAGTGAAAGCCTCCTTTGATATCCCTGTAGATATTTGTCCGGAGGACCTGCTGGAGATCACCAACACCAGCACAGGGCTCATCGATTCCTGGCGCTGGGATTTTGGTACCCTGGGAAGCAGTATGCTCCGTGATCCGCTGCCCCTTTCCCTACCAAGAAATCTGACAAGGGACACAGACTTTATATTGCGTTTGCTGGCCACCAATAACAGTCTTGGGTGTACCGATACTGCTTCCAAGACCATTCGGGTATTTGATAATTGCCTCATCGCTGTACCTACCGCTTTTACACCCAATGGAGATGGATTGAATGATTATCTCTACCCCAATAATGCCATCAAGGCCGTTGACCTGTATTTTGCCATTTATAACCGATGGGGACAGCTTGTATTTCAAACCCGTAACTGGCAGGAGAAATGGGATGGCACCGTCAAAGGCATCCCCCAGGGCTCAGGCACCTATGTCTGGATGCTTCAATACACCCACCGTGATTCTGGCCAAAAAGTTTTTGAAAAAGGGATTTCGGTCCTGATCCGCTAAAAGCATCACCAAAAATTAACCTGCACAGACTTATCCTTTTTCGTCCTCCGGATTTCAATACGGTTGATCCAAAAATCCCCATAAATCAAGGTCAAACGTATTATCTTTGCACATGGCAACAAGAAATTCCACCCCTTCCCCCCAATCAAAGATCGTAGCCGAAGGACTCACCTTCGATGATGTACTACTCGTTCCGGGTTATAGTCAGGTTTTACCCCGTGAGGTAAATATCAATACCCGGCTGACCAAGGATATCCAATTACATGTCCCAATGTTATCTGCCGCCATGGATACGGTAACAGAAGCACCCCTGGCCATCGCCCTGGCCCGTGAGGGTGGAATGGGTATCCTGCATAAGAATATGTCGATCGAGGAACAGGCCCGGCAGGTGAGAAAAGTGAAACGCAGTGAAAGTGGTTTGATCCTTGACCCCATCACTCTCCAGCCCAATCAAACGATCGGTGATGCACTCCGCATCATGAAGGAGAATAAGATCGGTGGTATTCCCATAGTAGAAAAAACCGGCAAACTGGTTGGCATCCTCACCAACCGTGATCTTCGCTTTGAAACCGATCCGCGTAAGGAAGTATCGGCGGTAATGACCAAAGAGAACCTGATCATTGCGCCGGAAGGAACCGATTTGAAAAAAGCGGAGAAGATCTTGCAAAAACATAAGATTGAAAAGTTACCTGTTGTCAGTAAATCAGGAAAACTGATCGGGCTTATCACCTACCGTGATATACTCCAACTCCTCAGTTACCCCAATGCAGTGAAAGATAATTATGGCCGGTTGCTGGTAGGAGCAGGTGTAGGTATAACTGCCGACATGCTGGACCGCGTGGCCGCTTTACAAACAACGGGTGTGGATGTGATCTGTCTTGATAGTGCTCATGGCCACAGCAAAGGAGTCATTACCGCGCTGAAAAATGTAAAGAAGAATTTCAAGATCAATGTGATCGCCGGGAATGTGGGAACTGCCGCAGGGGCAAAGGCCCTGGCGGAAGCAGGAGCGGATGCGGTAAAAGTGGGTATTGGACCCGGATCAATTTGCACCACCCGTATCGTAGCCGGTGCAGGGGTACCGCAACTTACGGCGGTGATGGAAGCCTACTCCGCATTAAAAGATAAAAAGATACCGGTGATTGCCGATGGTGGCATTCGATACACCGGTGATATGGTAAAAGCCCTGGCAGCGGGAGCCGATTGCGTAATGATGGGAAGTGTGTTTGCCGGAACGGAAGAAAGCCCGGGAGAAACCATCATTTACGAAGGAAGAAAATTCAAGTCATACCGGGGCATGGGTTCGCTTGGTGCCATGGCCACCGGCAGCAGTGATCGTTATTTCCAGGATGTAGAAGACGATATAAAGAAATTTGTACCGGAAGGCATTGAAGGAAGAGTTGCCTTTAAAGGGGCACTCAAAGAAATCGTTTACCAATATGTAGGTGGCTTAAGAGCGGGTATGGGATATTGCGGGGCCTCCACCATTGAAGAATTGAAAAAAGCAAAATTCGTTAAGATCTCCAACGCAGGTATCCGCGAAAGCCATGCCCACGATGTGGAGATCACCAGAGAAGCGCCAAACTATAGCAGGAGATGATTTTATAATTTGAAAATGTGACGATGTGACAATTTGAAAACTGTGTATGCGTCAATTTTTTCTTTCTATATTACTTTTCCTGGGACTTAATGTCGCTGCCCAACCGGATAGCTGTGGCATAAAGTTTAGCTTGCTTACCTGCACCCCCGGAGATGAACTCTACTCCAGTTTCGGGCATAGTGCCTTGCGCATGGTGAACACTGAAAATGGTTCAGATCTTGTTTTCAACTACGGAACCTTTGATTTTGATGATCCGGACTTCTATACCAAATTCACCCGGGGTAAATTGCTTTATTTTGTTTCCGTGGATGCCTTCCCGGATTTCATGATGGAATATCAGTATTTCCAACGGGGAGTTACAGAACAGGACCTTCGGCTTACCTGTGCAGAAAAACAAAAACTCCTTTACGCTCTGTATGAAAATGCCAGAGAGGAGAACAAGTATTATCGCTACGATTTTAACTACGACAATTGCACGTCCCGTCTAAGGGATATGATCTGGAAGATGACCCCGGAAAAACCAATCGTGTCATCCATTGTACCTGCGGGAACCAGTTTTCGCAACCTGATTCATGAGTACCTTGACAAGGGGAAACAGCAATGGTCAAAACTTGGCATTGACATTCTCCTTGGTGCCCCTTTGGATAAACAGGTAACGAATGAGGAAGCGATGTTTCTGCCTGATTATCTTATGAAGGCTTTGGATAGTGCGCGGGTAAATGGGGAGCCTCTTGTCACGGCAAAAAGGGAATTACTCACCAGAGGGCCTGAAGCAGCGTCTTCCTTCTCCCTTGATCCCGCGTTGATCTTTACGATATTATTTATTCTGTATCTGTTTCCGGTTTTTACAAAGAACAAGCGGGTAAAAAGAATAGGGAATATTATGGATGGGTTGCTATTTGGTATTACCGGGCTTATCGGGATATTGTTGGTGTTCATGTGGTGGGGAACTGATCATGCCATGTGCCGAAATAACTGGAACCTCGCCTGGGCACTGCCGACCCATTTTATCATGGCTTTTTTTGTAACCCGTCAAAAAGCCTGGGTACGTTCCTATTTTATGGTCGTGGCTCTTTTATCCGTTATTCTATTAGTGGCATGGTTCTGGCTTCCCCAACAATTGAATTATGGCCTGATGCCGGTCGTGGCTTTGTTAGGATTTCGCGGTTTTTGGATCGGTAAATTAAATGCCCGCCACTATGATAAATAAATCACTTTTATACAAGGATACCACTTTGCACTACCGGGTAGCCGGAACAGGAAAAACCGTGGTATTGATCCATGGATTTGGTGAACTCAGTGATATCTGGGATCAACTGATCCGGGAATTCAAAGACTCCTTTCATTTGATCATACCCGAATTACCGGGAACAGGTAAGACCCAGTTGATAGAGGATATGAGTATGGAGGGAATGGCGGAAACGATCAAGGCCATACTCGATCAGGAAGGGGTTACCCGTTCCATCATGGTTGGGCATAGCATGGGAGGATATATCACCATGGCTTTTGCGGAAAAGTATCCGGCGCTTCTCCAAGCCTACTGCCTTTTTCATTCCAGCGCCTATGCGGATACTGAAGAAAAAAAGGCCACCCGTCGTAAAGGCATCCAGTTTATCCGCGATCATGGTGCCTTTGAATTTTTGAAAACAGCCACCCCGAATTTATTCTCTCCAAAGACCCGCGACGAAAGACCCGAATTGATCGACCGGCAGATCCGGGGTTTAAGCAACTTTTCGGCCGATTCACTCGTTTCCTATTACGAAGCGATGATCCAGCGACCAGACAGGCGGGAGATACTGAAAATCAGCAAAGTGCCGGTTCTTTTCCTGGCTGGGGAGAGCGATAACGCGATCCCGTTGGCAGATGTCCTGGAGCAATGTCATCTGCCTGAAAAATCGTATATTGATGTCCTTAACCAATCCGGACATATGGGAATGCTGGAAGAGCCTGATGAATGCACCGAGGCATTAAAAAACTTCCTGACGCATCAGATGGATTAAGCATCCCGTCCGCCTTGTTGCCCATGAGGAAGATCGTTTTAGTATTAACCTTGCTCTTTGCCGCCCTGATGGGGGCGGACGCACGTCATATTGCCGGCGGAGAGATTTTCTATCAGTACATCGGGCCAGGTGGTTCTCCCGGAACCAGTCAATACCGGATCACCTTACGTCTTTTCCGCGATTGCCAATCCAGTGGCGCCCAACTTGACCAACAGGTGAGTATCGCCATCTTTAATAAAAGTAATAATCAGGCTGTTGCCGGTTCGCCATTCGCCTCCAACCTTGACCACATAGAAACCATTCAACGGACCACTGGTTCCCTGCCCTGTATCATCAATGAGCCATTGGTTTGTTATCAGATGGGTTTTTATTATCTGAACGTTACCCTGGCCGATAATGCCCAGGGATATTGGGTGGCCTACCAACGTTGTTGCCGGGTGGATTTTATTGGCAACCTGAGCCAGCAAAATAATATCGGCGCTACCTATGTTGGTAGCATAGCGGGCACTACTTTATTGGGTGGCGGCGTAAATTCAAGCCCTCAATTCCAGGTGAAGGATACAGCCCTGGTCTGCCAGAACAGAAACTTTACACTCGATTTCTCAGCTACAGACCCCGATAGTGATTCGCTGAACTACTATTTCTGCAATGCCTATGATGGTGGTACGGAAGGTAATCCGGTGATCAATGATCCCCCACCCCCACCCTATAACTCTGTCCCTTACGGAAATGGATATTCGCCGGGTTTACCCCTGGGTACGGGTGTGTCCATCAATCCGCGTACCGGTATCATTACAGGTATCGCCCCGGTAGCCGGTTCCTATGTGATCGCCGTGTGTGTGGATGAATGGAGAAATGGGCGTGTTATCAATACCCATCGAAAAGATTTTATTTTAAAAGTCGGGAACTGTGATTTTGTGGCAGCGCAATTACCGATCAATATTTCTTCCTGTGACGGTTTTACGGTTACGTTTGAAAACCAGACCCCCACTTCGCTGATCAATTCCTGGGCCTGGGATTTTGGTGTAACCGGTGTGAATACGGATGTGTCCGATCTTGAGCGGCCTACATTCACCTTCCCTGATACGGGCTTGTATCGGGTAAAACTGGTTGTTAACCCTGGTGACCCCTGTTCCGATTCGGCCTTTGCCAATGTGGCTGTCTATCCCGGTTTTTATCCGGGCTTTATTGTACGCGGTATCTGTTTTAGTAAACCGACCCAATTCATTGATACATCCAGTACCCGATATGGGGTAATCAGCAAATGGCGTTGGGAATTTGGTGAAACCTCAATGAACAGTGACACCTCCTTACTCCAAAACCCCACTTTCACCTATCCGTCTATGGGGGTAAAGACCGTCACCTTCATTGTGGAGAGTAATAAGGGCTGCGTGGATACGGTAACATCCGATATCTCCATCATTGATAAGCCACCGATCGAATTACCTTTCAGGGATACGTTGATATGCAGCATTGATTCTTTACAGATTCCGGCTACGGCACCGGGTGGTGGTAATTTCTCCTGGACACCCAATTATAATATTCTGAATGAAAATACCTCCAACCCTACCGTATTTCCTAAGGTGACAACCTGGTACAAAGTGCGGCTGGATGATAATGGTTGTTTGAATGATGATTCGGTCAGGGTGCGAGTAGTGGATTTTGTTACACTCAGCCTGCGGGGAGATACCACGATCTGCGCAGGCGATCCAGTTCAATTATTTGCACAGACGGATGGATTGCAGTTTGCCTGGACACCGGCTGCAACACTTGATGATCCTACCGTTCAAAACCCCATTGCTTCGCCCATCAATACCACCACCTATCAGGTTGTGGCATCGATCGGAAGGTGTAATACCACCAGTGACGTTACGATCCTTACCGTGCCTTACCCACTTGCCAATGCGGGTAATGATACCACCATTTGCTTTGGCACCACGGCCAGGTTGAATGGTACGGTGAATAATGGCGCCACCTTTAGCTGGTCGCCTGAAGCAACCTTAAGCAATCCGCGATCCCTGGTGCCTGTGGCCAGCCCACCCGCTTCAGCACAATATGTTTTGACATCTTTTGAAAATAACGGTTGTCCCAAGCCTGGACGTGACACGGTTCAGGTGATCATGTTACCAAAGGTGAATGCCTTTGCCGGACGGGACACAGCCATTGTTGTAGGACAACCTTTGCAGTTACGCGCTTCGGGTGGAGAAACCTATTTCTGGTATCCGCCAACGGGTTTGAATAATGTAGCGATCGCCGATCCGATCGCTCAACATGATGGCAGTATTGACAGCATCCGGTATTGGGTGCGTGTCATTGATGAAGCGGGGTGTCTGGACTCTGCAACCCTCCTGGTCAAGATATTCAAAGTAAACCCGCAGATATTTGTTCCCTCGGCATTTACACCCAATGGAGATGGATTAAACGATCTTGTACGTCCTCTTGCCGTGGGTATCGAAAAAATCGAATACTTCCGCATATATAACCGGTGGGGTCAGCTGGTCTTTACCACAACCATCAATGGCGAAGGTTGGGATGGGAAGATCAATGGCAGGGACCAGGGCACGAACACCTTTGTGTGGTTGGTGAAAGCGATCGACTATCTTGGCAAGCCGGTATTCCAAAAAGGAACGGTAACACTGATCAAGTAACCGAATGATAAAAGCCAACGGCTAAAAGCTAATAGCTATTAGCTTTTATTAATGCACTATTTTTGTCCTTCATTGGTTTGATTAAACTTCAACTACTTATTTGCCATGCCTTCCATCGCCCTTATTACTGGTGCTACCTCTGGATTTGGTAAAGCCATTGCCGAAAAATTTGCCTCCAAAGGTTATGACCTAATTCTTACCGGCCGCAGAAGCGAAAGATTGACCGAAGTGAGCCAGGCTGTTGAAAAGAAATACAATGTTGCTGTACTACCGCTTTCTTTTGATGTACAAATAAAAGACGAAGTTGATCAGGCTATCTCTGGTATACCGGCTGATTGGCAGGCCATTGATGTCCTGGTCAACAATGCGGGATTGGCCCTGGGCCGGGATCATTTTGATGAAGCCAATTTAAGCGATTGGGAGACCATGATCGATACCAATGTAAAAGGCCTGCTCTATGTTTCCAAAGCCGTAATTCCTTTTTTCCAAAAATTTAAAAAAGGACATATCATCAATATCGGGTCGACGGCGGCAAAGGAAGTGTATGAGAAGGGAAATATCTATTGCGCCACCAAACATGCGGTGGATGCGATTTCCAAAGCTATGCGTATCGACCTGTTAAAAGATAAGATAAAAATAACCGTAGTCCATCCGGGTGCAGCCGAAACCGAATTCTCCCTGGTCCGTTTTAAAGGTGATCAGCAAATGGCCGATAAGGTCTATGAAGGATATACCCCGCTTTATGCCGAAGACGTGGCCGAAGTGGTCTATTTTACAACCACCCTGCCTCCCCATGTTTGCATCAATGATCTCGTGGTGACCTGCACAAGCCAGGCAAATTCATTTTATACGTTTAAAGGGTAGCCTGGATGTTGGATGTCAGTTGTTGGATGTTGGTATTTTTGTCATGTCCAACAACCGACATCCAGCATCTTTTTTTGCCCCGCACTTGTATTTTTAAATAAAATAGCTTTACTTGTATACCCTTACTACCCCTGATACCCTAATCCCACCCTCTTTAACGATTTCCCTTTAGTCCCGTATTACCCCTTGGGAATTATACCCTTGTGTCCAATTTCAGGCTTGAAAATTGCATGATTCATGATAATATCGGTTATATTTAACTCGTTATTCAAATACTATTTGAAGACCACCAATACCCTATTGATGAAACCGTACACCTATATCCTTGGATTAGCCCTTTTGCCCCTCTTTGGTCAGGCTCAGCAATTTGCCTCGGCCACAACTTCTTCTACAACTATCAACAACGGCACATGTGACTCGGGTATTCTTTCGCAGGTGGACAGTCTGAAGAAACTTTATGCCACCGATGGCTTTGTCCTCATGAAAGAGGCATCCATCAGCATGGAAAGCGAATATGAACTTCCTGTTATCGTTCCTTTGAACGAAGGCAGCCTCTATCAATTTGTCTTTATTGGTGAATACAGCTCCAAACTCTACGAGGTCAGAATGTATGACTGGAACGAGCGCATGGTTGTTTTTCAACAAAAAAGATGGGGTGATGTAGATGGCAACGTTATCTCATACGCCTATCAACCCAAATTCTCCGAATTCCACATGCTCAAACCGGTTCAGGTAAACAAGCAGAAGAAAAAAGGCTTGTGTGGGTATGTGATGATGTTTAAGAAGGTTGGAGCTGAAACGAAATAGCACTTTTAGCTTTTAGCGCTTAGCCTTTAGCTTTCCCTTATAAACACTCCAATTTCCACAAATGCATATGTACCAGCTACCAGCTAATAGCTATAAGCTGATAGCTGTTATTGATTCAGGGAAATCGTCAACTGCACACCTGCCCGGGTATTCGTCACCGGTGCGCTGGTGGCAATCTTTGGAATATTCTTGATCTGTTCGAAGTAGAGCGTGGCCCGCACACGGCTATTGACCACATAGTCAATGGTGGGGTTGATGCGTATCACTTTTTGCCCCGCTGTACCAAAGGCTGTATTCTGATCAAGTTTGCTGTTGGCTGTGGCATCATCTCTTATTCCAATATCCAGCTTAAAGGTTACATCATTATCCATTTTCATTTTACCAATCCGCCGGATCAGGGGCAGTCCTTTCTTTCTAAAGTCGGCTCCTATGGTGAACTCGGTGCTACGTTGCTCGGCCAATTGATAATCCACGAGGCTGAGACTTAGCTGTCGGGATTTACGGTACTCCACCCGGGTGCTAAGTTGGTTGGTAAAGGTCATTTCCAGTGAGAACAAAGGTTCAAAGCTTTCACTGATCGTGATATTGGGTATCAGGAAGTAGGGCACATAGTTTCCGGTGAGTGTATCAATGAACTCGGGGAAACCAAATCGGAACCTGTCCTGGAAGAAAAGTGCGGAGGTAAAGCTATTCATGCTCAAATTGCTTCGGTACCCGTGACGGATAGTAACATTGTTGAAAATCTTATCCAGCCCGGGCAATCGTCCCAAACCATTATAGGTTACATTCCAGTTGGGTTTTGGCAGCAACCCTTTGAAAGGATTGGCGCGCAGGTTATTGTTGGTATTCTTTACCAGGCTAATACCCAGCGGATCTTTATTGGTATAGGCACCCAGGAAGGCAGGAATCAATACCTCCTGTGCATAGCGTCCGTATCCTTCATAATATCCATCCGGATTCTGTCCATTACCGGTGGCATAAGGGTTCAGGTCCTTTAATTTACCGGACATCACCAATCGGTTGGCCTCAAATTGCTTAAAGGTTTCAGACACCACATTGGGATCAAACTTGGTGAAGAGGGTTTGATAGGATATATAACTGATCGAGAATCCACCGGCGGCATACGGATTGAAACGCTGTAACGCTCCTGTGCCCGTGGACGTGGTATCCTTGTACAGTTCCGAGTAGTTCTTGTTGAAGTCCCGTTTGATGGTGATATCTATATTCAGGTCACGGATCGGGCTAAGCTGGGCTGTGATCTCCAATCTTTCATCATACCGTTGCTGGATCAGGCTATTGAATATCGGATCATGTGTCAACAGGTTCCGGTTCCCGGCCTTATTGATCCAATTCGTGTCGGGTTGGTACCCAAATGCAAACCCAAGTCCGGGATTCAATCCGCGCCAGTTCTGCCCCAGGATACGGGTACTGTCCAGATAACCGGGTAATTCAGTTCCTGCATTTTGGGAGTATTGTACCTGCACCTGTTTCAGGGAGGTGACCAGGCCGGCCATACCACGGACCAGACCAGGTATCTCATTTCGCTCCTTGGTCAACTTGCGTAACTGACGCTGCAGTTTGCGTAATTTCTTTTTAAGTTTCTTTTTATCCTTCTTGGGAACCTTTACCTTTTCGTTCTCCAAAATCTGCTTGATACTATCCACGCTTTTGGTCAGCTCCAATACCTGTGGATCCGTACTTGTCGCCGGGGTGGTTTTGTCATTCCCGGTAGCCCGACGAAGGAATTTTGATTTATTATAGAGTTCCTCAAACCGGAATTCAGAATTCAGCGTCTTGGTTTGGCTGTTGGTAATGGTATTACCCAGGTTCTTAGCCAGCAGAGAAGCGCCGATCCAATCGTAACCAGCCTTGTAACTGACTCGAGTGGAGGTCCAGTCAAGTAAAGGGATCTTACTTAATGGAAGGGTGTACGTAATCGTTGCTTCATGATGGTAACGGGTATTCCGTCCACCTTTGAAGAAGTTACTTTTCACCGAATCTTTTTTCTCCTTGGTATCGATGCGTCCCGCAGGCTCATCAATACGGGCATTATTGGTGGCGCTGAAATCAATATTCAGGGAACTGGTGAGGTCCCAACGCATAATATAGAAGCGATCGAACGTAAAGTACTTATCATAGGTCTCCGGCACCTCATAAGGCCCACCACTCACATTGCGGGGACGAAGGGCACCAAACTGTCGGAACACATCTGCCTTAACCGATAACTGCGAAGGGGACAGATTAAAATTAAAATCCCTTATGAGGTTAAACCACTTTGATTTGGATTTGATCAGGTTCCGGAAGGGTTCCACCTTTCGTGGTTGCGGGGCAAAATTATAAGCCAATGCGCCTCTGGTACGGCGTATCTCCTCATTCTCTACAAGCGGACTTTGGGAGACCGTACTTGTATGTGAGAAATTGAAATCCAGATTTGATATATCCCAAATCTTGGGTCGTTTGTCACCTGTCCGGTTCTTTTTAACATTGGTCAGGTTGATGGTCTTGATCGTAGACACATCGATGGCGTTGCTCTTGATCGAGTCCCATTTGTCCTTTGAATTATTATCCAGTACCTGCTGAAGGGTAAGATCCAGCGCATACGGATCGTACTCCGGTAAACGGCTTGTACGGCTGATGCTGGCATATACGGGAATCTGGATCGCTGCCTTGCGGGGTAATAATTTACCCAGATCAAGGTTAGCAGAGATATCAAACTGCCTGAACTCCTCCCGGCTTCTCTCATTTACTTTTTGGTCGAGTGTACCAAAACCAGCACTCCGGGCCGAACCGGAAAAGCTGACATTACCCAGGTCGGCAAGGGTAATATCCACCCGGCCTGTTGCAGCCCATCCACCTTTTTCATCCAGGTTGGAAAGCCGAAGTTCATTGAACCAGACTTCGGTACAGACATTCTCCCGCTTGGCGTTTTGCACCGCAAGCAGCATGGTGGTGACCTCTCCCAGACTGGGGTTACCGATCATACTAAAGGTGAGGCCATCTATCGTGTTGGAATAATACTGCGAATTGGGAACACCGGCTTTATCCCGGGCAAGCTTGAGGTCGGTCAGGCGGGAGAGGTCAAAATCAAGGTTATTCTCTGCCGGCCAGATCGCCAATGAATCAGTTGCACCAAAGTTGGTTAATTTCAGGGGCACTTTTACTTCATAGTAGTTACTAACAGCATCTGTACCGATACGGATCACGGCATTCAGATCACCATCATTCAGTATAGGACCACCCTGAACCTGCTCCGCGTGAACAAACATCTGTAACCGACCGTATTGACGAAGGTCATAATCAAAATTCCGGAACACACCACGTGCCCTTTCCTTTTCCAGCTCACATACTTTCAAACTGATGGATTGCTCATTCAGGAACAATTGTACATTGTTATTGCTGAGTTGTTGCTGTCTTTCAATTCCGGGAGGGATCACATATTTGATCGGCTGACGCTGGTCATTTTCCTCAAGGTTCACAGCCAACACTTCCACATTGGAAGGATCATTCGCGGAAAGCACTTTATAATCACCCGTGGAGTCAATTTCATAATCAAACCGGCGCCATTGGTTACGGATCAGTTCGAGTTTACCAAAACGCATCACCACCGTATCCTCAAAACCTGTCAGGAACATCCGGATGAAACGAATGGATTTAAAATCAGGAATATTGCCCACTTTATCCTGGTACTCTTTGATGGGGATTCGGAAGAGGTACCAGTACTCACTCAATTGTTGTCCATTAACGAGGTCAACAGTCACCTGCCGCTTATCGGTAATAAAATTGCTGCCCATGAGCATGTTGGGCTGAATGTCTACCCGGTATTGGAAATACTCTTCATTTTCATTCAATGTATTATCCCGGTTCAGCTCTTCCTGGTCAGGATACAAGGTAAAGGCACTGATGAATTGTGAATTCTCAGAGGCCACAGGTGAGTTACCGTGTGGGTTATTGATATTTTTATACCGCGCCAGGATACCATCATTGGCCGTAAATGTTTCATCACGGTAATAACGGAAATTATCCGAAGCCGGGTCAAGTTGAGCGTTTTGGTAAGCGGCAGAACCGGCGCCAAAATTGGTCAGCAGGCTGCTCAGATAGGCTGCAAATTTGGCTTGTTCATCGGTATCTGTCAAACCATCGTATCCTACATCCTGAAAAGGTCTGTCTTCGGGATCATTGCTAAAGGCATTGGTCACCTGGATGGGGTTGCGTGGTACTTTACCCCATACTGTTTCATCCGTGGGAATGGAGGCATTGCTTGGTGTAGGCAACCCGTTCTCGTATTGCCGTTTTCCATCGCGCAATACATCTTCTGAAATATTACCCAATTGGAAATAAAGCTGACCACCTGTGCTGGAGGATCGATTGGTAAAGGGATCTTTCAGCCAGAATTCAATAAATTCAATATTGCCGGTTTCAAAATCAGTTTGATCGATATTGCGCATGATGCCACCCCAGGCTTCGCGTGGGTTGACTAGTCGGCCATTGGCATCGAGACGACCCGGGCGGTATTCAAAATTATAGGGTCCTTTTTCTCTTGGATAGTAGGCCATGTCAAAGGTGGTCAGCAGCCCCTGGCCATAGTCATTAAACCGTTGCGGGAAAACTTCTTTTTGCAAAACCTGTCTTACCTCTGGTCTTGATAATTCATCCAGGTTCTTCTGCAACGGGTTGTTGGAATTGCGGGCTTCCTGCAATACGGTTTCTATATTGTACCAGGCGATCTTTGCCCGGTTATATCCATAAGACAGATCATTATTCAATAAGGCTTCGGGGAAGAGTTCATTTCCATTGGCATCCAGGGCTCCCTGAGGCGTAGAGGCCAGGGTCCAGTTGATTAATGGGAAACGAAGGTCAATGCTGTTTCGGGTACCTTCAAAATCGTCAATATAGATCACGCCATTTGCACCCTTTCCGATCTGTTTGGCGTGACCAGGTTTAAGCCAGGCTGCCTCCCCATAGGCCTGGATCGATGACATGGCCCGAGTGGAATAGAAAGGAAGTTTATCCAGCCATTTGGAAAGGCGAGGTATTTCGGCGCGATAGTCAAAGTCAACCCCAAACATGGTGTTCCGCACAGGATCTTCTCCGTAACTCTGTTTGATAAAGAATGGTCTTTCCCCCACCCTCACTACCGTGGCTCCAAATGAAAGATTCTTGTTCAGCAGGTAATCAAATCGTGTGGCCATGAAATTTTTAGTTTGCATGCCAAACACCGCGTTGTTCTCATAATTGACATCCACCGGTAAACCGGAATTAATGATGGCCTGGTTGATGATCTTGAGTGTCCCAAAATCATAATTGATCTCATAATCCACATTCTCCCGCAGTACCTGCCCTCCGGCTGTGACAGTTACCGATCCTCTTGGGATATTGATCCCTAACTGATAATCAGCCTGGGAAATGGACTTGGATTTTCCTGTGATACGGAACCGGTTCAGGTTCGCAAAGGTGGAGGCAATGGCGCGTATCGTATCGTACAGCGGATAATAAATATACTGATCCCGAAGTGGCTGCGTATTATAAACATACTCAAGGTCACGGCCAAAAGGTTCAAGAATGGGGAAGATGATCCTGCTTTGGCTGGAGATCACCGTATATCCTTCCACAAAATCAAATTTCCCATCGGGCTGTGGGTCATTCTGGTTATTCAATCTGTCCAATTGAAGAAGGGACAGCAAGGGCTTTCCTTTATTGGCAGGATCAGATACATCATCCGGAGGAAGGTATTGTTTGATTCCCAGGCTGGGTTCTTCGTAGTAGATCTTCAGGTCAAAGTCCTGACGCTCCAGTTGTCCATACCCGACGGAGTATACGTTCTTCATCATCAGGTCCCAGAGTGGAAGGTTTGTACGTTGAGAAGTGGCCTTAAGCAATTTCAGGAACAATACAGGTTGCGTATTACCTGAAGAATCCGGAGGTACATCGGTTGAGAATTCACCTACCTGATATACCTGCCCATTGTAGGTGTATTGAAAGGCGATGGCCAGTACTTCATCGGGTTGCAATTGCTGGTTCAATGAAAGGAAGCCGATCCGTGGGTTGAAATAGTAATCAGAGGTTTGAAGTTTGCGTGCAAATGTTTTTTCAAAATCCTGAACCGGCCTGAAACCGATACCCGTTAATACGCTCTGTACATTGGTTGAACTACGGGCATTGGGTGTATTGAGCAAGGTGGTATAGAGATCATTGGCATTATTGCGGGGCAGGTTGTTACCGGAGCCGGTGAGCAATGGGCTAAAGGGTGTATTTTCTCCCAGGTCCATAAAACCCACTACATCGCGGGTTTCAGTGGTGGCACCGGTTCGGTTCGTCACCCAAACTTCCACCCTGAGTATTTGAATATTGGAATTGACCACCGGAAGATTGGCCATGGCGGTATTATAATTATTCCTGAAATACTGCGCCATCAGGAAGTGGCGGTTCTCTTCGTAGTCATCCGCCTTCAGGGTAAAATTTTGTACCGATGCGCCTCCCTGCAACCCAACGGACTGTCGTTGGGAACGTTGGTTGGCCAGCACACTCGTGATAAAGAGTTTACCAAATTGAAGTTGTGTTTTAATACCAAATAATTCCTGGGCAGAAGGGATCAGGGTTCCTTTGGATGTGAAGTTCACATTCCCCAATTGGAATTGTTTGACTATGTCATCTGCTCCGCCTCTGTAATCCAGTTTCAACTGGTTTTCAAAGTTGAACGTAGACTGGGTATTGTAATTGATCGGCAGTTTGAGTTTATCGCCGATATTTCCATCCAGTTGCAGAAGTGAATTCATGTTGAAGTCAAACCCGCCATTTTTTCTCGCCCTTTCTGGCAAAGTGGGGTTATTGATCTTCTGGCCCTGGTAACCCGCAAAGATGTCAACCGAGCCGGTAGGTTTCAATTCGATCTTCCCATTTCCGACGATCCGGTTCACCCAATCCTTCATAAAGGTGAACTTGGGTTTATAGTTTCTTTTGTTCAGGTCGGTCAAGAGTTTGGAGCGATTCCGGAAATAGTCCTCTTCATCCTTTCTTCCCTGAATGGTTAAAAACTCGTTCATGGAATAACTCATCGGGGTCCGGTAGTATTTGTCGCCGATCTTTTCGACCACATAATACTGTTTGGTTACCGGGTCATATTCGATGGTGCGTTTTACAAAAGCGGTATCCCGAAGATCAAAGGGATTTTTGGAAGGAGATGAATAAGGATCGGTGCGCCGATCGGTCAGCGGGAACTTGGTGGTATCTTGTTGTTGCTGGAAATAACCATAGGGAACCTTGGGGGCATGTCTGGCCATGACCGTCCCACTGATGAATAGGACAGGCAATAGTACGAGCGTACGGAAGATATTGGAGGTTCGGTGATCCAAGTCTATTTCTCGACAATTAGTTAGGTAGAAGTTCAGTCGATACGCTTATACGGTTTTAAGTGCTTTCTTGATGACCTCTTCAACAGAGGTATTTGAGGGTAAGGATTGAATAACTTTCTGAACGGCTTGTTCGGCGGTATTCCGACCGATCCCAAGTGCGATCAGAGCATTTAACGCATCGGCATGCAAAGTATTGTGTTTCATGGGAGAAATACTTGTTTCGGCTGGATTTTTGGCCAGTTTATCCTTCAGTTCCAACACCAGTCTTTCGGCCGTCTTTTTCCCGATCCCTTTGATGCTTTCCAGGGTCTTTACATCACCGGCCAGGATGGCCCGGGAAAATTCATCTGGTTTGAGGTAGGATAATACCATCCGGGCAGTGGCTGCCCCTACTCCGGAAACCCCCAAAAGCGCCATAAACATTTCTTTTTCAGCAAGTTCATAAAACCCAAACAAAATATGGGCATCCTCCCGGATCAACAGGGAAGTATATAATTGTCCCTCTTCCAGGTCCTGGATGCGGGTAAACGTGTTCAGGCTGATATGGACCTCATAACCCACTCCCTGAACGTCGACATGGACGAGGGCCGGGGATTTTTGTACAAACCGGCCACGGAGAAAAGCGATCATGGGGGCGAAGATAGGGAAGGATGTTGGATGTTGGAGGTTGGAGGACGGATGACGGATGACAGATGACAGGAAAGGATGTTGGAGGTTGGATGTTGGATGTTGGATGACAGATGACGGATGACAGATGACAGAGGTCCAATGTCCTAGGCCCCAGGTCCGGACTTCAGGGTCAAGCAGCCTGACATCCAACATCCAACATCCTTTCCTGTCATCTGTCATCCGTCATCTGTCATCCGTCCTCCGTCATCTGTCATCCGACTTCCAACCCCCGACTCCCGTCCTTTTCCTATCTTCGCACGATAATTTTTTTACATGAGCCAAAAGATCACAGCCGCCATTACTGCAGTGGGAGGATATGTTCCGGAAGACAAGCTGACCAATTTTGACCTTGAAAAAATGGTAGATACCAACGATGAGTGGATCCGTACGCGAACCGGTATCGAAGAACGCCGTATCCTCAAAGGAGAAGGGAAAGGCACTTCGGATATGGTGGTGCCTGCCGTGCGCGAGATCTGTGAGAAAAGAGGCATTTCACCCGAAGAAATTGACTGCCTGATCGTGGCCACGGTAACCCCTGACATGGTGTTTCCGGCCACAGCAAATATTGCCTGCGACAAATTAGGCGCAAAGAATGCCTTTGGCTTTGATGTGTCTGCGGCGTGTTCTGGTTTTTTATACTCACTCACCCTGGGTGCTTCCTTTATTGAAAGTGGACGATACAAGAAAGTTGTGGTTTGCGGAGCCGATAAAATGAGCGCGATCGTTGATTACACAGATCGGGCCACCTGTATCATCTTTGGTGATGGCGCTGGTGCCGTTTTGCTGGAACCCAACACAGAAGGGCTTGGCATTAAAGACAGCATTCTGAAAAGCGACGGAAGCGGAGGTCAGTTTCTCCACATGAAAGCCGGTGGCTCTGTTCGCCCCTCCTCTGCCGAAACCGTAGCGAACAAAGAACATTATATTTTTCAGGAAGGACAGGCTGTTTTCAAATTCGCTGTTAAAGGGATGGCAGATGTGAGTGCTGAATTACTTGAACGAAATAACCTGACGGGTGATGATATCGCCTGGTTAGTACCACACCAGGCCAACCTCCGTATTATTGATGCGACCGCTAATCGCATGGGTCTTACCAAAGAAAAGGTAATGATCAATATCCAGCGTTATGGCAATACCACTGCAGGCACCATCCCTCTTTGTCTCTGGGAGTGGGAAAACAAGTTACACAAAGGCGATAAGATCGTTTTGGCCGCCTTTGGAGGTGGCTTTACCTGGGGTGCCACCCTGCTGGAATGGGCCTATGACAAGTAATCCATGTTAAATTTTTTGTTTTACTGCTAATTACTTCCAAAGCTTAGCATATTCAGCTATTTTTATGCTCCCTTATCCTGGTAAAACAAAAAACCAACATGAGATTACTGATTAAGGCCAAATTCTGGATTAAGGTTCTGTTATTCACCATTTTCAATTTTCTTCTTTGCCTGATCTTTGGTGTCCTGTTTCGTTCAGGAACAGTTCAGGAACATATAGATTCGATTGGAGAGAAGGACCTCTGGAATTATTTCTTCCTGTCTATCGGCTTTGCCCTCGCTTTCAGTCTCTGGTTCTACAATGACCCCGAATCCAAAAAATCAAGATCGGATCGGTGATAAATCGGTTATTTTTGACCTTATTCATTCACTGATCTAGATTCACATGGAAAAGAACAATGCCCTTCGGGGGTTTGGCTCCCTGGCCGTACATGGTGGTCATGTACAAGATCCTCTTTATGCGCACCTGGTTCCCATCTACGCCAGCAGCACCTTTGTATTTGATGATGCACAGCAAGGCATGCGCCGGTTTAGTGGACAGGATACAGGATATATCTACAGTCGCTGGGGGAATCCAACCTTTACCGAGGCTGAACAGAAGATCGCAGCCATGGAGTGTTTTGGTTTGAATATGGAGGCAAAAGCGATCCTCCATGCGTCGGGAATGGCTGCCATAGCCACTCTATTGTTAGGAAACCTGAAAGCCGGTGATAAAGTACTTTCCCACTATTCACTTTACGGAGGTACTGAAGAGATCTTTCATAAAGTACTGCCCTCCTTTCATATTGAACCCGTGATCGCTGATCTGCGTGATCTTTCCAAAGCCGAAGACCTGCTGCGAAATGATCCCACTATCAAAATGGTGTATCTGGAAACCCCGGCCAACCCCACCATTCAGTGTGTTGACCTTGAAGCACTGATCGGTTTGGCGCACAAATACCAGAAATGGGCGGCATGTGATAATACCTTCGCCACCCCCTACTTGCAACAACCATTTAAATTCGGCGCCGATTTCATCGTACACTCCACCACCAAATTCCTGAATGGCCACGGTACCGCTATCGGTGGTGTGCTGCTGGGAAGGGACCTGGAAAGAATGAACAGCATTATCACCAAAACACACCGGTTGCTTGGTGGTAATGCCAACCCCTTTGATGCATTCCTCCTCATACAGGGCATGAAAACACTTGAACTGAGAATGGACCGGCATTGCGCCAATGCGATGGATGTGGCACTTTTCCTGGATAAACACCCCGCTATTTCAAAGGTCAATTATAACGGATTAAGCTCTCATCCTGATCATGGGCTGGCGGCCAAACAAATGAAACATCCGGGTGCCATGCTCAGCTTTGAATTAAAAGGCGGACTGGAAGCCGGAATCCGTTTCATGGACCGGCTGAAAATGTGCACCCGTACGGTATCGTTGGGAACAGTAGATACCCTACTCTCCCACCCGGCATCCATGACACACTATGGGGTAGGAAAAGAACAACGGGAAAAATATGGCATCACCGATGGATTGATCCGAATGAATACCGGGATCGAGAATGTCGCGGATATCATTTTTGATTTGGAGCAGGCGATGGCAGGTGACTGATGACTGATGACGGATGACAGATGACGGATGGCAGATGACGGATGTTGGATGTTGGATGTTGGCTTAACAAAACCAATTTCATTTTCTTACCTTTATAAAGTCCCAAATCTTTCTGTCATGAGAAATATCCTTTCCGTTATTGCATTGCTATTTTTCTTCCCCGCTATTGCACAGAAAAAATCAGCCAAACCAACAGATCCGCTGAAAGGCATTGAGCCACTGTTGGAACAGGTTCTTAAAGACCGGAAAGGTGTGGGGTTTGCGGTGGCAGTGGTGTACAAGGACAGCATCGTCTATGCCAGAGGATTTGGCTATCGTGACCTGGATAAGAAATTACCGGTTACTCCGCAAACACTTTTTGCCATTGGGTCCTGTACCAAGGCATTTACCTCCTCCCTGATCGGGTTATTGAACAAAGAAGGAAAGGTGGAATACGACAAACCCGTACGGGATTATCTCCCCGAACTTGAGTTCTATAACAATGAAATGAATCAGTCCGTAACACTGCGGGATATGATGTGTCACCGAACCGGTTTGCCCAGACATGACTATTCCTGGTATTTATTTAAAACCAATTCCCGCGACAGTTTATTGCGCCGGATCAAGTACCAGGAACCAACAACACCAATTCGTCAAAATTGGCAATACAATAATTTTATGTTCCTCGGTCAAGGCATGGTAGTGGAAAAACTTACCAAAAAGTCGTGGGAAAACAATATCAAAGAAACATTTTTCAAACCCCTGGGAATGAAGCGCTCTAATTTCTCCGTAAAAGACCTGGAGAAAAGCGATGATGCCTCACTGGGATATGGTGTCGTAAAAGACTCAATCATCAAAAAGTTGGATTATTATGACATCAATGCGATGGGGCCAGCGGGCAGCATCAACAGTTCGGTTAATGAAATGTCTCAATGGGTGATCACCTGGATTCAGGGAGGTAAATATAAAGGTGTCGAGATCCTGCCTGCTGCTTACGTGGCAGAAGCCATGAGTTCCCAGATGATCAGCCGGGCAGGTTTGCCCGACAAAGAAATTCCGGACGCCCATTTTTCCACCTATGGCTTTGGCTGGATGATGAGCTCCTACCGCGGACATTACCGGGTAGAACATGGAGGGAATATTGATGGATTTTCGGCCAGTACCTGCTTCTTTCCTTCTGATAGTCTTGGCATCATCGTATTAAGTAATCAGAATGCCTCCGGCATTCCGGCCCTCGTACGAAACATCATCAGTGATCGTTGGTTAAAATTAACCCCCATCGATTGGAACAAACGGGCCAATGATGCCGAGGAAAAAGCCCGAAAAGCAGCTGCTGAAGGCAAAGGCAAAAAAGAAGAAGAATTCACACCCGGCACCAAGCCTTCGCATGAACTCAAAGCTTACGAAGGGCTATTTCGCCATGAGGGGTATGGCACAGTCGATATTTCCTTACGCAATGATTCGCTTATCATGTTCACCCCCAATGGAGACGCCTGGATGCGCCATCACCACTATGATGTTTTTAAAGCGTATGCTATTGACACCAAAGAAGGCATTGATACCAGCGCTGAGGCGCAGACTGTTCTGGTCCAATACCAAATGGACATCAATGGAAAGATCAATTCACTGAGTATGGGGCTTGAGCCATCACTAAAACCACTGGTATTTAATTCCGTGCCACGGCCCATGTCTTTAACCGAAGAAGACCTGAAAAAATTTACCGGTGAATATGCTTTTACGCCAACCAATCTGGCAAAATTCTATACCAAAGGAAAAAGCATCCTTTATCTTTTTGTAGAAGGTCAGCCTGAATATGAACTTATTCCAAATGGAAAAAATGAATTTAAATTGAAGATCATAGAAGGATACAGTTGTAAGTTTGAGGAAGATGCCGAAGGAAAAATCATTTCAGTCACCTTCCTTCAACCCAACGGAAAATTTAAGGCAACGAAAACCAAATAAAAGTATGGCGATAGAGATTCGCAGGGCGGTTAAAGAAGACTGTCCCCGATTGTTGGAGTTGGTAAACGAATTAGCCGTATATGAACGCGCTCCCCAGGAAGTGACTGTTACACTGGAACATTTTGTCGAAAGTGGATTTGGCCCCAGTCCAGTCTGGTGGGCCTTTGTAGCAGTAGAGGAAGGAATTATTTTGGGCTTTGCCCTCTATTATATCCGGTATTCCACCTGGAAGGGTCAGCGGATGTACCTCGAGGATATTCTGGTCACGGAAAAAGCAAGAGGAAAAGGGATCGGTAAATTATTGATGGATCGCCTGGTTATTGAGGCTAAAGAAAAAAGACTTAGTGCTATCGTTTGGCAGGTATTGGAATGGAATGAACCCGCGATCAATTTTTACAAAAAATATGATACCTGGTTTGATGCCGAATGGGTCAATGTAGGCATGAATGTTTAATGCCTAACTCACCCCTGACACTTCCATTTCCTTGCTCACTTTTAGGATTAATCCCTGCAATACTTTTCCAGGGCCTGCTTCCACAAATTTAGTGGCTCCATTCTCGATCATGGCCTGTACGCTTTGTGTCCAGCGAACGGCGCCTGTCAGTTGATCGATCAGGTTCTGTTTGATCTCCTCTTTATCCATCACGGGTTTGGCCACAACGTTCTGATAAATGGAACAGGTAGGTGTATAGAAGGTGATGGATTCGATAGCTTCTTTTAATTCATTACGGGCAGGCTCCATAAGGGGAGAGTGAAATGCTCCACCTACAGGAAGGAGCAAGGCCCGTTTGGCTCCGGCGGCTTTCATTCTTTCACAGGCGATCTCTACTCCGCGAACGGATCCGCTGATCACTAATTGTCCCGGACAGTTATAATTTGCCGGCACAACGATCTCGCCGGTTTCAGCACTCACTTCCGCACAGATCGCTTCCACTTTTTCATCGGCCAGTGCTAATACGGCCGCCATGGTAGACGGTTGGGCTTCGCAGGCTTTTTGCATGGCCGAGGCCCGGACAGACACCAGTTTCAGCCCGTCCTCAAAACTTAATACACCATTGGCCACAAGGGCAGAAAATTCGCCCAGGGAATGCCCTGCTACCATATCTGGTTTGGCATCACCAATGGATTTATAGGCAATGACAGAGTGAAGAAAAACGGCGGGCTGTGTAACACGGGTTTGTTTCAGGTCCTCTTCCGTGCCCGAAAACATGATATCGGAAATACGAAAACCCAGGGTTTCATTGGCCTGTTCAAATAATTTCTTGGCAAAGGCACTTTGCTCATAATGTTCTTTTCCCATACCCGGGAACTGGGAACCCTGACCTGGGAAGACGAATGCCTGTTTCATAATTGATGTTTTTCCAACCGTGCAAAAAAAAGGTTTGATCGACTTATCAATCAAACCCTTACAATTGCAAATATACGGGTTAATGCAAATTCCCGCTGATGAGTTTCAGAAATTCACTCCGGGTGCTGTTTTTCTGAAATTCCCCGTCAAAAGCCGAGGTGGTGGTTACCGAGTTCTGCTTTTGCACCCCCCGCATCATCATACACAGGTGTTTGGCCTCGATCACTACGGCCACCCCATGCGGGTTAAGGGTATCCTTGATCGCATTCATGATCTGGACCGTCAGGCGCTCCTGTACCTGGAGCCTCCGGGAATACACATCCACGACCCGGGCAATCTTACTTAGTCCGGTGATCCACCCATTGGGGATATAGGCGATATGTGCTTTGCCAAAAAAGGGCAGCATATGGTGTTCGCACATGCTGTATAATTCGATGTCTTTAACGATCACCATTTCACTCACGTCTTCGTGAAATTTGGCTGAATTGATGATCGCTTTGGCATCCATATCATAACCCTGGGTCATGTACTGCATGGCCTTTGCCAACCGCTCGGGTGTTTTCTTGAGCCCTTCCCGCTCGGGGTCTTCTCCCAGGTGTTTCAAAATGCCTTGATAAGACTGAATCAAGCCGCTGGTGGCGGCTGCATCATACTCTTCCGTTTTTTTATATGCCATTATCTTTAAAGTTCAATTTTTCAAACAGGGTATTCCACAAAATTACGAGGGGTTTCATAGAGCCTGATCTGAAGCTCCCTGTCTGCAGCAATATGAGGCCTTAATAATCTGTAAATAACAACTGCAATATTCTCTGCTGTTGGGTTCAGGTTTTTGAACTCAACCGTATCCAGGTTCAGGTTCCGGTGATCAAAACGTTCCACTATTTCCTGACGAATGATATCTGAAAGTACTTTCATGTCCATCACATAACCGGTATGCGGATCAGGCACTCCCACCACTTTTACCACCAACTCATAATTATGACCGTGATAGTTGGGCAAATTGCACTTACCAAACACCTGTTGGTTGGTCGCCTCATCCCAATCGGGGTTATTCAACCGATGCGCAGCATTAAAATGCTCTTTTCTGAATATGGCGACCTTTTCTGTCATGATTGAATGTACGAAATTACAGTAACAGGTGGGAAGGGAAAAAGTTTGGAGTACGGGTGAGAGATGACAGATGACAGATGACGGATGACTGAGGTTGGCTGTGCGAGACCTCTGGTCTCGCACTTTTCTCCCGTCGCCTCTGGCGACAGAAATTGATTATTTTTCTGAATTTGGAATAGCTTTTTATTCGAGTCGCCGGAGGCGACAAGACAATCGTGCGAGACCAGAGGTCTCGCACAGCCAACCTCCGCCATCCGTCATCCGTCATCTGTCATCTGTCCTCCGTCATCCAACATCCAAACTACCCCCCATAATACTCCACAAATATCTTTGGTGTTTCAATCAGTTTGAGGCAATGGAGTTGAACGGATGCTGGCAGGTGGGGCTCGAGTTCTGTCCAGATACCCATGACCAGATTTTCGATAGAGCACATTTTTCCCTGCATGAAATCTACATCCTCATTGAGGTTGCGGTGATCCAGCTTTTCGATGATGTGCTCATTGATGATCTTGCTGAGTTTTTTGGCGTCGAAGATGAATCCGGTATCGGGGTCGGGGCTCCCTTTAATGGTAACGTACAATTCGAAATTATGTCCATGCCAGTTGGCATTGGCACATTTGCCAAATACCTCCTCATTCTTCTCCAGGCTCCAGTTGGGGTTGAACAACTTATGAGCCGCATTAAAATGTTCAATTCTTGTCAGGTATACCATTCTGGCACTATTAAGGCGGGCAAAGTTAAGAAATTTGGGTGGTGCCTCGTAAATTGCAGCATGCAAATCCTGCTTGTAGCTTCTACCTCGCTGGAAATAAAGCCCTTTATGGCCCAAATCCGGTCCGGGGATCTTGGAACCCTTTCCAGGCATGAATTGGATATTCTGATCACAGGTGTAGGGTTGATGTCCTCCACCTATGCCATTTCCAGACAGATCCACTTAAAACGCCCTGACCTGGTCATTCAGGCTGGTTTAGCAGGAAGCTTTGACACCAGTCAATACCCGATTGGGTCATTAGTGGTGGTAGGTAAGGAATGGGTGGCTGACCTGGGGGTTAAAGAAAAGGGAGAATTCCGAGACCTTTTTGGACTGGGATTGAGCAGACCCAATCAATTTCCCTATAAAAAAGGATGCCTGATAAATCCTGATCTAAAAAGCCTGAAAGAGGTCGGTCTTCCCGTGGTCAATGGTGTTTCTGTTAATTCGATCACTCATTCACCTGCTATAGCCCGTGAGTATACCACGCGGTATAAGCCCGCCGTGGAGTCAATGGAAGGAGCGGCCTTGCATTATACCTGTTTGATGGAGGGGTTACCCTTTATTCAACTCCGGGCGGTCTCCAACAAGGTCGGTGACCGAAATAAAAAAAACTGGGATATTCCCGGAGCAGTTGACCGATTGAATAAGGGCCTGCTTTATCTGATCCAATCTATCTAAAACGAAGCTGATGAAACTGACCCTTGGATTTTCCCCTTGCCCAAACGATACCTTCATTTTTGACGCGTTGGTAAACCAGCTCATTCCGGACGAAAATATTTCGTTGAACCCTGTATTGGAAGATGTGGAGACCCTCAATCAATGGGCTTTTGAAGGCAAGCTGGATATCACCAAACTTAGTTTTGCCACAGCCTTTCAGGTGGCGGATCAATACAGGTTATTGAACAGTGGCGCTGCCTTGGGAAAAGGTGTTGGCCCCTTGCTGGTTAGTAAGAGACCTATTGCGCTCGACCTCGTTCCAAATTGCCGCATAGCGATCCCGGGCGTTCATACGACTGCCAACCTATTACTTTCTTACGCGTTTCCTGAAGCCACCAATAAAAAACCTTATCTGTTTTCCACGATCGAAGAAGCCGTTTTACACGAAGAGGTTGATCTGGGCGTATTGATCCATGAGAACCGGTTTACCTATGCCGAAAGGGGCCTGCACCGGGTGGCTGACCTGGGTGAGATCTGGGAGGAAAAAATGAATTTGCCGATTCCGCTAGGTGGAATATTCATCAAACGTTCCCTGGGGGAAGAACTGGCGCTAAAAATGGAATCCCTGATTCGCAGCAGTCTCCAGTATTCCATCGATCGCTGGCCGCGCATCTCCGACTATGTACAATGTCATGCACAGGCGATGAGTGAGGAGGTGATGCGTCAGCATATACAGTTGTATGTAAATCATTTTTCAATGGATCTTGGCGAAGAAGGAAGGAAGGCCATTGAAGTGTTGATGAAAGAAAATAGGAAATAAGGAATGTTAGGAATAAGAAACCGAAAGTCACTCACTTTCCTATTTCTTATTTTTTAACACTGCTGCATACGCTTTCAAACACCGTTCCCGTGCCACTTCGTGTGGAACGATTGGCTGAGGATAAGTTAGTTCTTCAAATTCAGGTACCCATTTGCGGATATAGGTGAGTTCAGGATCGAACTTCAAGGTTTGTAGATAGGGATTGAATACCCTGAAATAGGGTGCCGCGTCACATCCGCTTCCTGCGGCCCATTGCCATCCTCCATTGTTTGCAGCCAGGTCAAAGTCATTTAATTTTTGTGCAAAATAAGCTTCCCCCCAACGCCAGTCGATCAACAGGTGTTTGGTCAAAAAAGAAGCTACGATCATGCGAACCCGGTTATGCATGTATCCGGTTGTATTTAGTTCGCGCATACCGGCGTCTACAATTGGGTACCCGGTACGTCCTTCACACCAGGCATCAAATTCCGCTTTGTTATTTCGCCATGGGATCTTGTCATAATCCGGTTTGAATGCGGATGCCACCACATGGGGAAAATGCCAGAGGATCATATGATAGAAATCACGCCAGATCAATTCATTTAAAAATGTCTCATTCCATTCCCGGGCGGCGCGTGCCAGGTCGCGGATACTAATGGTGCCAAAGCGCAGATGTACACTCAATTTTGAAGTACCCTCAATACCGGGAAAATCTCTTTGCTCCTTGTATTTCCGGATCTTGTTCTCCTCCCAGATGGCTTCCGGAAACGGATCGTTCACGGGAATAAAACCCATCTCTGCCAGCGAGGGAATTGGCCTTGGGTTCTGTTGAAAAAACCGATCAACGTATTTTTCAGTGGGATAGGATTGGATAAAAAAATCAGACAGCCCGGCCTTCCATTTTTTTGAATAGGGTGTGAATACGGTGTATGGTTT
The DNA here is from genome assembly GCA_017303415.1 of Chitinophagales bacterium. NCBI lineage: Bacteria > Pseudomonadati > Bacteroidota > Chitinophagia > Chitinophagales > Chitinophagales bacterium. The sequence continues at coordinate 3,151,378 of JAFLBJ010000001.1, forward strand.
ACCGTCATCTTTTACCACCTCATTTTTTTCAAAGATCACCTGGTCTTTGAATGTATGGAAGGGGATGGCATGCGTTTGAAGTAATTCATTTATTTCCTGGTCACGTTGCCGGGCATAAGGTTCATAATCGTGATTGGTATATACACCGGCGATGGAGTAGTTTTTGGTCAATTTTTCCCAGATGGCTGTTGGTGTTCCGTATTCTACATGTAGGGTGGAGCCGAGTTGAAGAAGTGTATTTTGTATTTGTAAAAGGGCCTGGTGGATGAATTGAACGCGTCGATCCTGTTTGTCATTTAGTTCATCCAGGATATTTTGGTCAAAGATAAAAAGGGGGAGGACGGGGTGACCACTCAGGAGTGCGTGGTAGAGTGCTGCGTTGTCGTGGAGGCGCAGGTCACGTCGAAGCCAGCAGATGGAGATGGTCATGGAGGTGAAACAAATAAAACCATCAAATGGTTTTAGGAATAAGAAAGTAGAAATGAGGAATAAGGAACTTGAAATAAGGGATTAGTAAAGTGAGTATCTGTCGATCTCCTTGATTTTTATTCAAAAAAAAAGCCCTCTGGAAAACCAGAGGGCTTAAAAAATATGGCAGCTACCTACTCTCCCGCATTGTGGTGCAGTACCATCGGCCATGAGGGGCTTAACTACTCTGTTCGGTAAGGGAAGAGGTGAACACCCTCGGAAAAACCACCATAATATCTTAACCCGCGTTTGCTATAGCTATAGCGGGTGAAATAAGATTGACATATCGGGAAGAGTTAGCGAGTACATAATAATAGTAAAAAAAATTAAAGCGTACGGGCAATTAGTACTACTCGGCTTTGCTGTCACCAGCTTTACACCTGTAGCCTATCAACGTCATAGTCTTTGACGGCCCTTAAAAGGAGACTCATCTTGAGGTAGGTTTCACGCTTAGATGCTTTCAGCGTTTATCCTGTCCGTACATAGCTACTCAGCACTGCGCCTGGCGGCACAACTGATACACCAGCGGTACGTACGACCCGGTCCTCTCGTACTAAGGTCATGTCCTCTCAATCTCCTGACGCCCACCACAGATAGGGACCGAACTGTCTTGCGACGTTCTGAACCCAGTTCACGTGCCACTTTAATCGGCGAACAGCCGAACCCTTGGGACCTTCTCCAGCCCCAGGATGTGACGAACCGACATC
>JAFLBJ010000003.1 GCA_017303415.1 Chitinophagales bacterium
TGTACTTAATCACGATAATTTTCATCCTTATTGTTTTAACAAGTTAACATCCTGACCTATGGCACCCCTGCTCTCCTGAGTCTTCCCGTACCTCTTTAAAAAACAGAAGGCTGGCCGTTGTCTTACTAACTCCAAACTATCACAATTATAGTTCACCAGACTACGGCCCATCCAAACCACCGCCTTGAAAAAAATTCAATTATAATCTCTGTGTCTCTGTGGTCATTTCTTACCCAAATTTCCGAAAAATTACCTCTTCTGACCCCGAAAAGATCTCCCATAATACGGGCGATTTTCTTCTACGCTCGGTTAGAACTTAATTTGAAATGTAGATTTTAAAGATCGAGGTTAGCTGACCGAGACTTACTTAACATCTATTCTGAAACATTGCCAAACCTATTAGTCAAATAAAACAAATGGTCATCAGGATAATCCGGATGTTTACGAATAGATCCATTTGAAATTAGCTCATCAAACTGCTTATCAAATTCACCAGTTGAAATACCTTTTGATGTTAAATATTTCTTCAAGCGATAATTATCAAATCCGTCATTTCTCCCGCCAGGGCCAAAATCTATATCAATCTCCGTACCTGCATCCCTAAAATAACAACCTCTTCCATGAAAATTGTAAGATACATTCCCTATGGTTCCTGTTTTGGGGAGGATTTTTAAAATTTTCGCTCGTTGCAGACTTACGCTTTCCTTATAAGTACTCATTAACATGCTACAGTACTTGTTTGAGCATTCTAAATAATCTCTAATTAAAGGCAGTAGCTCTTTATCCATAATACCATTTACATTCATTTAAGATAATTAATTTCCAAACCCTCCGGGATACTTTGATACTATTTGAATAACAGATACTCCGCTGGCCGTTGTCTTACAAACTCCAAACTATCACAATTGTAGTTCACCAGACTATGGCCCATCAAAACCACCGCCTTGAAACAAATTCAATTATAATCTCTGCGCCTCTGTGGTTTTTTCTTACCTAAATTTCCAAAAAAATACCCATACTGATCCTATAGGGGTCTACCATATGCAGGGCGACCCTTTCAGGGTCTATAAACCTCGTGGAAACTTCTGGCTACAAACGGGTGGCCCATTCAGGGCCCCTGTAAACAATGCCTTACTTTGCGTAATCAATTGTCCCAAAATCGATTCTGGCCTTTGGCAGAAAAATTCTGCAGGCCTCTACCTGATCTTTGGAAAGATATCGGAAGAATTAGAAATCGAGGTTATTACAACCAAATAAGAAGCTGCGTTTACGCCTAACAACTTTATTTCTGATGATTTCACAATCAATGTTTTCATCAAAAAAACGATTGCCTTTAATAAATAAGTTAGACATTACTGAAAAGAATGTTTCTTCTCCAAGATGTATGTTGTCTGACCTGTATCGAACCGTAACTTCAATCAAAAGACTATCGCTTAACACACTATTAATCGTTAACAATGTATAATTCATGCTATTCTTATCTATTCCTGTAAACTTATTATAATGATAAACTCGGTCGCAGGTGGTGTTAACTAGTGCACAACTGTTAGAATTTACTTTTAAACTATTGTTTTTAACTTCTTGAAGCATTGCCTTATGATATTCAGCAAGATCAAAGTCTATATTCTCGGCTATCCCAATTTTTAACAAAAGCAATTTAGAGGTATCATCATGTGCAAATGCAACAAACTTACCTTCATCAGTATCAGTACTTAAGTAAACAGGTACGTTAGTTCTTATTGATGAATCTTTACTATAATACTGTACCCAAAAGATTGAATCCTTAAATGGGAAATAATATTTCCACAACCCCACTCGTACTCCATTTAAAAAAAAACCCTCTTGGCAAAGGTTATGGTTTTCTAATCCATAGAATTTCCATAGTCCTTTCTCCAAATGATTTGAATCTGCTGTTCCTTCAGCATAATAATCTCTAATCTCCAATTTATTCTCAGTCATATTGCATGAGACTACTATGCAAAAACTCAAAAAAAATAGAAAAAAGCTATGTTTACTCATTATTTAATATTTTTTACCCCCGCTCTCCTGAGTCTTCCCGTACCTTTTCAAAAAACAGAAACCCGCTGGCTGTTGTCTTATTAACTCCAAAATAACACAATTATAGTTCACCAGACTACAGCCCATCCTAGTCACAGCCTTTAAAAAAATGACTCCCCTTGCGCTCATTAATGTTCTCGCGTCCTGACGGTTAAACCACCGCAAACCGCCGGTGATTTTCACCAAAAACCCCGTTGCCTTTTCTGCTGAACACATCCACTTGTTTTCTACTTTCACTCCATGCTCGTAAGAACCTATGGAAGCGCTGTATATGGAGTAGAGGCCCGCACCATTACGGTGGAAGTGAATTGGATGGCCACAGGAAAAGAAAGTGTGGTGGTGGGCTTGCCGGATAGCGCAGTAAAGGAAAGCATGCAACGGGTGGAAAGCACGATCAAATCCATCGGGTTATTGATGCCCCGCACCCGTATCGTGGTCAACCTGGCACCCGCGGATCTGCGAAAAAGCGGAACGGCCTTTGACCTGCCCATGGCGATTGGAGTACTGTCTGCCTCGGATCAATTGGAAAATGGCAAGGCCATTGACAAATACGTTATCATGGGCGAATTGAGCCTCGATGGAGAGGTTCGTCCCATCAAAGGCGCACTCCCGATTGCTATTCAGGCACGCAAAGAAGGATTCAAGGGAGTGATCATACCCCATGCGAATGCACGGGAGGCAGCCATTGTCAACAACCTTCCCGTATTCGGGGTCAATCATATCAAGGAGGTTATAAAATTCTTTGAAAACGGAGAGAAGGGAATCCAGGCCACTACCATCAATACCCGGGAAGAATTTTTTAATGCCCAATATGATTTCGAAATAGATTTCACCGATGTAAAAGGCCAGGAGAATATCAAACGTGCCCTGGAAATCGCCGCTGCCGGAGGACATAATGCTATTTTGATCGGGCCACCAGGAGCGGGTAAGACCATGCTCGCGAAAAGATTGCCCACCATCCTTCCTCCGCTGAGTTTGAACGAAGCCCTCGAGACCACGAAGATCCATTCGGTGGCGGGAAAGCTTCCGGAAAACGCGACATTGGTTTCCCGAAGACCCTTTCGTTCCCCGCATCATACCATCAGCGATGTGGCCCTGGTGGGTGGCGGGGGCAATCCACAACCGGGTGAAATATCACTGGCGCACAATGGCGTGCTGTTTCTGGATGAACTGCCTGAATTCAAACGCACCGTCCTCGAAGTGATGCGACAACCCATTGAAGAAAGAAAAGTGACGATCTCACGCGCTAAAATGGCGATCGATTTTCCGGCCTCCTTTATGTTGATCGCTTCGATGAACCCCTGCCCCTGTGGATTCTATAATCATCCCGAAAGAGAATGTACCTGCCCTCCAGGTGGCGTACAGAAATACCTGAACAAAGTATCGGGACCTTTGCTTGACAGGATCGACCTGCATGTGGAAGTAACACCCGTCGCCTTTAGTGAACTGTCATCCCTTCGGCAAACAGAATCCTCGGCGTCCATCCGCGAGCGGGTGATCAAGGCGCGGGAGATACAGGCCGAGCGGTATAAAGAAAATACGGGCATCTATTGCAATGCACAAATTAGCAGCAAGATGCTCAAAGAAATTTGTGTGATTGATAGTGCCGGGGCAAATATGCTTAAATCGGCTATGACCAAACTCAATCTCTCCGCACGCGCCTACGACCGAATACTCAAAGTTTCCCGCACCATTGCCGACCTGGCAGGTACTCCACAGATCCAACCTGAGCACCTCGCCGAAGCAATTCATTACCGAAGCCTGGACAGGGAGGGATGGGCTGGTTGAAGGTAATAGTTTGCCTTCATCGTGGAAACACTTACTCAAAAACCAATTTTCAATCACTATTTTTAATTCAAATCTATGGGAATGATCTATGCAGAAATCGAGTTGCTGAATGCCAGCGATGTGTATCAGGCAAGAAAAAACTTAATTGACCACGATGAGGTAAAACGTATCCGCGTGAACATGCTAGTAGACACAGGCTCTTATGTATTGGCCATTAACCAAACGATCCAAGAGGTACTTCAACTACCTTTAATAACACGTCAACGAGTTTGGTTGGCAAGTAATAAGACTGAGGAACATGATCTGGTTGGTCCAATTGAGATAAGGTATCAGGACAAAACAACAAGCTGCAATGCCATTGTTCTTCCTGGTGATTGCGAACCCTTATTGGGAGCTGTGCCCATGGAAGCCATGGAAGTTCTTGTTGATCCTTTAAGACAAGAACTAATTGTTAATCCTGAAATTCGTCGCGGACGATACTTTTAATCCCTTTGCGCCTTAGCGTCTTTGCGGTTAAGTGCTTAACCGAGAAGACGCCAGGGCGCAAGGGAGCGCGAAGGGTTAATGGAGATAGTCAGAGGAAATTTGGTCGTATTTCTTCAAATAATCATTCGCCTTTCCATCACGGTCAAAGAAGGATTCCCAGGTACTGAGCGGCTCCCAAATACATGTGCCTTTGCCTTTTCCTCGGGGAAGTTCAAACACCAGTTTATTCACTTCCTCCTTCTTAGCCGAATACTCCACCACGATAATATCCTTGTCATACCGGTTGATCAGGTCCAGCATATTATCACGCAGGTCATCCAAAGTGCCATGCCACTTGGGATAATAGGAAAGACCGATCACATCAAAAGGAACATTTCTTTTGCGCATTTCTTCGAGGAAAAAAACCGTTTCTTCATTTTGTCCACCCAGGGCCAAATGAAGTAATAACACCGTGGAAGGTGCCACTGTTTTTACGGCCGCAACTCCGGCACTTACCAATTGGGCCATTTGATCAGGGTTGGCCACATTGCCTTCAGGCCATACAAGGCCATGATTGATCTCATTTCCCACCTGTACCATATCCGGGAGTGTCCCCTGTGCCTTTAGCTCGTTCATCACCTGAAGGGTATAATCATACAAGGCCTTTTTTAATTCACTCATTGAAAGCCCCCGCCAGGCATATGGTTTATATTGTTTGCCCGGATCGGCCCAGTAATCACTGTAGTGAAAATCCAGCAGGAATTTCATACCAGCCTCTTTTACCCGTTTGGCCATAGCCTTTGTATGAGCCAGGTCGCAAAAACCCTTTCCAGGTGAATAGCCACTATCCAGCGAAGGGTTATGAAATACACGGAGTCGCACATAATTGAACCCATGCCCTTTCATGATCGCGAGAACGTCCTCTTCTTTTCCATTTTCACTAAACTTAATCCCTCTGGCCTCAAGTTCGGGGAGAAAGGAAATATCGGCTCCCAGCATAGGAGTTGCTGATTGGGGTTTTGCCGCTTCGCCCTTTAATATATATGTGGGATCGAGGGTAACAGGTTCCAGGTTCTTCACCGGAACTGTAACAATATCCGTTGATCCACTCCATAACCCGGGCGAATAGGCTTCAAACTCGATCATGCCTGCTTCTTTCTCCGACTGAACGATAACCTGGCACTTGCCATTGAATACACTGCGCTGCCAGGCACCATCGGGACATTTATCAGGCTCATGACTACTTGGATCACCATTTCCTACTCCAATGATCTTTCCGGGGCCTTTGATGCGAAACCGGATCATGTTATTGGCATTGGAGACTTCCCTTCCTTCCCGGTCAATGATGCTGACATTCAAAACAGCAATGTCTTTTCCGTCGGCGATCATCGTGGTCTTGTAGGGGGTAAGCACGATCTCGGCGGGAGCGCCTGTCGTTTCCACCTTTGCTTTTAATATCCTTCCCTTTTTATACCCAATGGCCTCGAGTGTACCGGGGGCATAGGTTACATCCCATTGAAGGTGACCATTGCGGGGCATGGTCTTCATACCCAGTTTCTTTCCATTCAGCAAAAGTTCCACACTATCGGCATTGCTATTGACCCACACATCGATCACGGGTGCGGGCTGCCCCCATTTGATGGTCCAGTTCCAATGAGGCGAGATATTCAACACATCCTTATCCGTCCACCAACTTTGATAATAGTAATAATTGTTCTTTGGGAAACCACACACATCCATCACCCCAAAATGTGAATTGATATTGGGCCAGCGGAAAGGGGTAGGTTCGCCGCGATAGTCAAAGCCGGTCCAGATAAACCCACCCAACCAGTACTTGTTTTCTGCCGCCGGTTTCCACCAGGCCTCGGCTGTTGAAGCCCACCAGGGTGCATTCAGGTCATGATCATGCAGGTAATTGCGTATCGTGTCCTTCGCATATTCGCCTCGAGTAGACACCGTACTTCCCATCTCTGTTCCTATTATAGGTTGGGTGGGATGGTCTCGGTGATAATCGACCACAAAAAGATGCCGGTAATTAAACCCTCTGATCGGTATCACTTCATTTACTCCCGGAAATACATTGGCGAGATCGGAGGCATAGGTGCAGGTACGGGTGGGGTCCCATTGTTTTAATTTTTCAATCAGAGTTGCTGCAATCCTTTTCCCGTACGGCGTTGCCTGAATACCGAATTCCTCATTACCAATACTCCAAAGAAAAACAGAAGCATGGTTCCGATCGCGGTAAACCAACCGCTGTAATTGATCAAGGTATTCCGGACTGCTATTGAGCGACCGGTTCTCATCCATCACCAGCATACCCAGGCTGTCACAGGCATCGAGTAGTTCAGGCGTGGGTGGATGGTGGCTGGTCCGGTAGGCATTGCATCCCATATTCTTTAACAACCGGACGCGATAGTATTGCAGAGCATCCGGGACAGCGATGCCCACCCCGGCATGGTCCTGGTGATTATTGGTACCCATGATCTTCAGGTGCCGGTCATTCAGGAAAAATCCTTCATTGGCATCAAACCGGAATGTTCGTATCCCCATGCGGCCCGTTTCCCGGGCAATCTCTTTTCCATTTTGTTTAATGACCGTTATGACCCGGTAGAGATAGGGGTCATCAAGATCCCAAAGTCTTGGTCGGGAAACAGACAGCGCAAACTTCCTGGTAACCTCACCGGCAGCGGCGATCTGAATCGCCTCTTCCCTGGATTTGGCTATCGGCTCCCCTGCCCGGCCGGTGATAAAACTTTGAACGGTGCAGTTAACCGGTACAGATGATCCGTTCTTCACATGTGTCTCCACCTCTACCCTGGCCACTCCATTGCTGACCGTATTGTGGTAAAAATGTCCGCCTGGGGGTATATACACCGGTGCAGTTTGACGCAACCATACATGCCGGTATATGCCGGCACCTTCGTAAAACCATCCCTCATATTGGGAGGCATCTGCACGGACAACCAGTACATTCTCCCCGCTTGGGTTAAGGATATCCGTTATATTATATTGTTCGCCGATATATCCACTTTTTATATTCCCCACAAAGAAGCCATTGACCCAGATCATGGCATCCCGGAATATGCCGTCAAACTGAAGCAAATACCTATTACCATCCATCGGATTGGGTACCTGGAATCGCTTTCTGTACCAGCCAATGGTGGTTTCGGGAAAATGGCCGCCAACTGGTTTATATCCATGTCCATCAACATCCGGAGCAGGATGCTTAACGAACGGAAGTTCTACGGCCCAATCGTGTGGAATATCCAGTTTTCGCCAGGAAGTATCCACGAAATTGGGATCGATCGCCGTCCCAACGGCTGTACCCGATTTGGAGAAAATGGTTCGAATACCATAATTGAAGTCCTTCTCCGGGTTGGCTGCATGGCCAAAATGAAATCGCCAGTCATCGTCGAGGGGCCAAACCTGCTGACCGAAGGATGTCCCAAAAATCAAAAAACTACCGATAAGGATCAGGGATTTAGTGAGTGCGCACATGGCCTTGGGGGTTTTGGGTAAAGTAACATTTTTTTTCACGAACTTGGCCTGATGAAAATCCTCTTACATTATCTCAAACCCTATAAGTGGCTGGTGGCATTGGCTTTGTTCCTGGCGGCCATCAACCAGGTCTTTTCACTCCTCGATCCATTTTTCTTTGGTAAAATGTTTGACACCTATGCCCTCCACCCTTTTGAAGAAGGGAAATATGTGGTGCAGGAAGTGCTTAAAGCAGATGGCAAGGTCGACAAACAAAAAATATTTGTACCAACGGGTGATGGCAAAAGGACTGAATCCGAATTTATCTGGGGCGTCCTGAGTATGTTAGCCATTTTGATCAGTGTGGCCATGGTGTCACGGATCGCCAAAGCCTTTCAGGACTATTTTGGAAATGTGATCGTCCAGAAATTTGGCGCCCGCATTTTTACAGATGGGCTTAAACATTCCATGAAACTCCCTTACCAGGAATTTGAAGACCAACGTAGCGGGGAAACCCTATCCATCCTGACCAAAGTGCGTACGGATACGGAAAAATTCATCGTTTCCTTTATCAATATCGTTTTTGGATTGTTAGTTGGTGTTGTCTTTGTATCCATTTATTCGTTCTCTCTCCACTGGTCCATCATGCCTGTATATTTTGGCGGTATTGTGGTCCTGGCCCTGCTCACCAGTGTATTGAGTAAAAAAATAAAAGGGATACAAAAGAACATCGTAAAGGAAACAACATCGCTGGCGGGTTCCACAACGGAAAGTTTGCGGAATATTGAACTGGTAAAAAGCCTGGGGCTGACTGAGCAGGAGATCAACCGGTTGAATAATAATACCTATAAAATATTGGGGCTTGAACTGCGAAAAGTAAAAAGCATACGGACCCTCAACTTCATTCAGGGTACCTGTGTAAATGCCCTGCGACAGATCATCATGTTCATGCTGCTCTGGCTGGTATTTCAAAGTACGATTACGCCAGGGCAGGTGATGACCCTTATGTTCTATTCCTTTTTCATCTTTGGCCCATTACAGGAGATCGGGAATATCATCATCATTTATCGTGAAGCGGAAGCCTCGTTGACAAACTTCCATAACCTGATGCAGAAGAAACCTGAATCCCAACCGGAAAAACCACAACACCTGGGACCGATTCAGGAACTTGCCTTCCAGCAGGTTGCATTTAAACACCAGAGTGCCTCACAAAAAGCAATTGAGAATATCAGTTTCAAGGTTAGATCAGGGGAAACGATAGCCTTTGTTGGCCCTTCCGGTTCGGGTAAATCCACACTGATGAAATTACTTGTGGGATTATACCGGCCACAGGAAGGCAGTATCCTGTACAATGGCATGGATGAAAACGCGATCAGTTATGAAGACCTTCGCAACCAGATCGGGTTCGTAACCCAGGATACGCAATTGTTTGCGGGTACGATTCGTGAAAACCTGTTATTTGTAAACCCCAAGGCCACCGAAGATGACCTGAACGAAGTGCTGCGCAAATCAGCCTGTACCAACCTGCTTTCGCGTGCGGAAAAAGGATTGGATACCATGATCGGTGAAGGCGGCCTCAAACTTTCCGGCGGGGAGAAACAACGCTTGTCGATTGCGCGCGCCTTATTACGCCAACCCAAACTGCTGATCTTTGATGAAGCAACGTCCGCGCTTGACTCCTTGACAGAAGAAGAAATCACGGATACCATCAAGGATGTTTCTTCGCAACAAAACCAGATCACCATCCTGATCGCCCACCGTTTATCCACCATCATGCATGCCGACCGTATTTATGTACTGGAACAAGGCCAGGTGGCTGAAACCGGCACCCATGAGGAACTGCTTGGCGAAAAGGGATTGTATTATGCGATGTGGAGACAGCAGATCGGCGAAAGAAAAAAAATGAGCCTGGTTTAAATTCTGCCTATTCTGTGCTTTCCGTGTTTTGCGTGAGCTAATTTTTTCACAGTCCCGAAGCTTCGGGACACGGAATGCACAGAATAAATTACTTAGTCCTTCTTATTAAAAATATTTTTGAAAAAATTCTCCTGATCCAACCCTTCCATATCACTGATCTCGAGCTCTAGGGCCTTGGTGCTCTGTGTAATTTCCAATAAGGATATAAACAACGAGGCGAGAAGACTGAGCAGACTGATCGCAAATACGATCTTGATGGCTTGTGCCCATTCCATATACACGCCATACATGGTGATCACACAGCAAAGAAAGCTAAAGACGCCAAAAGCCTGCATTTGCCTGACCAGGTTGATCCGGCTGCGGAGGATCTTGATCTGTTGTAAGAGGAGATGATTCTTCTCCCCGCGCATGTACTCATCATGTAATTTACGGATCAGATTGGCCAGGGCCAGATATCGATTGGTATAGGCCAGCAACAAGAGGCTGATCGCCGGAAATAACAAGGCGGGGGTAGTAAAGGTGATCTCCATGCCGCAAAGGTAAACTTAGTCCCTCACTTTCAACATGGCCCTTACCTGTTGTACCGGACCATTCTGTAACCGGGCATAATACACCCCGGTAGCCAGGTTACCGCTATCAAACGTAACGCTATATAACCCGGGCCCGTTATACTCCTGGTCAACCAGGGTTTTGATCACGCGGCCCATCACATCAATGATCATGACAGAGGTATGTCCGCCATTGGTCTTGTATTGTATACTGGTAGAAGACGTGAAGGGATTAGGTTGGTTACGGATCAGCAATTGTTCCGGCATATCCGGAATGGTAGAGCTGCAGGAATTGGCTTTGACGATAGGCAGTGACTGATAATTTTTTAACATCACCATCTGCAGGTCATTGTTCTCCAGACAAAACCATTTCTCCAATATCGAAGCATATACACTTCGAAAATCATACTGAAAGGGAATGTTGTCATTCACACTCACCCCCGGTGGTATGATGGGATTGGATCCCAATACACCCGACTGTACATAATCCCCAAAGAGAATCATCGGTGCTGCGGCGCCATGATCGGTGCCAGTACTAAAATTGGATTTGATCCTTCTTCCAAATTCGGAGAAGGTGGCTCCCATCACGCGGCGATTAACCCCCAGGTATTTAAGGTCATCCATAAAGGCCTTGATGGCTTCGGAAACATTCCTTAGCAGGTTGGCATGGGCTCCTGTTGTGGTATCTGAACCATTGACCTGATTGGAGTGGGTATCAAAACCCTGAATATTTACCATGTACACCCGGGTCTTAAGTCCGCCGGCAATCAACCGGGCCACGATTTTTAATTGATCGGCCAGGTAATTATTGGAGGGATAGGTCAACTGCTGAGTAACCGAAAGCGCGGCTGATTTCACCACATCTGCATATTGCTGGGTCTGCTTATTGATGGTGCGGATGTAATTCAACTCGTACCCGGCGTAGGTATTGGGTACGGGCTCATCAATGCCATCGATCAGGTTATAAAAATTGGTGGGATCAGATATACTCATTCCCATACTAACCTGAGGGCCCTGGAAAGTAAAGGAGGTCAATGATCCAACCTGGATGCCCAGGGGATCAGAAAAAGTAGTGTTGGGGTAACCATCGGGAAAACCCGGGTATTGGTTGTCAAGATACCTTCCGGCCCAGCCGGTATTCAGATATTCATCACTATCTGAGCCACTCATCCATATATCCGTGGCACGGAAATGAGAGAAATTTGGATTGGGGTAGCCCACCGATTGTACGATGGCTGCTTTCCCTTCATTGAACAATTGTTGTATACCGGTCATGGAAGGGTGAAGACCTGTCTTGCTATTTCCTTGTAAACTTAAAATCCGGTTCTGGGGAATGGCCACATTGCTACGCGCTGCCTGATAAGCACCATAGGTATCAATAGGGATCACCATATTCAGTCCATCATTTCCTCCATTCATCTGCACCAATACCAGCACATGATCTGTATCCGTGGTAAAACCCAATAAGGACCGCACCAGCGGAGATTCCATGCCCAATGCCTTGATCGGCATCCCTTGTACCATGGCCGCCGCCGGCATACTCAGTCGCAAAAAGTTTCTTCTTTTCATGGGATGGGTTTTAGCTTAACTGGTACTCGGAAAGGTTCATGAAATATTTGTAGAGATTCCGTAGCCGGGTATAGACCACCTGAAAGGTTTGGGGATTGGGGTCGGCGATATAACTATTCCAGGCATTGGTCCAATAATGATCCTGCGTCTGCCCGGTCAGCAAAGCCTGGGTCTTGATCGCTGCCTTTGCCGTTGCTGACACATCAACCCGATAAAGAATATCCAGGGCATCATCAATCAGTTGATTCGGATCTTGCGGATTGGGAAGGTCTTTAGTAAAAGCCACCGGGTCAATGATCAGGGTATTCCCACCCTGAGTGTACCCGGAAAGGATCATGATATCCGTGAACAGGTTACGGAATGGCAGGGTATCTGAATTGATCCAGATTTCGTAGAACTGAGGTGTCTGATAAAAGGCCTTCCATCCCGCCACATCCGGCGGATCACCGATATCCTGTTGCAATACGGTGCCGACATCCTGTATGAATCCCCACATATTGTATTGCTTCGAAATATCGGAGGCATTAGGAAAGGCCACATTGAACTCGCGGCATAAACCGGTCGCAAATTCGATGGGGGATTTGATATAACAACCCCGGTTGGCCACATCAAAAAAATGATCACTTTTCAACAGGGTCTCCAATACCGGTTTGATCTCCCAGTTACTATTGCGCAACAATAAGGCCAGCGGCTCGATCACATTGATCTCGGTGGCGCTGTCTATTTTGTAATAAATAAAATGACGGTATAATTTTTTTACCAAATACCTGGACACTTCCACCTGCTTGCTGAAAATCATATTCAACAGGTCATCCAATTCCTGCATACCAGCCGTAGCCCCACTGCGGCCAGTGATGGTGGTATTATTATAAAAAGAAGAAAAGGTTTTATTGCCTGTATCATGCTGTCCGGCATCGAAATAAGCTACATTGTTTGTATAATCTATTTTCCATCCGGTCAACACGCGGGCGGCCTCTTTTACATCCTGTTCATTATAGTTGGGATTATTTTCTTTTCCCAGGGTGAACAGCTCCTGCAATTCACGTGAATAGTTCTCATCCGGTGCAGTTTTGTTATTGAGATAGCCGTTCAGGTAGCGTAACATGGCCACATCCAGGGTAACCTGTTTGACAAGGTCTTTGAAATTTCCCACTACATTTTGTCGAAGTAATTTGTGATGGTTGTAGGACCATATCGCAAGGTCAACTTCATTGGACTGTGTAGCAAAATGGTTATGCCAGAACAACAACATTTTTTCGCGCACATTCCGGTCCTGGTTTAATATCAATCCGGTCCACCAGGCTTTAAAAGAACGACGGCGTTTAAAGTTGGCTGTGCCGTCATACGTTGTTGTATTTACCCAGGTTTGCCCTTCGGCGATCCCAAGTTCAGGATCTCCGGTAGCAATATCATTGTTATTATAACTCTTGAGTGGTGGTGGCGGCGGGGTGTTATCTATCTGGAGTAATTCATCTACAGCCTGATCAAGAGTCAAACCGGAAAAATAGTTGACATCGGAGATCTTTGCTCCGAACATGGTGCGCTTTAAAAGGTGGATCACTTCGGTCTTGGTCCAGGGACCGGTATAAGGATTGATACCTGACCATGTCCTGACCGCATCCGTATGCACGACAGGGTTGGTCTTTGGCTGCTTTCGCAGGGCAAGAAAATCTCTTCGGTCCATTTTCCAGGGAGTTTAGCCGTATTCACTAGGACAAGAATTTTTGGCCGAGGTTACACGGAGACCTAAAAAATACCCTTTTTTTTCAAGAACTGCAAGCAGGGAGAGGGACGTGAGACGTGAGGCGTCAGACGTGAGTCTTCTCACGCCTCACGCCTCACGTCTCACGGCTCATGTCTCACGTTACAAATTCTCTACGATCCCTGCTATTCCCTGCCCGCCACCGACACATGCGGAGATCATTCCATATTTTTTATTCAACCGCTTCATATCATGGAGATTCTGGATGGTCAGTTTGCAACCGGTGCATCCAAGCGGATGTCCCAGCGCGATGGCGCCTCCGTTGATATTTACTTTGGATGGATCCAACCCGGCTTCGCGAATCACGGCCAGTGACTGCGAGGCAAAGGCCTCATTCAATTCAATGAGATCGATCTGGTCGAGGGTCATTCCGGCTTGTTTGAGTGCTTTGGGTATGGCCGCTACGGGACCAATCCCCATGATGCGAGGATGAACACCCGCCACGGCAGAGGTTACCAACCGCCCAATGGGTTTTAATCCCAGTTCATTGACCATGCGCTCACTCATCACGATCACAAAAGCTGCACCATCGGAGGTTTGCGATGAATTACCGGCCGTCACACATCCACCTGCAGCAAAAGCAGGTTTTAATTTGGCGAGGGCCTCCACCGATGTATCCGCTCTTGGTCCTTCATCGGTGTCTACAATATATTCCTTCTTTTTTCGCTTTCCATTTTCATCTACATATACCTGTTCCACATTGATCGGCAGAATGCCCGGTTTAAAATGACCATTTTGAATCGCACTGATGGCTTTCTGGTGTGATTGATAGGCGAACAGATCCTGATCCTCCCGGCTCACATTAAACTCCTTGGCCACCGCCTCTGCCGTTAATCCCATACTCAGATAATAGTCAGGTTCATCTTTGGCAATGGAATAGGCAGGTACGGTTTTCCACCCAGCTGTAGGTACCAGACTCATACTCTCTGTTCCTCCGGCGATAATACATTCCGCCATGCCCATCCGGATCTTCGCGGTAGCCATAGCAATGGTTTCCAATCCTGAGGCACAATACCTGTTTACCGTAACCCCGGGTACATCAATACCCAGCGCCCGGGCACTGATGATCCGGCCAAATTGCAAACCCTGCTCCGCTTCGGGTACGGCATTTCCTACAATCACATCGTCAACCCTTTTCGCTTCCAGTTGAGGAACCGATTGCATTAGGCCCCGGATCACGTCAATCGCCAGATCGTCAGGCCTTGTGAAGCGAAACGCTCCCCGCTTGGATTTACCTACCGCCGTACGATAACCGGCAACAATATAAGCCTCCTGCATAGTCTGATATTTTCAAATGACTGAAATAAGTAATAGTTGTTTATGCAACTTTCTATTTCAAAATTAATTCTTCCGGTCAATCCGGCAAACTTTTTATAAAGGGGAATATTATCTTCGCAGAATAACTTAATCCCAATGAGAAAATTTAGCTTCTCCCTTATCCTCGTTCTTTCGTTCTTTTTAACTATTCAGGCCCAACACGATCCCCGTTTGGTACAACGGTTGGATTCCACCTTGTTGGCCACACGCGCTATGGATTTTAACCGCATCCTTGATCTTACTTACCCAAAACTGTTTGATCTGGTAGAGCGGGATCAGATGAAAGCGGTTCTCCGCTCCACTTTTGATAATAATCAATTTCTGATCAGCCTTGATTCCTTAACGATTGCCTCCATATCACCGGTAATGACGGTAGGTACAGGACAATATGTAAAGATTCAACATACGATGCTCATGATCTTTCATTTCAAGGATACAGCCGGTAAGGAAAACATAGAGACTGAAAAACTGGTGGCAAACACCATGGCCATGCAATATGGGGATGAAAATGTGAAGTATGATGAGGTTACAAGATCGATCAGGGTTTTTACCAAACCTGAAATGATTGGGGCAAAAGATGATATCTCCCCGGAGTGGACCTTTGTCAATTACAAAAAAGGGGACATGATCACCGAGCTATTATTCAGTAAAGAGATCAGGGATAAACTGGCCGAAAACTGATTTTCCCATGTACACCTTACTTCGCAATTTCCTCTTTCTGTTTGGTCCGGAGCAAGCGCATCATATTTCCATGAAACTCCTGAAGCTGGGCTGCTCCTTTCCTATTATCCGTCAAATGATCGCACGGCAGTTTACCCCGGCAGACAAACCAGTTACTGCTTTTGGTATCCGGTTTCGCAATCAAATTGGATTGGGTGCCGGTTTTGATAAAAATGCCAAATACCTGCGCGAGTTGGAAGCACTTGGTTTTGGCTGTGTGGAGATCGGTACGGTTACCCCAAAGGCACAGGATGGCAATGAGCGACCCCGATTGTTTCGACTGCCTGCCGATAAGGCACTGATCAACCGGATGGGTTTTAACAATGAAGGCGTGGAGGCTGTTGCCAAACGCTTGCGTAAATGGAAAGAAAAAAAACATGTGCTGGTCATCGGTGGCAATATTGGAAAGAATAAGGTCACGCCCAACAACGATGCCTGGATGGATTACGAGATCTGTTTCAACGAACTCCATCCTTATGTCGATTATTTTGTGGTCAATGTCAGTTCCCCAAATACACCCGGTCTGCGTGAACTACAGGAAAAAGAATCCCTCCGCAAGATCCTCACCAACCTGCAATGCCTGAATGATGAGAAGACGGTCAAAAAACCCATCTTGTTAAAGATCGCCCCCGATCTTACCCGGGAACAATTGGATGATGTGGTAAACCTGGCCCTGGAGATCGAACTCGACGGGATCGTGGCGACCAATACTACCATTTCCCGGACGGGATTGCGTACCCCTTCGGTAGAAGTGGAAAAGATGGGAGCCGGTGGATTGAGTGGCGCACCGGTCCGAAGCCGGAGCACGGAAGTGGTGGAATATCTGTTTCGAAAATCAAATGGAAAACTCCCCATCATCGCCTCGGGTGGTATCTTTGTTGCCGCCGACGCGCGCGAGAAACTCAGGGCAGGGGCCTCCCTTATCCAGGTATGGACCGGTTTTATTTACGAAGGACCGGGTATCCTGAAGAATATCTGCCGCGGTCAGTGATCAAATAATTTACATGGAACACTTATTTACATCGGAAAGCATCATCAGTTTTGTTGTCTTGGTCATTCTTGAGGTCGTGCTGGGCATAGACAACGTGATCTTTGTCAGTATCATCATGAACCGGCTGAAAAGCCTCAAAGAACAAAAAAGAGCCCGTCGTATCTGGATGATCACAGGCATCCTCTCACGCAGCTTATTGTTGATGGGATTGGGATGGCTGCTTTCGCAAAAAGGAAAAGCGGTATTTACCATCTCCGGAAAAGGATTCGATCTGGCCAGTCTGGTCATGCTATTGGGAGGATTGTTCCTGATCTATAAGGCAGTCAAGGAAATCCATAACAAACTGGAAGGGGAAGACCCCAATGCGGCGACAAAAAATGCAAAAGGTATCAGCTTAGGCCAGGCCATTGCCCAGATCATGCTCATTGATGCCGTATTCTCCTTCGACAGCATCATCACTGCCGGTGGAACAGCCAAACATGTAGAGATCATGATCGCGGCTGTAGTGATTGCCATGACCATTATGTTTTTATTCAGCCCCCGCATTGCCGGTTTTATCCATAAACACCCCACCTTGAAAATGCTGGCGCTTTCCTTCCTTGTCATGATCGGTCTAAGCCTGATCATTGAAGGATGGGATAGCGAAGCGGCGCACCAGTTGCACCTGAAAAATTATATCTACTTCGGTATGGCCTTCTCTTTTGTGGTAGAATTGTTGAACATGACCATGCGCAGCCGGGAGAAAAAGAATAAGGCGCATGTGGTGAAATTGAACGAACCCGTGTTGGAGCAGGATGACTCACCGCAAAGAACATAAGAACGCAGAGAAACGCAGAGATTTTTTTGAAGGAATAAATATCTTCATATATATCTCTGCGTTCTCAGGTTCTCTGCGGTGAATCATATTTTCAATAACATAAGCCCGACAACCCCTGCTGTCTCCGTTCTTAACCTCGTATCACCCAGCGACACCGGCGAAAACCCTTTTTCCATGGCCAGTTCGATCTCCTGCTTTGTAAAATCTCCTTCGGGTCCGATCAGCAGCAAGCGGTCATTGCCTGTATTTTTCTGCGCAGCAAGACCTGATTTTTCACCCTCGGCACAATGAGCAATAAACAGGTCGTGATTATTAAAAGATTGTTGAAGATAAGCGCTCATCTCTATTGGTTCCTTTAGTTCAGGCAACCAGGCCTGTTGGCTTTGGATCATCGCGGCTATGCAGATGCCTTGCAATCGGTCCTGCCGAAATTTCTCGCGTTCGGTGCGCGCGCAGATCAACGGTTGAATAACCGAAACACCGATCTCCGTAGCTTTCTCGAGGAACCACTCAAAACGACTGGCATTTTTTATAAGGGAAATAGCGATGGTGATTCGGGGAGAAAAAGGAGCTGCACTTTCCACCTTTTTAATGATCACCCTACAGTGTTTCTTATGTTCTTCTTCGATTTCGGCAAGGATAAAATGGCCTTTCCCATCGGTCAGTTGTAGTAGCTCCCCTTTTTTCATCCGCAATACCTGAATGATATGGCGTGAATTTTCTTCTCCCAGATCGAGACGGGATTCGTTTTGAAAGGCAGGAATATAAAATAATGGAAGCTGCGTTTGCATGATAAGAATTAGAAAGGATCTTCATCCCCCATATCCAGGTCATTCATTTTGCTACCGGTTTGGTAGAATACTTTAGGACCATCATCATCTTTCACCGGTCTCCAGTTTCCTCCAGGCATACCAAAATCCGATTCACCACCATCCTCAATAAATTTCTGGATATGCAGCAGGGCCCTGAGTTTGATCGTTTCAAGGGAACCATTCCGGTGTTTGGCGATCCGTACATGGGTTTCCCCCTTATTGCTCTCCCCCATTTCATTGGAGGTGATATCATAGTATTCAGGGCGGTAAAGGAACATAACCATATCGGCATCTTGCTCGATCGCTCCCGATTCACGCAGGTCACTCAACTGAGGCATCTTGTTTCCTTCCTTTCTGGTTTCAACCGCCCGGCTTAACTGTGACAGGGCGATGATCGGGATGCTCAGTTCTTTTGCCAGGCCTTTCAGGTTTCGGGAGATATTACTGATCTCCTGTTCCCTGTTTCCTTGCCGGTTATCATTGGTACCACTCATGAGCTGGAGATAGTCAATGATGACCATTCCGATATTGTGTTTGTTTTTGAGACGACGGCATTTCGCCCGCAATTCAAAAATATTCAGGGCAGGAGTATCATCTATAAAGATCGGCGCCTGTGCCAGGCGTTGAATACCCCGTGCATATAATTGCTTCATTTCATGCTCTTCCATTTTACCGCGGCTGATCTTCTCCAACCAGATCTCACTTTCAGCAGAAAGGATCCGTTGCACCAACTGACCGGCACTCATCTCCAGCGAAAAGAAAGCAACCGGTGTGGGTTTGTTTGCATTGAGGCCGGCGTTTCTCGCCAGGTTAAGGGCAAAGGCAGTTTTACCAACGGCAGGACGTGCCGCCAAAATGATCAGGTCGGTATTCTGCCATCCATACGTAACACGGTCAAGTCCGGGGAAACCACTGGGCACACCCGTAACATCTTCGTTTTTATGCCGCAGGTCTTCGATCCGTTGAATGGTTTTTACCAAAACCGAATCAATGGTATCAAAGTTTTTCCGCAGGTGATTATTGGTGATCTCAAATAATTTGCTTTCCGCATCATCCAGCAGATCGAATACATCAGTGGAATCTTCAAAGGCATCACCAATGATCTCTCCACTGATACGTATCAGTTCGCGCTGAATGAATTTCTGCAATACAATACGGGCATGTGCCTCGATATTGGCCGATGATACAACAGTGTTTGTCAAACGGGTTACATAATAGGCCCCGCCAACCATATCCAATTCTTCTCTGGTGCGGAGTTCTTCCGATACGGTCAGGATATCGATCGGCTGGCTTTTTTGTGCCAGGGATTGCATGGAACGAAAAATCCGCTGATGCGCTTCTACATAAAAACATTCGGGCTTCAGTATCTCCACCACAGCATCAAAGGCATTTTTTTCCAGCATGATGGCGCCTAATACGGCTTCTTCCAATTCCTTGGCCTGTGGGGGAACTTTGCCATAGACCATGGGGGTCAGGTCTGGCACATTCTTCTTGCGTTGCTTCCGGTCGCGATTCAGGTTAGTAAGGTCCATAGTCTTAAAGATTGACTCTTTTTGACCTTCGGGTTCGTATTCCAGCCTTGTGTTAAGTAAATATTACCTCCGTGTGATGGAAATGTTATCCGATAGTCTGAACGGCGAATTTAAAGGCAAGTAAATTGCCTTCCATGAATTGCCGTATCATTTTTTACCTACCCCACTCCCATCCCTATTCACCCGTTATCCACACCCAAAACAGGTTAATCCACATGTTTTCCCAGGTCATCCACAAGTTACTCCAATTTTGGCGAATGGATGTCCCTTGTTAATAATCAATAATTAATAATTAAAAATCCATAATTTGCCCCCCACGTTTTACATACAACCATGAAGATCTCATACAAATGGCTTAGTGAATACCTGCCTGTGGACCTGGAACCCGAAAGACTCAGCAGGATACTGACTTCCATCGGTTTGGAAGTGGAGAGCCTGGAAAAATTTGAAGAAGTTAAAGGCGGGTTGCAAGGACTGGTGATCGGTGAGGTATTGACCACCGAAAAGCATCCCAATGCAGATAAATTGACGTTGACCACCGTAAACATTGGTGCAGATTCTCCTCTGTCCATCGTATGCGGGGCACCGAATGTTGCAGTAGGACAAAAGGTAGTTGTAGCTCCTGTTGGCGCCACCATTTACCCCACCCAGGGCGAACCGGTGACCATGAAACTGGCCAAGATCCGTGGCAGTGAAAGTCAGGGCATGATCTGCGCGGAAGATGAGATCGGATTGGGAACATCCCATGCAGGTATACTGGTTCTCCCGGCTGATGTAATGGTGGGAAAACCGGCTGCTGAGTATTTCAAACCCTATTCAGACTGGGTGTTTGAGATCGGTTTGACCCCCAACCGCATGGATGCCATGAGCCATTGGGGTGTGGCCAGGGATGTATGTGCCTATCTTTCCCATCATGATAAAAAGGATCTGCGCGCAAAGATCCCGGTAACCAATGGCCTGAAAGCCGACAACCTCGAATGGCCCATTCAGGTGAGTATTGAAAATACACAGGCTTGTAAACGGTATAGCGGTATCAGTATCGCCAATATTACCGTTAAGCCCTCACCGGTCTGGATGCAACAACGGTTAAAGGCCATAGGCTTGCGACCGATCAATAATATTGTCGACATCACCAATTTCATTCAACACGAAACCGGTCAGCCGCTACATGCCTTTGATGCAGAGAAAATTGGCGGAAAAAAGATCCTGGTGAAAAATCTTCCGGAAGGCACTCCGTTTGTGACCCTCGATGAAAAGGAGAGAAAACTCAACGCACAGGACCTGATGATCTGTGATGCTTCGGAGGGAATGTGTATTGCCGGTGTATTTGGTGGCGTACATTCAGGTGTTTCGGATAGTACCCGTCATATCTTTTTAGAAAGTGCCTGGTTCAATCCCATTGATATCCGCAAGACCTCTTTCCGTCATGGATTACGCACCGATGCTGCCACGCGATTTGAAAAAGGGATCGATATTTCCAATACCGTCAATGTATTGAAAAGGGCCGCTTCGTTGATCAAAGAATTCGCTGGTGGACAGATCGCGTCGGAGATCGTAGATATCTACCCTCAACCTGTGGAGAAGACCAAGGTGGGTATAAAATATCATTACCTGAAAAAGCTATCGGGTAAGAATTATCATCCAGATACCGTCAAACGTATTTTGGAAAGTCTGGGTTTTGAGATCACCAAAGAAGGGATTGATGAACTCTGGGTGGCTGTACCTTATTCCAAACCGGACATTAGTCTGCCGGCAGATATCGTTGAAGAGATCGTGCGCATCGACGGACTTGATAATATCACTATCCCGACCTCGATCACGATCTCCCCATCCACCGAAGAGAATTATTTCGCGGATACACTCAAGGAAAAGATCGCCAATTATCTGACCGGTCTTGGGTTCAATGAGATCATGACCAACTCCATTACCAATTCCGCCTACTATTCTCCCGAAGAGTTGGCCGAAACGGTGAAGATGATCAATAACCTGAGCGCGGAACTGGATATACTACGCCCTTCCATGCTGGAAACAGGTTTGGAATCGGTAGCGCATAACCTCAATCGCAAAAACCTGGACCTGCGGTTTTTTGAGTTTGGAAAAACATATCGTGTCATTGCTCCCGGCCAATACGAGGAAAAAGATCATCTCACGCTCTATGTCACCGGAAATAGCCAGACCAGTTCCTGGAAAGGAAAATCCGTTGGGTCTGATGCCTATTATCTGAAAGGGGTATTGGAGGCATTATTCAGCCAGGCAGGTGTGGAAAAACCACAATTCCAGAGCAAGGAAAATGAAAAGATCAGTGGCGCACTCGTGGCCCGGTCAATGGAACAGGACCTGGCCCTGACAGGTACGGCGGCACCATCTTTATTACAACGTTTTGATATCAAACAGCCAGTCTACATCGCGGATATTGACTGGACCAATTTTACCAATAAAGCCGCACTGGGCAAGATCCAGTATATGGAGTTGGCCCGTTTCCCGGCGGTAAACCGTGATCTCGCGTTGGTTGTAGACAAGGCGGTGGCCTACGAACAGGTGGAAAACTCGGTGAAAAAGTTAAAGCTGGATAAGCTGAAAGATGTGCAACTCTTCGATATTTTCGAAAGTGATAAATTGGGAGCAGGTAAAAAATCCCTGGCACTTAGCTTTACCTTCCAGGATACCGAAAAGACGCTCACGGATAAGGAAATCGAAAATTGGACCGGTAAGATCATTCAAACCCTCGAAAAAGAACTCAACGCCGAGATCCGGAAATAAATTCGCATGGAAGAACAAATCAAACGCATACAGGAAAAGATCCAGCAATTGCTCAGGCATCAACAACTGCTCCAAAAGGAGAATAAGGAGTTGAAAGGAGCGCTGGAGAAAATGCGGGCGGAATCTTCCCAACAACAAGACATCATCCAGGACCTGAAACAAAAAGTGGAGATCCTCAAGATCAGTTCAGGCAAATGGGAGGAAGGCGATAAAAAACAATTTGAAAAAAGGATCAATTCCTATATCCGCGAGATCGATCGTTGCATCACCCTCTTAAGCGAATAATACCATGGCTGATACACTCATTCCTGTTTCCATCGTTATCGGTGACCGGAGTTACCGCATCAAGATCAACCCGGCCGATGAAGAGGTTGTGCGAAAAACAGTAAAGACCATCAATGACAAGATCGTTGATTTCAAAACCCATTTCGCCGGCAAAGACATGCAGGATTATGTGGCCATGGTACTCGTTTGGTTTGCCACCGAAAAAAACGAACACCTTAGCTCTGTAATGGAGGAAGAAAAATGGAAGGAAGGGTTGGCCCAGATCGAGAAACTGTTACCATGATTACACGGATTTCACTGATTAAACGGATTATTAAAAATCTGTTTAATCAGTGAAATCCGTGTAATTAATGTTGCACAAGAAATTAGAATGTCTTTCCAACCACAATCAACTCAGCCAGCTTAGCCTCTAACTCCTCCCCTCTTAAGTTTTTAGCAATGATCTTTCCCTGTGGGTCAATCAGTAAATTTTGAGGAATGGCCTTGATACCGTATTGCTGTGCAACGGCATTATCCCAGTATTTCAGGTCGCTGACATGTGACCAGGTGAGTTTATCGTCTTCAATGGCTTTGAGCCATTTGTCTTTTTGTCCTTCCCGGTCAAGGGAAACACCCAGGATATTGAACCCTTTTTCTTTAAACTTATTATACGCTTTAACCACATTGGGATTCTCCACCCGGCAGGGACCACACCAACTGGCCCAGAAGTCGACCAATACATAACTTCCACGGAAAGAGGAAAGCGAAACCGGTTTACCATTGGGATCATTTTGGGTAAAATCCATGGCTACCATACCGATACCGGTTTTTTTGGCGGTATTGATATCCTCATGCAGGGTTACGGCGGTGGGATAGGCCTTGTACTTCTCTGGCAATTGATTCCATAAAGGCTCAATTACCTCAGGTTTGATATCCCATCCCGCAGCACTTTTAAGCATATAAACAGCGAGGGGGCTTTGTGTATTTTTCTTGAAATATTCTATGCGACTGGCATTCTCTTCTTCATCCAGTTTTTCCATTTCATCCTCTACCTTTTTCTTTCCTTCTGCATCTTTGGCTTTGTTAAAGGCAGTCCACTGTTCGCCAAGGGCATTTTGTTTTTGGGTAAATGGTTCCAGATAAGTGTTGAGTTTTTTATATTCATCATGAGCCGCTGATCCTTTAACCTGCACATTCGCAAATGAATCAATATGGCTCAGTTTGATCTTTCCCGAAGCCGCGAAGACGGTAGCATAGTCCCGGTCAAATTTAATGGCGGGTCGACTGCCATCAGCCTTGGATTTATAGGCCGGGTAAAGCGTGATCATGGTTGGCTCGGCCAGAACAGCGGAATAGCTGAATTTATTATTTACTACTTGGACACTGTCGTGGATCCTTGCGCCATTGTTGCGATAGGAAAAATGGATCCATTCGGCCTCCAATGCCAGATTTTCAATTGTACCCGACATTTTTGCGGGGGCCGGGGATTTTTGGGCTTGGCCAAAAAGAGGCATGGATACCAGCAGGAACAGGATTTTTCTCATGATAAAATTTTAGAATGAACTGCAATTTTAATGTTTTTGGGGCTTTATTCCGCTCCGATCGTCATTTTCACGGGGCAAAGGTTGAATTTCATGCTATTCCGTCTGTTTTGTATCTTCGCTGATTACCTGACCATTATCAGGTATTTTGGAAAAATACGGCAGTATGTGTCAAAAAAATGGAAATATTGCTGAGGAGTTAATTATTAAAAAACAAATTCATGGATCCCATCATAACATTAGTCATCGTAGGGGCGGCCGCATTGATCCTGGGGGTCATTGCCGGTAAGTTCATTTTTGCAAAGAATACACGTCAAAAGATCGAAGAGGCCGAACAACAGGCCAGCAAGATTCTCGCCGATACCCAGGCCAAAGCTGAAACCATCAAGAAAGAGCGCATGCTCGAAGCGAAAGAACGGTTTGTACAACTCAAATCGGAGCATGACAAGGAGGTAATGGAAAGAAACCGGAAGATCACAGAGGGCGAGAACCGGATTCGTCAAAAAGAACAGGGAATCAATCAAAAAGAAAGTAATCTGGAGAAACAGATCCGGGAAAATGAGGCCATCAAAGAAAACCTCAATCGCCAGATCGAGTTGGTGAATATCAAACGTACTGAACTCGAAAAACACCAGGAAGAGCATATCCGTCGCCTGGAAAAGATCGCGGCCCTCTCTGCCGAAGATGCCAAGGCTCAATTGATCGAAAGCCTGAAACACGAAGCACAATCTCAAGCCTCTTCGCTTCAGCAGGAGATCATTGAAGAAGCTCGTCAAAAAGCCAATAAAGAAGCCAGAAAGATCATCATTCAAACCATACAGCGTACCGCCGCCGAGCAGACCATTGAGAATACCATCACTGTTTTCAACCTTGAAAGCGATGAGATCAAAGGTCAGATCATTGGTCGTGAAGGCCGGAATATCCGTGCTATCGAGGCTGCTACCGGTGTTGACCTGATCGTGGATGATACCCCGGAGGCGATCATTCTTTCTTCCTATGATCCCCTTCGTCGGGAAGTTGCCCGCCTGAGCTTGCAGCGTCTGGTCACCGATGGACGTATCCACCCGGCCCGTATTGAAGAGGTGGTGGAAAAAACAAGAAAGCAATTGGAAGAGCAGGTCATGGAGATCGGTGAAAGAACCGTAATCGAACTCGGTATCCATGGATTGCATAAAGAACTGGTTCGTATGGTCGGGCGGATGCGTTTCCGTTCCTCCTACGGTCAGAACCTGTTGATGCACAGTCGCGAAACCGCCAATCTCTGTGCCATCATGGCGGCTGAACTGGGTCTTAACCCCAAACTGGCCAAGCGTGCCGGTCTGCTTCATGATATCGGCAAAGTGCCTGATGAAGAATCCGAACTGAGCCATGCCTTGTTAGGGGCCAAACTGGCTGAGAAATATGGAGAGAACCCGGCCGTGGTCAACGCCATTGGAGCCCACCACGATGAAATGGAAATGCAATATGTGATCTCGCCTATCATCCAGGCCTGTGACGCCATCAGCGGCGCCCGTCCCGGTGCCCGTCGGGAGATCATGCAACAATATTTACAACGGATCAAGGACCTCGAAAACCTGGCCATGGCCTACAATGGAGTGGAAAAAGCCTATGCCATCCAGGCCGGTCGTGAACTTCGCGTTATCGTAGAGGCCGACAAGGTCACCGATGGTGATTCCGATAAACTGTCCTTTGAAATTGCCCAGAAGATCCAGAACGAAATGACCTTCCCGGGACAGATCAAGGTGACCGTAATTCGGGAAAAAAGGGCGGTGAATGTAGCCAGGTAGTTGATTTTTAAAGAGTTGTTGGATGTTGGATGTTAGTTGGAGGTTATTGGTTTTTGTTTTAAAGTTTTTGACAACCATCTAATCCTTATGGCTTAAAACCAACATCCAACAACCAACATCCAATATCCAACAACTATCCTTTGGTAATTCGACATTTCCCCCCTACCTTTGCATCCCTTAAATTTCAGGATATGAACGCAGTAAATTACGTACACGAGCAGCTTTCCGGGAAGAAAGAATACCCCAAATTCAAAGCCGGGGACAACGTGACGGTCAACTATAAGATCATAGAAGGTAACAAAGAGCGGATCCAGAGCTTCAAAGGCGATGTGATCAAACGCCAGGGAACCGGGGCTACCGCCACTTTTACTGTCCGTAAGATCTCTGACGGAGTAGGTGTGGAACGTTTATTCCCGCTCTTCTCCCCTAATATCGACTCTATCGTATTGAATAAATCAGGTCGTGTACGCCGCGCCAAACTCTTCTATCTCCGCAGCCGGAGTGGTAAGAGCGCGCGTATCAAAGAGAAGCGTCAGGCTGTTGAAACTGCCAAATAAGCGGATGCCAACGAATTATCGAAAAGCGGAAACAGGTATGTTTCCGCTTTTTTTGATATTAAATTAGCTATACCTTTGGGCGGAAACCCAAGATTGAAATCAAACAATAAATCTTCTATTATATGGGAAACTTTGGAGCAACCGAATGGGTACTGATCCTCCTCGTGATCATCCTGTTGTTTGGCGGACGTAAGATCCCCGAACTGATGCGTGGTATTGGTAAAGGTATCCGTGAATTCAATGATGCGAAAAACAACGTGAAGAGAGAGATCGAAGAAGGGATCAATGAAAAGGACAAAGAACCTTCCAAACAATAAGCCCCTTTCTCCAACCCTCGTAAACAGTGTCTGCTTTTGTTCTCTTTTTCTTCCATTGAACAGTACCAGGAGCAGCTAAAAAGTGGCAGCAGTACCTGTTCCGAAGCGATTCAATTCTATTTAGATCGGATTCAGCAAACCCGGCACCTGAATGCCTACACCCAAGTGTTTGCCGAAGAAGCACTGGAAAGAGCAGCATTCCTTGACCAAAAACGCGCCACCGGTGAACCGCTTGGTAAATTATTTGGCGTGGTAATCGCGATAAAGGATGTGATCGCTTATAAGGGCCATTCCCTCACCGCCGCTTCGCGGATCCTTGAAGGGTTTAAATCATTATACTCCGCTACAGCTGTTGAAAGAATTCTGCAGGAAGATGGCATCATCATTGGCGCCACCAACTGTGATGAATTTGCCATGGGCTCCACCAATGAGAATTCGGTGTATGGCAAGGTGCTGAATGCAGCCGATGAATCCCGGGTACCCGGTGGATCATCCGGCGGTTCGGCCGTGGCCGTGCAGGCACATACCTGTATGATCGCGCTGGGAAGCGATACCGGTGGTTCTGTTCGACAACCCGCTGATTTCTGTGGCGTGGTTGGTCTTAAACCGAGCTATGGACGTATCTCACGCTATGGACTCATCGCTTATGCTTCCTCCTTTGACCAGATCGGCCTGTTTGGACAAACCATTCCCGATGTAGCAAAGGTGTTGGAAGTGATCAGTGGAAAAGATGAAATGGACAGCACCTCTTCACGACTGGAGGTAGCGCCCTATACAAACAGCCTGAAATATGAATCCGACAAAAAGTATCGCATTGCCTGGTTTCCCGAAGCATTGGAACAGGAAAGTGTGGACCCGGAGATCAGTCAGGCCATCCGTCAACTACTCGAATCCTTAAAGGAACAGGGCCACCAGGTAGAGCCCGTTCATTTTGAATACCTCGATTATATCGTTCCCGCTTACTATGTACTTACCACGGCCGAAGCAGCTTCCAACCTTTCGCGGTATGATGGGGTGCGGTATGGTTATCGATCCAATCAACCCGCCGACGATTTAACAGCCTTTTACAAGCAGACCCGTTCCGAGGGTTTTGGCAAGGAAGTTAAGCGCCGGATCATGCTGGGCACCTTTGTACTGAGTGCCGGTTATTATGATGCTTATTTTACCAAGGCCCAACAGGTAAGACAGGCATTAAAAGACAAAACCAACCTGATATTCAAGGATTTCGATTTTATTTTGCTACCCAATTCCCCCTCCATAGCCTTCCCGATCGGGGAAAAAATGGAGGATCCTATTGCCATGTACCTCGCCGATATCTTTACGGTTTATTCCAACCTCACAGGGACCTGTTCCATCTCCCTGCCCCTGTTCAGGCACTCTTCCGGCATGCCCTTTGGGTTACAGGTTATAGCAAAAGCCTTTGATGAAGTATCTTTGCTCCGCATTTCCGACCGGCTGATGCGCTCGAAATAACACATGCTCAAGAAATACACTTTTTCCCTGCTACTGGCCTTTGGGCTCGGTCAGGCGTCCATTCAGGCGCAGGGCACCGCCATACCCGCCGAAAAGGAACCCATCGCCATAGATTCCCTTACCCCTGAAACACCCATCAATGACCCCAAGAAAGGCTTCAAAGACCTTTTTACGGAGAATGCAGAGGTGGATGGTATTTCCGTCAAACACCTGAACCCACGGGCCATCAGTTTTGTGGAGGATTATGTAAAAAAACAGGGTAAGAAAATGGAGGAGATCAAGAAATGGGGTAAACCCTATTTTGATATGATCGATGGGATATTGATGCAGCATGGCATTCCCAAAGAGATGAAGTACCTGGCGGTCATTGAATCGCATTTACAGGTATATGCGGTTTCATGGGCTGGTGCTGTTGGCCCCTGGCAGTTTATGCCCGCGACAGCGCGTCGCATGGGCTTACGGGTAAACAATGCCGTGGATGAACGAACTGATTATTATAAAAGCACCCAGGCTGCTGCGCGGTACCTGAAAGAATTATACGGCATTTACGAAGACTGGCTGCTGGTGATCGCCGCCTATAACGGTGGCCCGGGCAATGTTAATTCAGCGATCCGGCGGAGCGGTAGCCGCGATTTCTGGACGCTACAGAATTACCTGCCCGAGGAATCCAAGAACCATGTCAAAAAATTCATCGCCACCCACTACATCATGGAAGGCGAAGGTGGCATTACCACCCTTACCAAATCAGAAGCCGGCGAATACCGGCAATTGGCTGCTGCCAACAACCGCGATGGGTTGACCGAAGAAGAAAAAACAAACTCCCTTACCTATCCCCTCACCGGTAAATACAACTCCATGGTGATCGTCAAACACCTGTTGATGGACATCACCGAATTCAACCGTTACAACCCGGGGTTTGATAAGCTCCTGGCTACAAACGGCAATTATGAAATGCGGCTGACCAAAGAAAAAATGGAATTGTTCAAAGCCAAGAAAGTAATCATACTGAACGAGTCGATTCAGCTTCTACTGAATTCGTTGAGCCAACCGTTGTTGACTTCTGATAAGAAGGGAAATTGATGGCACGAATTTTACAAAAGGCGCGAATTTCAAAAATTCCTTATGGGTGGTGTTTCCTGGCTGGCTTCAAGTATGTTTTTCCACGACTTCCATTTTCCTGATTTATGATCAGTTTATCTTTGACGGCTTGATGAGCCAACACAATCGTTATATCCATCTAGACGTATCTTCCAATAGTACAGTATTTGAATTTACCAGCACTGGCCCTAAGGGAGACATATTAAAAATCATCCAGTTTTCTCAAACTGAAATAAATAATGTTTACAACTTAGGATTTGGAAATATCAGAAATGACGGCAGTATTGATGACACTACCACCAACGATAATAAGGACCGGGACAAGATATTAGCAACTGTTGCATCTGCTGTAAATGAATTTACTGACAGGTTTCCTCACCGTCAAGTATTCTTTACTGGAAGTACAATGGAGAGGACCAGATTATATAGAATGGCAATTACCATAAATTATGAAGTACTTTCAACCGATTATGAGATTTGGGGGCTAAAAGATGAAGGCCTATTTGAACCTTTTGTTAAACGCCGTCAATACGCAGGTTTTTTAATTAAAAGAAAAAAATCGTAATTTTATACTTGTGAAGCAAACAAAGAAAAATATCAACAAAAAGACTTCAAATGTGCATACCAGGGTAAAGAAAAGCCTTGATAAGTACGCTGGCCAGGTGCTTTTTCCTGAAAAATTGGCCAAGGCCAATGAGTTGCTCAAAGGTAAAAAAATCCCCACTTAATTTCTTGCAAAAGTCAAATCACGAGATGCGATAGACTACGCGGATAATACCTTTATGATCGCCTCGGCCTTCACTAAACACTCCTCATACTCTTTTTCCGGGTCGCTGTAAAAAGTGATGCCTGATCCAACAGAATAAGAGAGGTACCCGGAGGTTTCATTGTAAAACAAACTCCGAATCACCACATTGAAATCAAAATCTCCATCCGGGGTGATATACCCCACTGCCCCGCTAAACAATCCGCGTTTTGTTCTTTCATACTGCTCGATCAATTCCATCACTTTGCGTTTGGGTGCGCCGGTCATGGAACCCATGGGGAAAGTAGCACGGATAATGGAAGCAAAATCAATCGAGGGATCCAGTTCTCCACTGATCGTTGAGATCATCTGGTGTACCTGAGGAAAGGTGTAGATGCCATAGAGCTCATCTACTTTGACCGTAGATTCCAAACAGATCCTCGACAGGTCATTACGAACAAGGTCTACCACCATCACATTCTCCGACCGGTCCTTGGCACTTTGCATTAAGGCATTTCGGCTGGAATAATCCTGGTCTGCATCATCCGGATAACGCGGTGAAGTGCCTTTGATGGGTTGGGATAAAAGTTGTGTCCCTTTTTTTCGCAGGTATCTTTCCGGACTGGCACAGATCAGGTATTTCTCTTCATTGCGGTAATAGGCGGAAAAGGGATTGGGTGATAATTCACTCAGCGAGCGATAAACTTTCAGGGGTTGAAGCAGTACCTGCCGGGCAAAGAACTCCTGGCAAAAATTGATCTCATAACAATCACCGCGTAGTATATGTGCCCTTAGTAGGTCGATTTGCCGGATGTATTCCTCCCGTGTAAGCCGGCTTTGAATAGCAGGGATTCTACCCTGCTGAGCAGGCGGCGCCTCATTTAACCCGGTTATTTCCTCCCAGATGGTGGCAGGATCATCCACGGTCATGAGCTCCGCATGCTGTTCATGCAAGCGGATGATATGGCGCGGGCGAAAGAAAAACAGGTCATCAAATCCGATCTCATCGGGAAGTGTGGAGCTCAGGCCGGTTTCGGTTTCATTTTTCAGGTCATAGCCCAAATGACCAAACCACCAGGAACTTTCTTTATCCAATCTTTTTTGAAAAGCACTAAGCATATCCCCTGCCTGTCCTGAAATGGTTTCCATTGCCCCCGCAGCTACCAGCACTTCCAGAGAAGAGGCGGAGGAGGGATAGCGATTGTTATCTAGGAAACAAAAAATGCTGAACCGGTTGACCCAGTTCAGCACTTTATATTTCATATCCCCGAGTGAAGTGTGGGGAAAAAATGCGGTATTATAAGAAATCGCCATTAATAATCGTCATCATCATCCCCATATCCATCATCGTCAAACATATCCATGTCTTTGAACTCATCGTCAAACTTGAAATCCTCTTCCTCCTCGCCTGCTCCTTTCTTTGGTGCAGGGCCAGCGGCCTTTTTCCCTTTTGATTTAGGGATATCAAACTCATCAAAATCGGGGTCCCAGCTGTCTTCCTCTTCTACCTTATCCCAATCATCTTCTACATCTTCGGCTTCATCATCCTCATCATCTTCGTCCTTGCCTTTTTTGGCGCCGGTTGCTTTGGCTCCTTTCTTGGCAGGTTTTACATCAAGATCCTCATC
Source organism: Chitinophagales bacterium (assembly GCA_017303415.1). Lineage (NCBI taxonomy): Bacteria > Pseudomonadati > Bacteroidota > Chitinophagia > Chitinophagales > Chitinophagales bacterium. Next base: position 31,944 of record JAFLBJ010000003.1, read on the forward strand.
GTCGTCAAGGTCTTCCTCCTCGTCTTCTTCTTGTTTCTTGGGTTTGGACGTAGCTTTCGCTGCATCGGATTTAGATGCACCGGCCCCGGTACGGGAATTTGTTTTTTTGTCTTTTTCAGATTTAGCGGCCATAGTTAAACTGGATTAGCAGCTGTAAAATTTCAGCGAAGTTTTTAAATAGCCAAATTTTTTAAAAAGATTTTCTAACGTTGAAAATCAGTTTTTTCCCCTATATAACCGGGATCATAACATGATCTAAGACAATATCTAAGAAAGAGGTCAGCCGATGTGCAACAATTGATCACGTCCCGGGCCATTGGAGATATAGTGAACCCCTACACCCAGGTATTCGTTGATGAATTGAACATATTCCTGCATTTTGGCCGGAATCGGATCACCCTGTTTCAGAACGGAAGAAGCCTGATTCCATCCGGCCAGGGATTGATATACGGGTTGGATGGCATGCCGGGTCATTTGAAAAGGCACTTCCCGGGTTTCTTTTCCTTGAATAGAATAGGCGGTACAAACATGCAGGTCGGCAAATTCATCCAATACATCGGCCTTGGTCATGATCACTTTGGTGACGCCATTGATCATACAGGCAAATTTGAGGGCGACCAGATCGATCCAGCCACAACGACGCGGCCGTCCGGTTGTTGCACCAAATTCGTTACCGATTTTGCGCAACCTTTCGCCGGTTTCGTCCTCCAGTTCAGTGGGAAAAGGTCCGCCACCTACCCGTGTGCAATAAGCCTTGGTTACACCCAATACATCACGTATCTGCTGAGGGGCTACACCCAATCCATTACATACACCGGCGGAAATGGTGTTCGATGAGGTAACAAAGGGGAAGGTTCCAAAATCAATATCGAGCATGCTGCCCTGTGCGCCTTCTGCCAGGATCTTTTTACCCTGGGAAAGTTTGTCATTGATAAAATATTCGCCGTTGACAATGTTCAGGCTGCGAAGAAATTCGATGGCTTCAAAAAACTCCTCTTCCCAGGCGCTTATGTCCTCCTGCAGGCCATAACTATCCAGCATACGCTGGTGTTTCAGGCGGAGTTTGATATATGAAGTGGTAAAACTCTTATCGAGAAGGTCACCTACCCGAAGTCCATTGCGACCGGTCTTGTCCATATAGGCCGGTCCGATCCCTTTGAGTGTGGATCCGATCTTCTCATTGCCTTTGGATAATTCGGAGGCTTTGTCCAATGCCCGGTGAGTAGGCAGGATGAGATGGGTTCTTTCGGCAATAAAGAGGTTTTTCCGTAGATCGACCCCAAAACCGGAGACCGTATCACATTCCCTTTTCAGGGTGACAGGATCAAGTACAACCCCATTACCGATCAGGTTGATAGTATTTGCATGAAAGACGCCGGAAGGAATCTGGTGTAAAACGATTTTCTTATCCCCAACATACAGGGTATGCCCCGCGTTGGGCCCGCCCTGAAACCGGGCGATCAGGTCGTAACCGGAGGCAAAATAATCTACGATCTTTCCTTTTCCTTCATCTCCCCATTGCAACCCGAGAATAACATCAATCATGATAAATGTATTAGTAAAGCGGGGGCAAAAATAACACTTCCCACCTTACCGGATCAGGGTCACGGTTCCTTTTTTCGTAATAACCTTGCCATCTCTGGCAACACCCTGAACCATCCACACAAATACCGAGGTTCCCTGGTCCATACCATTCAGTTTACCATCCCATCCCTGACCCAGGGTAGTGGTGGAATAGACCAGTTGTCCCCATTTATTAAAGACCCTGAAAAAGCGCAGTTCCTTGATCCCTACCGGGAAAGGCCGGAAAATATCATTTAACCCATCTCCATTTGGCGTAAAGGCCGAAGGCACATAGAGATCGGGGCCGTTATACACTTTGATCACCACATCCGCCGTACCCTTACACCCGGCCTGGGTGGTTGCGGTTACGGTCAATACCGCATCACCGCTTACCGTGAATATGGGATTGGGGATATTGGGGTCGGATAATCCGGCTGCCGGGCTCCAGACATAATCTGTACCTACTGAAGTGGCATTCAACTGAAACTGATCCCCAAAATAACCCACCGTATCCGCCGGACTCACGCTGATCACGATCGGCGGGGTCACATCCAGGGTCATTTCATCCGGTGTCAGTGAATTACAGCCATTGGCCCCAACAACCATAAGCGAATAAGTAATGGTTTGGCCGGCACTGGACAGCGGATTGGGATTCCCCGTATTGTCCAAACCGGTGGCTGGTGACCATTGATATTGTACACCCCCACTTCCCTGGAGGGTATAGGTTTGTCCAAAACAAATAAACCCATCCGGCCCTGCATTCGGTATGGGAGCCGGTAATACATTCACTACGATCGTATCATTTACACTGCAACGTCCAAGGGTGGCCGTAACAATATATTGAGTGGTATCGGATGGATTGGCAGTTGGGCTGGCCAGCGAGGCACCACTCAGTCCATTCTGTACCTGCCACTGAAACTGGGTGGCGTTGGTATTGAGTTGTAATTGAACAGGCCGTCCCTCGCAGGTTGTAACATCCGCAGCAGGCACAAGGGTGAGGTTATTGGTGAGACCAACCGTCACCGGCTGTGTGGCCACACAATTTCGGCTATCCCTTACTGTGAAATTATAGGTACCCGGGGCAACATTGAAAATACCGGAAGCCTGGAAATTCGTGCCATCAATGGAATATTGATAACTATTGTTTCCACCGGCCGCGGTGATAGTTATTTGTCCATCATTTCCTCCGTCGCAGGTGGCATTTGCCGACAGGGCTGTGGCGGTCAATACAGCCGGCTCCGTCATGTTCAGATTGGTTTGACTCACCTGACATCCGTTATTATCGCGGGTATAAACGGTATAAGCGCCTGCGGGAACCGCGAATGTATTGGTGGTTTGCCAGGTGGTACCATTGAGCGAATACTGGTAGGGACCTGTACCACCTGTTGCATTGGCCGTAATCACCCCATCTGCCAATCCATTACAACTTACAGCCTGGATAGCATTCGTAGCGGCCAGGGCAGTGGGTTGGTTAACAGTCGCAGTGGTGGTTCCATCGCAACCATTATTGTCACGGAAGAATATCGTATAGTTTCCGGCAACCAGGCCATTGAATACATTGGAAGCCTGATAATTTACTCCATCCAAGGAATAGGCATAGGGAGGCGTTCCAATACCGGTTTGCAGATTGACCGTAATGGATCCATTGGCCCCACCAAAACAACTCACATCGGTCTTACTGGCCGAACCGGTCAGTGGTACGCCGGTGGGAACGACCACCTGGAAATCGTTCATGGTACAACCCCAGGTATCGACGATATCGATACTATAAGTTCCCGCGGCCAATCCGGTAAATACATTTGACCCTTGTACTGGTCCGTTATTGATTGAGTATTGATACGGCCCTGCGCCATTATTGGGAGAAAGGGTTATGGAGCCATTGCTCGCACCACCACAAGAGGTGGAAGTAGTAAAGGCTGCTGCACCCAGGGGTTGACCGGGAGGTACAATGGCGTTGATTCCATTTAAAGTACATCCACCACCATCGATCATATTAACCGTATGGTTTCCGGATGCCAATCCGGTAAATACATTGCTGGTTTGTAAAGGACCACCATCAATTGAATATTGATAAGGCGCGGTTCCATTGGTGGGTGTTACAGTCAGTGTTCCATCCAATCCGATGGTACAGGAAGGCGCGGTTCCACCGGTGATCGCGGTCAAGGCCTGACCCGTGGCGATCGTTACCTGTAATCCATTGACCATACAACCCGATACATCCATCACATTCACCAGGTGATTACCTGCTGCCAGGCCATTGAAAATATTAGAGGACTGCCAGGGACCGCCATCGATGGCATATTGATAAGGACCCGATCCGTTAGTAGGTGTAATGGTGGCTGTACCATTGTTTGCACCCACACAGGAGGTGGGGGTAGAAGCAGCAGTGGCGGCCAATGCCTGACCAGAGCCAACCACAGCAGGTAAATTGCTGACAGAACAACCTCCGGCATCAAGGACACGAATCAAATAGGTTCCCGGGGCTAAGCCGGTAAATACATTACTGGTTTGAAGTGGCCCGCTATTGATCGAATACTGATAGGGTGCCGAACCAGTGGTTGGTGTTACTGTAACCGTTCCATTATTGACTCCATTACAGGCCGCTGGCGAAGACGCCACCGTAGCCAACAGGGGCTGACCGGGGGATACCGCTACAATGATATTATTGGCTGTGCACCCAAAGGCATCACGCACATTCACAAAATAGGTGCCGGGTACCAATCCGGTAAAGACATTGCTGGTTTGCCAGGGACCGCCATTGATATTATACTCGTAGGTACCCGGTACAGCCGGTGTTACCGTTATCGTTCCGTTTGAGGCACCGGTACAGGAAGTGGGTGTGGAACTTGTTTGTACCGATAAGGTTCCAACCAGGGCCACCGTAGCATTGATGGTAGAACTGCAACCATTGGGATCCTGCACCTGCACAGTATAAGGGCCTGCGACCAATCCATTGAATACGTTACTGGTTTGGTTAGGTCCTCCATTCAAAGAATATTGATAGGGAGGGCTTCCTATACCGGCAGGAACCGTGACCGAAATACTTCCAGTGGGGGAACCACAACTTGCATTGGTGGTTGCCGCTGTGGCATTCAGGCTATTGGTTTGATTAATGGTAATGGTATCTTCTGTAACCAGGTTAGGACCAGTACCACAGGAAGCAAAAGTGGTACGAACGATAAATTGTTCGGAGGTTCCACTGGGGCAGATATTAGGGAAGGAAAGATCCAATAAACCTGCAGTGGTAGTGGAGGTATCAGCGGTCCGCACCAGGGTACCACTCAGCGTCAACAACTCAGCACTCACATACCTGGATCCTCCGCCATTGGGAGTAAAACGCCAGCCTTCATCCGCGGCTGTCCATTGGGTGGCATTGCGACCGGCACCTGCCACAAATTTGGTACGTGTCCAATCCTGGATTCCAAAAATCGCGCGCCCGTTATCAGAACTCGTTGTACACAATTGTTTTTGTTGAAAGAAAACATCCACTAACCCGGTAGACTCGTGCAATACGATTTGAAAGGTATTGGGAAAATTATCACCACAGGAGCCGCCAAATATCCCTACCCGATAAAAACTGATGACAAATTTTCGACAAGGCGCAGTACCAAATACTTCCCACTGAATTTTTCTGTCGATGGGACTATCAGATGGATCCAGGTCGGAATAATTGGCCATGATACTCGCCCGGGGATAATACCATTGCGCACTCTGGTTACACGGGGTACCGGCATTCAATGGAAGGGGTGGTCCGATATGATAGGCATTGGCACAGGAGCCCGAACCATTGGTAAGGTAGTCGAATGTGACAAGTCCATTGGAGCCTACGACTATATTCGAGAAAATAGAATCATAGAAACAAAAGTTGAACGGCATGGGGATCGTACTGCTGAACCGGTCATCCAGGTAAAGATTAAAATCCTCACTTCCTGTACCTGTTATATAAGGATAGGGAGCATAAGGAATGCTGTTGAGCGCATAATCACCGGTTGATTTCAGGTGGGGAACGCGTACGGTCACCGTGCTACAACTCACGCCACAGGGAAAATTGATCGTGGAATTATTATTGCCCGTGGTAAAGCAGTTCTGGGCATTCAAAATGAAAGGCAGAAGCAGTAGTACGGATAAAAGTTGAGATACCTTGGACCTCAATATTCTCATTACAGTCAGTTTCAATTAAATAAGTGCTAAAGAGTGGGTAAGATACAAAAAACCGGGAATGGTGGTAAGCCTACGTGGGAAAAAAACGGCCTTTTAATTGGGAGATTCCGTATCATATCGGTCAACCGATTGAATACCACCCAGTTGTTTTAAGCGCTGGACGAGTACGTCCAGCTCCTCTTTATCATGTACAAAAACCTTAATATTTCCTTCAAAAACTCCTTCCCTTGCTTCCACGGTCAGGGCACTGATATTTATCTTCATTTCACCGGAAATCAGGTTCGTGATCTTATTAATGACACCCACATCATCCAGTCCAATGATGCGGAGACCCGTAAGGAAGGAAATTTCTTTGTTCTTGGCCCATTTGGTTTTTACAACCCGGTGCCCAAAATTGGCAAGTAACTTGGCCGCATTCGGGCAATTGGTGCGGTGTATGGTCAATCCTTTTCCCGTTGTTACAAATCCAAATACATCATCTCCCGGAATGGGCTTGCAACAATTCGCCAGGTTGTACACGATGCGGTCGCTGCTTTCTCCAAAGATGATCAGCTCCGCATCTTTTTTATTTAAAGCATGAACAGGATGGTCTCCTTTTTCCGTGTGCACCCGTTCCGGTTTGGGCGCTTCCAACCGGTCTCCCAATACCTTGAATTCCTTAAGCTCTTTCAGGTCAATGGCCTTTACGGCAACCTGATAAAAGAGGTCGAGTTGTGAATTGAGTTTGTAAAAGGTGGCGAGCTCTTCAATATTCCCGGCAGAAAAAGCCGCGCCGATACCTTCGAGTTTTCGCTGTACAAAATATTTTCCTTCATCCGCAATGGTGCGTTTTTCTTCCTTAAGTGAATCCTTGATCTTATTCTTGGCCTTTGCACTCACTACAAACCCAAGCCAATCTTCAGAAGGTTTTTGTTTATTGGATGTAATGATCTCTACCTGGTCACCACTCCGCAGTTTATGACTGATCGGTACCAGCTTGTGGTTTACCTTGGCGCCAATACACTTTGAACCTACGGCACTGTGAATGGCAAAGGCAAAGTCGAGCGCCGTAGAACCCACCGGCAACATTTTTACATCTCCCTTGGGGGTATAGACATAGATCTCTTCAGCGAGAAAACTTGTTTTGAAATCCTGCAGGAAATCAATGGAGTCGGTTTCATTGCTGGTGATCACTTCGCGAATCTGTTCAAACCATTTCTCAAAACGGCTCTCTTCGGCACTGCCTTCTTTGTATTTCCAGTGCGCGGCCAACCCTTTCTCGGCAATCTCATTCATCCGTTTGGTCCGTATCTGTACTTCCACCCATTTTCCCTGCGGGCCCATCACCGTGGTGTGGAGCGCTTCATATCCATTGGATTTGGGATTGCTGAGCCAGTCACGCAATCTTTCCGGAGACGGATTATATTCATCTGTGATAAAGGAATACACTTTCCAGCAATCCTCCTTTTCCTTTTCATGGGGGGAATCGAGTATGATGCGAATCGCAAAAAGGTCATACACTTCTTCAAACCCCACCCCTTTCTTCTTCATTTTATTCCAGATGGAATGGATGCTTTTGGGGCGGCCATAGATCTCGAAGTTGAAATTGTTCTTGACCAGTTTTTCCTTGATGGGTTTGATGAATTCGTTGATGTACTTGCTCCGTTCCCGTTTGGTTTCTGCCAGTTTACGGGCAATGTCCCGATAGGTTTCCGGCTCCATGTACTTCATGGCCAGGTCTTCCATCTCGGTTTTTACACTATACAAACCCATCCGATGGGCAAGCGGGGCATATACATAGACCGTTTCGGAGGAGATCTTGAGTTGTTTCTCCCGTTTCATGCTGTCGAGGGTCCGCATATTATGCAGCCGGTCAGACAGCTTGATCAGGATCACGCGGGGGTCATCGGTGAGTGTAAGGAGTATCTTCTTAAAATTCTCGGCCTGTTGCGAGGCATTGATGTCTATGACATTCGAAATCTTGGTCAGACCATCCACGATACGCGCGATCTCGCTCCCAAATTCCCTTTCCACATCTTCCAGGGTAATATCCGTATCCTCAACTGTATCGTGTAACAAGGCACAGATGGTGGAGCGTACCCCGAGACCGATTTCCTCTACGCAGATCTTGGCCACGGCAATGGGGTGAAGGATATAAGGCTCACCACTTTTTCTTCGCATGGTTTTATGCGCTTCGGCGGCCATCTCAAAGGCTACCCGGATCAGTTTTCTGTCACCCGGCTTCAGTTTTGTCTTCAGGGCCCGCAGCAACGCACGGTATTCCCTGAGGATCAATTTTTTCTCTTGTTCCTCGTTCAAATTGTACCGGGGTATCTGGGCGACCGTTTCCATGCCTTACGAAAATAACAAAATTGGGCGGTAGTAGGTTGCAGTGAATGTATTACCTTTGCCGACCTTTAGCTATTACCTACTCCCGGATGTGGTGAAATTGGTAGACACGTCAGACTTAGGATCTGATGCCGCAAGGTGTGGGGGTTCGAGTCCCTCCATCCGGACTTAATTGTACTATTTATTATGGCGACTGTTACAAAAGAGAATGTCGGTCTCTTAAACGAGAAACTGTCTGTTACACTCAACAAAGAAGATTATCTGCCCGCTTTTCAGAAATCCCTGAAAGAATATGGCAAAAAGGCCAATATCCCGGGTTTCCGGAAAGGGATGGTTCCCGTTGGACTGATCAAGAAAATGTATGGCCACTCGGTTTTTACCGATGAAGTGCTCCGCAGTGTTGACCGTGAACTGGTTAAATACCTGCAAACCGAGAACCTGGACATCTTTGCCCAGCCCATTCCCCTGGAAATGGATATCCAGCAACTGGATATGAACAACCCGGTAGATTATACCTTCCATTTTGAAGTGGGTATGAAACCAGCCGTAGAACTGACCGGCCTGGCCAAAGCCAAGATCACCCGCTATGTAGTGGATGTGACCGATGAAATGGTAGACAATGAGATCACCCGCCTCCAGAACCGCTATGGCAATATGACCGAGCCCGAGGAAGTGAACACCGAGGAAAATGTGCTGAATGTAAACTTTGCCGAATCCGATGCAAAGGGCAATCTGGTGGAAGGCGGTGTAACAAAAGATAACTCCCTGCTGGTTAAATATTTCTCTGCCGACCTCCGCAAATCCCTCATGGGAAAGAAAAAGGACGATAAATTCACCCTCCAACTCAAGTCTGCCTTTGAAGACAAGGAAAGAGATTGGGTAGCCGGCGACCTGGGATTGAACAAAGACGATGCCGCTGACCTGGAGAAATATTTTACCGTAACCATTACCAAAGTCGGCCTGTTGGAAAAACGTGGATTGGATGAAGAATTCTTTAACCAACTCTATCCCGGACAAGAAGTAAAGACCGAAGCCGATTTCCGGAACAAGATCAAAGAAGAGATCGCCAACTATTGGGCGGGACAGGCACGTAACCAGATTCATGACCAGTTATACCACCAACTGATCGATCATACCCCGATTGAATTCCCCGAAGCCTTCCTGAAAAGATGGATGAAGACACAGGGCGAAAACCCCAAGACCGAAGAAGAAGTAGAAAAGGAATTCCCCAGCTTCAGAAATCAACTGAAGTGGAGCCTGATCACCGAAAAGATCGTAACCGATAACGCCATACAGGTTCAACCCGACGAACTCCGCCAATTTGCCAGACAGCAATTATTTGGCTACATGGGCATGGGTGCCATGGATGAAGAGCAACCCTGGGTAGCCGATTATGTGGAGAAAATGATGAAGGACCGGAAATATGTGGAAGATGCATTTAACCGCATCCAGACACAGCGGATCTTCGAATGGGCAGAGACCCAGATCAACCCGACCGATAAATCCATTTCGGCCGAGGAGTTTACGAAGATGGTGGAGGAACATCAGCACCATCATTAGTCTTGGTATATTACCGCAAAGAACACAAGAACGCGGAGTTACGCAGAGAAAGTTATTAGCCGTTAGCTTTTAGCTAATAGTCCATACCGATCCTTGGCGTCTTAGCGCCCTGGCGGTAAAATTCTCTGCGCATTTCCGCGTTCTTATGTTCTCTGTGGTAAACCGAACCCGCAAAACCGTCACACCCATTCCCGCCAATTTTGCAGTTCCATCATTTGGACGGATATTTGAGGGATTCTTTAGCTCGGATTAATCGCTTAAATATCAAAACAAATGAGTTCTGAATTTGAAAAATACGCCGTCAAACACCGGGGCATTTCCAGCAATACCCTGAACGGATATGCCTCGCATCTGGTTACGGCGCTTACCCCCAACATTATTGAAGAGAGACCGATGAATGTGGCCGTCATGGACGTTTACAGCCGTTTGATGATGGACCGGATCATCTTTCTTGGTTACCCGATCAATGACGAAGTAGCCAATATCGTAACCGCCCAGTTATTATTCCTCGACTCGACCGACCGCGGCCGGGACATCAATATGTATATCAACAGCCCGGGTGGTAGTGTATACGCCGGTATGGGTGTATACGATACCATGCAATATGTAGCCCCCGATGTGGCTACTATCTGTATCGGTGTTGCCGCCTCCATGGCTTCGGTATTGCTTTGTGCGGGTACCAATGGAAAAAGGGCCGCGCTCAAACATTCCCGGGTAATGATGCACCAGCCCAGTGGCGCCATCGGCGGACAGGCCAGTGATATCGCCATCACCGTTAATGAAATTCGTAAGCTCCGGGGCGAATTGTATGAGATCATTGCCAATCATTCTGGCAAATCGATCGAAACCATACAGTCCGATTTTGACCGTGACTATTGGATGACCGCTTCCGAAGCAAAAGCCTATGGCCTCGTGGATGAGGTATTGGTCACCAACCCGAGAAAAGAGAAAAAAGATTCCAAACACTAAAATGTCAATGATGTTTCCCAAGCAATATATCAACAACGACTGGAGAGCCGATGATGAAGAGGATGAGAAGGATCCCGCCGCCAAACGAGATGAGCTGATGATGCTCAACAAACGGTTGGAGAAATATTTTTACGAAAAAAGAAGCGTTTACCTATGGGGTGTGGTGGATGATAAATCTGCCCGCGAAGTGGTTTCCAAAATGCTCCTGCTCGAAGCCGATAAAGCCGGTGAAGAGATCAAATTCTATATAAACAGCCCCGGTGGCGTTGTCACCAGCGGTATGGTGATATACGATACGATGAAAATGCTGAAATCACCCGTGAGTACCATTTGCATGGGATTGGCAGCATCCATGGGCAGTATCCTGCTCAGTGGCGGCGTAAAAGGCAGACGATTTATATATCCCCATGGTGAGGTCATGATCCACCAGCCTTCCCTGGGTGGACATTTTCAGGGGGTAAGTGCCGACCTGGAAATTCAGGCCAGACAAACCCAAAGAGTAAAAGAGATCGGTGCCACCATTCTCGCGAATAACTGTGGCAAAATGGTAGCCCAGGTGATGAAGGATTTCGACCGCGATTATTGGATGGATGCGAAAGAAGCCATTGAATATGGTATCGTTGATGGTGTCTTAGAGACACTTTAATTTAAGTTTTTACCGCAGAGAACATAAGAACGCGGAGTTACGCAGAGATTTTTTCTTATGTCCTAAAAGCTCCTGGTCTTTAATTATTAGCTTTTAGTTATAAACATATCTCTGCGAAACTCTGCATTCTTATGTTCGCTGCGGTAAAATATCTATCTGATTTTCAATCAATTAAAAATAATCCGGTAGGAAACTACCCGCTTATTGCCTTTTTTGTAACTTCGCCTATTGCGTTTTACGTGAAAATAGTTGGTTATAAATTATTGATTATTAATTAATAGGTTGTTTATTTTTTAATAATCAATAATTAATAACAAAGAATTTATAACAAGAATACCTATAGAATGGCCAAGAGCCCCCTCCACTGTTCCTTTTGTGGTCGCAACCGCGACGAAGTGAAGATCCTGATTGCAGGGCAGGAAGGCCATATTTGTGAAAACTGTGTTGACCATGCACGCGAAATCATTGAACAAGAATTAATGGTCAAGGAAGAAAAATCTACTTCCTCCTTTAAGCTTACCGTTAAAAAACCTGTTGAAATAAAGCGCTTCCTGGATGAATATGTCATCGGGCAGGGCGAGGCCAAGAAAGTACTGGCTGTAGCGGTTTACAACCACTATAAGCGTTTACAGCAAAAGGCCACTGAAACCACCCCTTCTGAAGTAGAGATCGAAAAGAGCAATATCATCATGGTGGGTGAAACCGGTACGGGGAAGACCCTGCTGGCCAAGACCATCGCCAAACTGCTCAATGTACCCTTTACCATTGTGGATGCCACGGTATTCACCGAGGCGGGCTATGTAGGAGAAGATGTGGAAAGCATTCTCACCCGTTTGCTCCAGGTTTGTAACTATGATGTTTCCGCTGCCGAACGTGGCATTGTTTATATTGATGAGATCGATAAGATCGCCCGTAAAGGCGATAACCCTTCTATCACCCGGGATGTGAGTGGCGAAGGGGTACAACAAGGTCTGCTCAAACTCCTTGAAGGAACCGATGTACTCGTTCCCCCACAGGGAGGACGTAAACACCCTGAACAGAAACTCATCAAGATCAATACACAGAATATCCTGTTTGTATGCGGAGGCGCCTTTGATGGCATTGATAAAGTGATCGGACGCCGGGTGCAGACCAATACCATTGGTTTTAATGTGGACAAAGAACTCCAGGATAATATGAAAAAGAACCTGTTGCAGTTTGTCAACGCGCAAGATTTGAAAACATTTGGATTGATCCCCGAATTGCTTGGTCGTCTGCCTGTAGTGACCCATCTTGATCCGCTGGATAGCGCCACCCTCCGGGAAATTCTTACCGAACCCAAGAACGCCCTGGTTAAACAATACAAGAAACTCTTCGAACTCGAAGGCATTCAGCTTTCCATTGAAGCCGATGTGCTCGATTTTATGGTGGAAAAAGCCATGGAATATAAACTGGGGGCACGCGGACTTCGGAGTATCTGCGAAACCATCCTTACAGATGCCATGTTTGAACTGCCTTCCTCCAATATCAAGACCTTTACCCTCGATATTGAATACACGCGCCGCAAGTTCGACACGAGCAAACTCAGCGTCCTTAAAGTAGCCTAAGCTTTTTTCTCTGCATTCCATGTCCTCAGTGAGAAAAAAATGCTCACAGAATACACCGAATGCACGGAAATATTGTGCAAATTCGTGTTACAAATACTATACATGGAAGAAATCATCTCCCGTCTCCAATCCGAGGCCGGTCTGACCGAAGAGCAAGCCAAAAAAGCCATTGAGACCATTAAAAACTTTGTGGTCGAAAAATTCCCGATGCTCGAAGGGGCCGTCTCGAATATATTTAGGGGCAATTAGTGTGAGGGATAGATTATTGATTTTTAATTATTGATTATTCAGCTTCCATACTATTTTAATAGCTGTCATATCTAAGCATGAATCAGTAATTAATAATTTATAATAGCCCCCATGCTTTTCAGGGTTCTTGCAATATCGCTTTTCCTCTCCGCCTGTACATCCAAACCCGATAAACAGGTCACCCGTGCATTCTATCACTGGAAGTCACGCGTCAACCTCACCACAAAAGAAACCCAGGCTCTCGACACGCTTTCCGTAACCCGCCTCTATATCAAATTCTTTGATGTAGAATGGGACGACGTAAAAAATCAAGCTGTACCGGTCGCGATGGTTCGTTTACCTAAAACAGATATTCCCAAATATCGCGTAACGCCTGTCGTTTTCATCACCAATGAAACCATTCAAAGACTTGATGAAACAGGTATAGATACCCTGGTCGTGAAACTGGCCGGTCTGTTGCAGGAGCTAACCCCGGATACCGATTGGACAATTGACCAGGAGGTTCAACTCGATTGTGACTGGACCGCCGCTACCCGTGACCGTTATTTCCGGCTGCTGGAAGGCGCGAAAAAACAACCCTATTTTACCGGGAAAAAGATCTCGGCAACCATCCGGCTCCATCAATTGAAATACACCCAATCCAATGGCATCCCCCCTGTTGACCGTGGATTACTGATGGCTTATAATATGGGTAACCTACGCCACCCCGAAACCCGTAACTCCATCATTGACCCAGCTATTCTGAATCAATATATCGGGAAGATGTCCAACTATCCCCTCCCCCTTGATATAGCCCTGCCGGTTTTTGACTGGTGGATCTGGTTCCGAAATGATAAATACAAAGGACTGGTCCGCACCGAAACCATCCCCTATTCTTTATACCGAAAAGAAAAAGTGGTGTTCACCGAAAATACCGTGGTAAATGGCCATACCTTTGAAAAGGGTGACTGGTTGCGCTACGAGAACAGCCCGTATTTGTCCCTGACCGAGGCCGCCTATCAATTGAACCGAAGACTGAACTCCGATCGCACCACTGTCATTCTCTATCATCTCGATCCCTCCAATCTTTCAAAATATACCTTGCATGAACTGGAAACTGTTTACCGCCGCTTCCGTTAGCGTAATGCTCAGCGCCTTTCCCCAAAATATTATTGGCTGTGGTGGCTCTGAGGACCCCTATGATTATTACACCAGTTTCTTTTCCAAAGAAACAACGGACCTCCATGGGTACCGGCCATTTTATTATACCTCACTCCTTACCTTTTACAGCGATTGGGAAAATGAAAACAAAGAAACCGATCTGCCTGATCCCGTTTTGGAAGAATGGAAAGAATATGCCGGTGGCAAAGTGAGCACGGCCGATGCTGAACAATTTATTTACATTTTTAATGCCGATTATATCGGTCAACTCAACGGGCATATTACCCGCAAACAGCCCGCCACCCTGCCCGCTGATCTGAATAAGAACGGAATGACCAGCTATTTCACCAGTTCCAGGGACCTGGAGGCCCTGAACTATCTCGTAATGGCCAAACAGGCAGAGAAATACAGTGTGGCCAGTGACGCCTGGAGCAATCCTGAACGTGGCGACAGCCTCGAATTAAACCGCTATATCGCCGGAGCTGATGCCCAATACAACAAAATGGTCAATCCCTTTCTGAAGACCAAGTATGGTTTTCTTCGGTGTAAACTGGCCTTCTACAATAACCGGTTTAAGGATTGTATTCGCTGGTATGATGAGGCTTTTACTGCCTCCGATAAAAGTGCGGTAAAGGAGCAGGCATTGGCTTACAAAGCGGGAAGCCTGTTCAAAACCGGAAAACCTAAAGAAGCTGCCTATACCTTTAGCCAGGCTTTTGCGCTTTCATCCAAAAACAAAAGATCTCATTTCATGGGATTTCTATGGGCTTCACAAAATGCAAATCCCCAACTGAAGAACAGTTACCTCGCTCTCGCCCGGAACAATGAAGAGAAAGCCAATCTGCTGGGAATGTTTTCCCTTTTTGGTTCATCCTATCGCCTGGCGGATATGGCGCAGGTACATCAACTCAGTCCGGCCAATCCCATGCTGGAGATACTCGCTATCCGCGAGATCAATAAGATCGAAGAACAATTCCTTACCCCGCGTTTACATAGCGAAAAAGGGGGCAAGGCTTTTTATTTTACCTGGGAGGATACCAAATCGGCCTTTACGCAAAGTAATCAGCCCCTTGTCAACACCAGTGCTTTTTTTCAAAAACTGGCAGCAGACAAGAATACCAAAAACCCTGCATTGTACCTCGCAGGCGCAGCCTATATCGAATTCATCAATAAAAATTACGCCAAAGCAGATGCGTTAGCGGCCTCGGTTTCCAAACTCAATCCCTCCCAAAAGATCAAAGAGCAGGTGCAGTTGATCCGCTTACTGGTGATGGCCAATGACCAACCCAAGATCGACGCGCCACGGGAGGAAAAACTATTGTCCGAGCTTCAATGGCTACGTAAAAAAGCGGCTACCCAAACAGAATACCGCATTTTCTACCGCAATTTCCTGTCCGAGATCCTGGCTCAGAAATACCAGCAACAGGGCGATGTGGCCAAAGCAGCGCTGGCCCTGGGCGTTGCCGATCTGTTTGACTTGTCTGAATCAGAAGAAGAAAGCTATGGAGAGGGATATGGAATTGACTTTGTCCGTGAGCAAATGACAACCACACAGATTCTGACTCTCTATGGATATTTTGATAATAAAACACCTTCCCCCTATCTCAAACACCTGCTGGATCACTCTTCCTTTAATAAGGATAAGGTGGTGGATGTGATCGGTACTTCCTATCTGCGTGATTTTAATTTTACCAAAGCCATTGAATGGTTGGCCAAAGCAAAAAGCACCGAGTCGCTGTCTGAAAATTACTGGAACAGCCTGAGCCAGACCGAAGAGAACCTGAATGTGGACCCCTTTCATGATTACCTGAATGACTGGCAGCGTTATGATAAAAAATTACCGACGCCCTATAACAAACTCAGTTTTGCCAAAAAAATGCTTGAGTTGGAGACAAAACTACCGACCCTAAAAGGCGAGGAACAAGCCAAGCTTTATTATCAACTTGCTTCGGCCTATTACAACATGAGTCATTATGGAAATAGTTATATGACCGTTGTCTATTATCGGTCCAGTAGTGCATGGAACCATGGAAAGTATGATCTGGCCTGGAAGCGCGAGTATTTTCAGGTCAACAAGGCCAGGAGCTATTATCAAAAAGCTTACGAACTATCAACCAATAAAGAATTCAAAGCGGCAGCATTCTTCCTCGTAGCCAAATGCGCACAGCGCCAGATTCCCATGCCCGATTATAACAGCAATGATTGGACAGCGTTCGACAAGCAGATGACAGAATTCAATAAAAAATTCAGGAACAATCCTCAGTTTGCCCAGTTCAGGAAGGAGTTTGGGGCTACGCAGTTTTATAAATATGCGTTTAATCGCTGTAGTTATCTGCGGGATTATCGACCATGATTAAAGGGTTGAGGGATTTCTGGTGGTTATTTACACCTTAGCGTCTTAGGGGTTATGTCTTACCGCCATGACTCTTGGGTGCAAGCGAGTGCGGTGGGGGGAGGTAATACCCAAGTACATTTCCTATTGCCCAGCCCGATTCTGGCATATATCTTGCCCCCGGTCACCCAAAATCCACTCATGAAAAAAGCGATCCTTCTCTCCATCGTTGCCCTTGTATTTTTATCCGGTTGTATGCGTGCATTGACGCCAAGTGAAGCGGCGAGTGCGAAGTATAGAAAGTGTCATCCAATTCGGTAGACCAGGATTTACCAGGATTATCAAGATTATCAGGATTGGCAGGATTGATTTTTATGATTACTTCAATCCTGATAATCCAAAACATCCTGATAACCCTGGTCAATTCTGTAAATCCTGGTCACAATCCTGGTAAAAAGAAAGGATCCCGCCGGTTAAAGCAGGATCCTCGTTCTACAATGGTTTTTCCGTCCTAAACAAATTTCTTCTTAGCTACATCCCATGCTATTGCCACAGTTCAAACACTTGTAGCAGGTACCGCTGCGTACGGTGATATGTCCGCAGGTGTTACAGGCGGGTGCATCGCTTTGCATGCTGCGCGCAGCGGCATTCACGGCATCCAGACTGGTTTCGGCTTTTGGCGCCGCTTTGGTGGCCTTAGGTTGTACCGAACCTACAACGCGTACATTTGACAACTCGGGTTCTTTTTCATACTCAAGGGTCGTAGGGATATCATCCCAATCATCTGCCCCGGTATTGTTCACCTCGGGTTTGTCGAGGATATGCACGAGATCGGTACGTCCGAGGTACTCATAACCAAGTACACGGAATATAAAGTCCACAATGGAAGTAGTGGTACGGATATTCGGGTGTTCAACAAAGCCGGCGGGATCGAATTTGGTAAAGACAAATTTCTCTACAAACTCTTCCAGCGGTACACCATACTGCAAGCCGATCGAAATGGAGATGGCAAAGCAGTTCATCATGCTGCGCATGGTGGCGCCTTCTTTGGCCATATCAATAAAGATCTCTCCAATGGTACCATCCGCGTATTCTCCGGTGCGGAGGAATACGGCCTGTCCATTGATCTTGGCTTTCTGTGTAAAGCCACGACGCTTGGCGGGTAAGGTGCGGCGTTCTACGATCTTGGCGAGGCGGCGTTTGAGTTTGGTATCAGGCGAAGCTTGTACGCGTTTCTGTACTTCATCCAATAATTCTTCGATGGTGAGTTTGCCCATATCTACAATGGCACTCTCGTTTACTACAGCTTCGGCGATCTCTTCCGTCTTGGTATCTTCTGCCTTTTTCTTCTTATCACTCTTGTTGCTCAGCGGCTGGCTCAATTTTGAACCATCACGGTAAAGGGCGTTGGCTTTGAGACCGAGTTTCCAGCTCAGCAGATAAGCATCAGAGATTTCCTCTACGGTAGCTTCGTGGGGCAGGTTGATCGTTTTGGAAATGGCGCCACTGATAAAGGGCTGGGTAGCTCCCATCATCCGGATATGCCCATGGGCATGAATAAAGCGTTCACCTTTCTTTCCACAACGGTTGGCACAGTCAAAAACGGGCAGGTGTTCAGGCTTGAGATAGGGTGCCCCTTCGAGCATCATTGTTCCGCAGATATAATCATTGGCGGCATCGATCTGGTCCTCGCTAAAGCCAAGGGCTTCAAGCAGGCTCCAGGAGAAATCATTGTATTGCTCGGGGGTAAAGCCCAGGCGTTGGAGACATTCTTCGCCAAGGGCATATTTATTGAAAACAAATCCGATCTCAAAGGCGGTGGCTACAGCCGCATCGAGTTTTTTGATCTCTTCTCCGATAAACCCTTTTTCACTCAGGGTTTGGTGATTGATATGCGGGGCACCGGCAAAGCTCGCATGACCCACAGCATATTTTACGATGGCGTCCGCTTCTTTCTCCGTATACCCCAGGTTACGCAGGGCTGCAGGAACAGATTGGTTGATGATCTTGAAATATCCACCACCGGAAAGTTTCTTGAATTTCACAAGGGCAAAGTCGGGCTCCACACCTGTTGTATCACAATCCATCACCAGACCAATGGTACCGGTGGGGGCGATCACGGTAGCTTGTGCATTGCGATAGCCATATTTTTCTCCCAGTTCGACTGCTTCGTCCCAGGCTTTGCAGGCTGCCTTAAGCAGATAATCCGGGCAATGCTGGGCATTGATTCCCTGAGGTTTGATGCTCAGTCCTTCATACTCATCCGCTTCGTAAGCCGCCAGGCGGTGGTTACGCATTACCCGCATCATATGCTCCTTGTTCTCGGCATAGCGGGGGAAGGCACCCTGGAATTGAGCGATCTCGGCGGAGGTGCGATAGGCCACACCCGTCATGATAGCAGTGATGGCACCGGCGATAGCGCGGGCTTTATCGCTGTCATAAGGAATACCGCTTACCATGAGTACTGTTCCCAGGTTGGCAAAGCCGAGACCCAGGGTACGGTATTCATAGCTCAACTGAGCAACTTCCTGCGAAGGGAACTGGGCCATGAGTACGGAAATTTCCAGTACGGTGGTCCAGAGACGGCAGTTATACTCATACCCTTCCACATCGAAGATATTCTTCTCGGTATCGAAGAATTTCATCAGGTTGGCGGAAGCCAGGTTACAAGCGGTGTTATCGAGGAACATGTACTCCGAGCAGGGATTGGAGGCCCTGATCTCTCCACCGGCGGGGCAGGTATGCCACTCATTGATGGTGGTATTGTACTGTGTACCGGGGTCGGCGCAACGCCAGGCGGCGTAGGAGATCTTGTTCCACAGTTCGCGGGCAGGCACTTTCCGCATCACACGGCCATCGCTGCGGGCTTTCAATTCCCAATCTTCATTATTCTCCAATTTCTCAAAGAATTCGTTGGGTATACGCACCGAGTTATTGGAGTTTTGCCCGGAAACCGTGCGATAGGCATCGCCTTCATAGTCGCTGGAATAACCGGCGGCGATCAGGGCGGCTACTTTCTTTTCCTCTTCTACTTTCCAATCAACAAAATCCACGATCTCGGGGTGGTCCAGATCCAGACAGACCATTTTGGCGGCGCGGCGGGTGGTACCTCCACTTTTGATGGCACCAGCGGCGCGGTCACCGATCTTCAGGAAACTCATGAGCCCGGAGGAAGTACCTCCACCGCTCAGTTTCTCCCCTTCGCCCCGGATAGAGCTGAAATTCGTACCCACACCCGAACCATATTTGAAAATACGGGCTTCGCGAACCCAAAGGTCCATGATACCCCCTTCGTTCACCAGGTCATCCTCCACGCTCAGGATAAAGCAGGCATGGGGCTGAGGGCGTTCGTATGCCGAGGTAGACTTCTTTAGCTTCCCGTCTACAGGGTCAACAAAATAATGCCCCTGTGGCTTACCCTTGATGCCATAGCTCTCGTATAAGCCTGTATTGAACCACTGGGGGGAGTTGGGCGTGCACATCTGGTTGAGGATGCTGTACACCAGCTCCTCGTAGAATACCTGGGCGTCTTTCTCCGACGCGAAATACCCATAGCGCTCACCCCATACGCGCCAGCAGTTGGCCATACGGTGAGCCACCTGCTTGGCGGATGTTTCGCGACCCAGGCTGCCGTCGGGCTGGGGTACACCCGCCTTCCGGAAATATTTTTGGGCAAGGATATCGGTTGCGATCTGACTCCAGGATTTCGGTACCTCCACGTTCGTCATCTCAAACACCACTTCCCCACTGGGGTTTCGTATCACCGATGTTCGATAATCGTATTCGAACAAATCAAACACATTCACATCGTCACGGGTAAAGCGACGAGGAAACTGCAACCCGCCCTTGGCGGCGTTCTGCTTCTTGCTGGCCATATTAGAAAAGAATTTAAAAGTTGGTACTCTGGTTAGTAATCCGTCTCCCGGTGTGGAAGGTGTCAACGAAAATATTTTTTAGTATCGTTCCTTCAAACCTCCAAATATCCCCACTTTGTGGAAAATGCCCCGGAACCCCACACAGGGCTGCATTCGACTGTTTTTCAACATTTTTAAGTAAAAATTTTTTTGGTGAATCAACCCACTTTTAGTACAGAAATTTTTATTTATCCACCCTCCCGTGAAACGCCCTACTGTTAAGGATTTATTAAGATTAAAACGGTGAAACCCTTGATTTTACAGGCATTTCAGGGAATTGATGGGCTGAAAGCCTTGCTGGTGGCTAACTTTGGGGTAACAATTTGGTAACAGGGAGGTAATAGAGGGGATAATGGATGACGGATGACAGATGACCGATGACGGATGACGGATGACAGTAATGTAACATGGGACTTCAGTCATCGGTCCTCAGTCATCCGTCATCAGTCATCCGTCATCGGTCATCCGTCATCTACCTCGCAACAACCAAAAAAAAATCGCATTTTTGTACTCTACCGATGAATACATACAAGACATTAACAGACCGGAAAGAGAATGGGAAAAAATCCTTTGCCGTACTAATCGATCCTGATAAGGTAGATGAGGATTCCCTTCGGCGATTGATCGATCTGGCCCATGAAGCTAGGGTGGACTATTTTTTGGTCGGTGGCAGTCTGGTCATTTCTACCTATCTCGACGAGTGTGTCCAGTTCATAAAGAAGCACAGTTCTATTCCCGTCATACTTTTCCCGGGAAGTTCCGCACAGGTAACTCCCTATGCAGACGCGTTGCTATACTTATCCCTGATTTCAGGACGCAATCCTGAATTATTGATCGGCCAACACGTTGTATCTGCACCCTTTGTCCGTAAAAGCGGTTTAGAGATCATGTCCACCGGTTATATCGTGGTCGATGGCGGTGCCCCCACCACGGTTTCTTATATCAGTAATGCCAGTCCTATACCCGCTGATAAAAGCGAGATCGCGATGTGTACCGCAATGGCGGGAGAAATGCTGGGCATGAAACTGATCTATATGGATGCGGGAAGCGGTGCCCGAAAACCGATCACCGAATCCATGATTGAAAAAGTAGCTTCTTCTATTTCCGTTCCGCTGATCGTAGGAGGTGGCATCACAGATCCGGAAAAAGCATATTTAAACTGCCGGGCAGGCGCCGATGTGATCGTGGTGGGAAATGCGATTGAGAAAGATCCGGCGCTTATCAGGGATATGTCTGCTGCTGTTCATAGCGGCTCTCGGGTAAAATAAGAAATTATAAATATTTATTATTTCTCAAAGCTCCTCGACCTTAACACGCGCCGGTGTATCCTTTCCTGAAATAATCGTTCTTGAACTCAATGCGATGGCCTGGATCACTTTGGTCATATTCTCCAGGTCAAGCGTTTCCACATGATCCGATACTTTATGGTAATGCGGTTCATTCTCCATTTTGGCGGTGGAAATCGTATGCGCCGGAACACCTAAGCGCGCCAGTGTAGCATTGTCTGAACGGAAGAACAGATTCTGCGTGGGATAGGGATCAGGATAAAAAGTAAAATCCGTTCCTTCAAGGTTCTTTTGCAAAATGGCCCCCATATCCGTGCGTTCATACCCCGTGATATACGCGGAGTTCTTGCCCCATTTGCTTTCCGTCCCATTCATTTCAATATTAAACATGGCCATCACCTTCGCCGGTTCGAATTGCCGGGAGAAATATTGTGAGCCAAAGCCACCCACTTCTTCTGCCGTAAAGGCCGCAAAGATCAGGGTACGTTCATTATTTCCCAGTGCCTTGAAATATTTTGCCAATAAGATCACCGAGGTGGTACCGGCTGCATCATCATTCGCGCCATTGTAGATCGAATCGCCATTGACCGGTTTCCCGATACCGATATGATCATAGTGACCCGAGAAGATCACATATTCGTCTTTCTTGCTTTTACCGGGTAAAATTCCCACCACATTGGCGAGCTTTTGTTCTATGATCTCATGCTTGGCTTCAAAGGCAAAAGTTGATGGATCACTATCGGTAAGCACGAATACCACACTTGATTCGGATTTGAACAATCCCCTTTTCAATCCGGTAAGCCGGCCAAAATTGGCGCCCAACGAAGTGGGCACGAATACGATCCTGTTCTTTCCGGCACTTGCCAGACTGCGTGCTTCGCGGAGTAAATTGGCATTGGGGGCCATCTTTATTCTTTCGTACCCCGATCCTTCATTGAGTTGAAGTTCCGGTTTGCAGGTAACAACGATGAGGTTCTTGGTCTCTATTTGCACTCCATCCAAAACACCTGTAGCGCTGATGAATTTGGGCTGAACCATTACAAAGGATTGCAGATAGGAGCCGCTATTATTCAGCGTTTGGAGTCCGGTAGCTTTGAATTCATTGGCAATAAAATCGGCGGCTTTGTCAATTTCCGGAGAAAAAGTGCGGCGGCCTTTGAGTTCATCGGCAGCGAGAAAGGTTTCAATACGGCGAACTTCATTTACATTGATGATCTGGTCAATGTTCTGGGAAAAGATTTGCTGGGAAAGAAGGAAAAAGAACAGGAAAAACGAAGCTTGTTTTCTCATTGATCTGGTATTGAAGAATTATTTATTCTCAGCGGTAAAACAAATTTAAAGGCTCATCATTTCTTTAAACTTCACTGTTTGCCTCCGGCTCACTTCGATCTTTTCACCGCCTTTTAATTCAATCAGCAGACCGCCATTGAAATAGGGTTCGATCTTATCGATCAGACGCAGGTTGACAATGTGTTTACGATTGGCGCGAAAGAAAACTTTCTCATCCAGTCTTTCTTCCAGTGCATTGAGTGATTTCAGGATCAGGGGTTTGTTGGGGCCAAAAAATACCTTGGCATAATTGCCCACGCTTTCAAACAAGCGGATATCCGAGAGTTTGACAAACCAGCATTTCTCCCCGTCTTTTACAAATACCTGATCATGTTCACTCAGCAGGCTGCGGTTATAATTTTCACCAATGGGCAACCCTTCTTTGATCTCAATCTGGTGTAACTTCTGAATGGCATCGGCCAATCGCTTGGGTTCAACGGGTTTCAACAAATAATCGAGCGCATTGACCTCAAAGGCCTTTAGTGCATATTCGTCATAGGCCGTGGTGAATATTACATGGGGAGCCCTGTCGAGTTCTGAGAGCAGGTCGAAACCGGTCTTACCAGGCATTTGAATATCGAGAAAAACCAGATCGGGTTGCAGGGAGTCAATTTTTTGAAGCCCTTCTTCGGCATTGGTGGCTTCATCAATAACCTCGATCTCGGGAAATTCCTGGAGCAACTTGCGTAATTCGGAGCGTGCCAGGCGTTCATCATCAATGATTATCGCTTTCATGTGCATGTGTATGTGATTTATTGGGCAACCGGGATATGGACCCGGGCCTCCACCAGTTGCGGGGAGATCTGCCTGATATCAAAATGTGCTTTGTCGCCATAGAGCAGGTTGATCCGGTTCACCGTACTTGAAATACCAAAACCTTCCTGGTCCACGGTATGTCCATTGAGGGTACCTGTATTCTGAACGATCAACTCGTGGAAATCCTCCCTAAAATCAGAGATAACGCGTACCACCCCGCCATCTACCCGGCGACTAATGCCGTGTTTGATGGCATTTTCCACCAGGGTTTGCAACATCATTGGAGGTACGGGTTGTAAGAGGGTGTCTTCATCGATCTCGTATTCCACTTTCAACCGGTCTTCAAAACGCATATTTTCCAGGGCCAGATAATCCTTTACAATATTCAACTCTTTTTCAAAAGGCACCAATTCCAATTTCTCTGTTTGCATACTGCTCCGCAGGATATTGCTGAGTTCGGTGATGGCGGTACGGGCCCGGCCAGGGTTCTCATCAATAAGGGCGCGAATGCTATTGAGCGAATTGAAAATGAAATGGGGATTGATATGGGCCTTGATGGTCTTTAGCTCCAGTTCTTTGACCAGGGCTTCCAGCCGAAGGGTATCGAGTTGTTGCCGCTGGCTCTTGGAAATGTAATGGTACATGAAGTAGATACAGTTCCAGATAAACAGGTATATAAAAGAGTAGAAGGTATTGGTAAGGATCACTTTGTGCATGGCGATCGCCTTTTCGCTACCCCGTTCCATGGGGGAAAGTCCAAAAGCCCGCTGGAGGTAGGATTCCGCCACGCCAACAATAAAAGCAAAGATCAGGGTGATAAAAAAGAAGTTGAGAATCTGCCGGTTGAGGGGTTTCATCAATACCCCGGCCGATACGATCACCATCCGCATGAGGTGGGAAAGCATGATACCCAGTGACACATAGATCAACAGGCGATAATAGAACTTCTCCTCCCCGATATTATTGAAAACAAAGGCAAAAAAGATATTGATCAGGGTGAACATCCCCCACCCGATCATCTGGAATATCCAGTATTTTCTCGCATTAGACATTATTACTATAAATATAGAGTCAAAATTATAAGATTCGACCCCCCCTGCCGTTTTTCTTTTGACCAGTGGCAAATTGGG
Source organism: Chitinophagales bacterium (assembly GCA_017303415.1). Taxonomy (NCBI): domain Bacteria; kingdom Pseudomonadati; phylum Bacteroidota; class Chitinophagia; order Chitinophagales; species Chitinophagales bacterium. The sequence continues at coordinate 56,893 of JAFLBJ010000003.1, forward strand.
TCATTAAATGGAGAAATGGGCCAACCTATTTTATGGAAAATTGTTAAAACACCCCTGTTACTGGTATAAAACATTAATTTTACGCCGTTTAAACCGCCACACATGGAAATTACTCCCGGACCGCTCTTACGCACCATCGGCTCTCCCGAGGACCTTAAAAAGATCCCCCGGGAAAAGCTTCATCAGGTCTGTGATGAACTCAGGCAATACATCATTGATGTGGTGAGCGTACACGGCGGACATTTTGGGGCCAGTCTCGGTGTGGTGGAACTTACTGTCGCCCTTCACTACATTTACAATACTCCTTATGACCAGTTGGTTTGGGACGTAGGCCACCAGGCCTATGGCCACAAGATCCTGACCGGTCGTCGCGATAATTTTGCTTCCAATCGGAAATATAAAGGCCTGAGTGGCTTTCCCAAACGTTCGGAAAGTGAGTACGATACTTTTGGGGTGGGCCACTCCTCTACGTCTATTTCTGCCGCCCTCGGGATGGCCATGGCCGCCCATTATAAAGGGGAAACCGACCGCAAGTCCATTGCCGTGATCGGCGACGGGGCCATGACCGCCGGTCTTGCCTTCGAAGCCATGAACCACGCCGGGGTGACGGATGCCGATATGCTCATTGTGCTGAACGATAACTGTATGAGCATTGACCCCAATGTGGGGGCTTTAAAAGGCTATCTGACGGATATCTCCACCTCCTATACCTACAACAAGATCCGGGATGATGTTTGGAATATGCTGGGAAAATTGCCCGTAGGAAAGAACTTCTCCCGGGAAATGGCCAGCAAGCTCGAAGCCAGTGTAAAAGGAATGGTAAACAAGAGCAGTAACCTCTTTGAATCGCTCAACCTGCGTTATTTCGGGCCGATTGACGGCCATAATATCGCCAAACTGGTGGATACCCTGAAAGACCTCAGGAATATTCCGGGTCCAAAGCTGCTCCATGTGGTGACCGTTAAAGGAAAAGGTTATGCCCTGGCGGAAAAAGACCAGACCAAGTGGCATGCACCCGGTCTGTTTGACAAGATCACCGGTGAGATCCAGAAAAAAACATTTGATCTTCCCCAACCTCCCAAATACCAGGATGTATTTGGGCATACCATGGTGGAACTGGCCGAGAAGAATGACAAAGTGTTTGGTATTACGCCGGCCATGCCTTCGGGCTGCTCGCTAAAGATCATGATGGAGAAAATGCCTGATCGGGCATTTGACGTAGGTATTGCCGAGCAACATGCGGTGACCGTAAGTGCGGGAATGGCTACCCAGGGCCTCCGGGTCTTTTGCAATATTTATTCTTCCTTTATGCAAAGGGCCTATGATATGGTGGTGCATGATGTAGCCATCCAGAAACTGCCGGTTGTGTTCTGTCTCGACAGGGCCGGGCTGGTTGGAGAAGATGGACCCACCCACCATGGAGCCTATGATATAGCCTATATGCGTTGCATCCCCAACCTGGTGATCAGCGCCCCCATGAATGAAAGTGAATTGCGGAACCTGATGTTTACCGCCCAGCTGGAATCCACCCAATTGCCAATGGTGATCCGTTATCCCAGAGGAGAAGGGGTAATGCCGGAGTGGAGAACAGAAATGAAAGAGATAACCATCGGAAAAGGCCGGACATTACGGGAAGGTACCGGTATCGCGATCCTGAGCCTGGGTCACCCGGGCAACTTCGCTGTTAATGCGATCCGTGAATTACGCAATGACGGGCTCAACCCCGGTCATTTTGATATGCGCTTTGTAAAACCCCTTGACGAAGCATTACTCCATCATATATGCCAACACTATCCCAAACTGGTAACCGTGGAAGACGGAACTGTGACCGGAGGTTTTGGCTCTGCCATTCTGGAATTCATGGCTGAAAATGGATACAAAAATGAGGTCCGCATCCTGGGTATCCCCGACCGGATCGTAGAACATGGTACACTTAAGGAACTTTACAGAGAGTGTGGGTATGATGCACTGGCTATCGTAGAGGCCGTGCGCGAAATGATGGGGGAGAAAGTTACCGTGAAATAAACACCTCGCTTTAAATAAAACCACAGAGACACAGAGTTTATAAGTTTCTCGCTGCGTACGCTAAGAGGCAACGATCGCAACGAATGTTTCAACTTTGCGCGCGCCGCGAGAAATAATAAAACGATGTGTCTCTGTGGTTAATCAATAAATCTTGACCTACTACACCAGTCCTGCTTCCATCGTGATCTCCGTCTTCAGCAACAAACTGATCGGGCAATTGGCTTTGGCTTCGGCTGCACACTCCGCAAATTTAGCCGCATCGATCCCGGGCACCGAAGCTTTCACTTCAAGATGACTATTGGTGATGGAGCCACTTTCGAGGGTGATGGTGCATTTCGTATCGATACTGGCGGGTGTAAATCCGGCCGCACCAAGTACAAAACTCAATTTCATGGAGAAACATCCGGCGTGGGCGGCGGCTACCAATTCTTCGGGATTGGTAAATGTGCCATCCTCAAAACGGCTGCGGAAATCATACGATGTATTTTCCAATACTTTGGACTTGGAGGTCAGCGTACCGCTGCCTTCTTTTCCGGATCCTTGCCAGTTGGCGCTTGCGTAACTCTTCATTGGTTATTATATTTTAAAAATGAGGTAATCAGGATTGTGTGGGCCCTTCGGGTAGTCTTTCTGCTTCCAGTTCAGCTATCCGGTTTTCAGGCTCGTTGTATTCAATGATAAAATTATTCATTCCTTCCCCGATCATGATCTTAAGGAATTTCTGCTGCACCAATTCCAGCATCGCCAGGAAGGTGAAGATCGCATGTACGCGATTCTCGCAGTTTGAAAATATTTTTTCAAACGCCATGGTACGTTGCTCTCTGGCCTGCTCGAGCATGTAATCACGGCTTCCTTCCATGGTATAATTGTACCGGGTAACAGTGTGTACCGGTTTATTGTTCCGGTCGTGGAGCTTCTGCATCACCCGCTCAAACACTTTCATCAGCTTGTACAAGGTCACGGTTTGAATCTCCGTTCCCTCTCCTTCTTCTTCCCCGATACCCGTCAATTCGCGGTGGATATTTCCGCGTTTCACCATCAGCATACGAATGGCCTCCATTTCAGCCATCTCAGCGGCAGCTTCTTTGTATTTCTTGTATTCCAGGATTTTGTTTACCAACTCCTGGCGCGGGTCGATCTCATTGCCCTGGTCGTCAATCTCCTTACGGGGCAGGAGCATTTTAGCCTTGATCCGCATCAGGGTGGAGATAAAGAGAATGAACTCACTGGATAATTCGATGTTCAGTTGCTCCTGGCCATGTATATAATCCAGAAACTCATTTGTGATCCGTGTAATGGGAATATTGTAAATATCCAGCTCATCCCTTTCAATAAAGAAAAGGAGCAGGTCAAATGGTCCTTCGAACTGGGGAAGTTTGATCTGGTACGTTTCGTTGTTCACACTGCTCGGTTTGGCATTAAAAATAATATCCCGTTGTTAAGACGGGATATTACGAAGGTATGTAAAGATTTTCTTACAACTTCACGCCTACTCCCACACCCAGCATGGAATGTAACTGAGCAGCGGGTTTATTGCGCAGGGCGCCAAATTGCTTCTGGTCGTCGTCATAGATCATGTCAAAGCTATAGGTTACCATCAGCCAGTTGTTGACTTTCATGGTTACCAGGCTGTTCAGGAAAACATCCATGTTCCAGGGCTCTCTGTCGATATAATCAGAGAATACATCGAGGCGGGCGCGGAAACCAACGTTTTTGAACAATTCTTTTTTAGCATAGGCTGCAGAAACCATGGCACCAATTTCGCCATCTACTTTGCGCTCAGGGTCTACTCCATATTTATCGGCAAGGGAGCGTTCAGTCGATCCATCGGGTTTCAAACCACCCTGATAGTTATAACTATAGGGACGGTTGGTGGTTACTACCAAACGGGCCATGGCCGGAGTAAAGAAGATGGAGAGATCACCCGTTTTGCATGGTTTCCACTCAAAACCGGGGGCAGCCGTGATATAACCTGGCGCCATGATACCGGAGATCCTTCTTTTGGGTGTTTCGGTGTAGTCAAAACCATCGCTGAACTGGGTACGGAGGTTGAACCAACCAGCCAGGTTTACTTTTTTGCTGATGGAATAACCATATTTGGAAACGATATCTATCTTATCCTGTGATTTTCGGACACCAGTTGTAGTAGTATTTTGCATACCGTATGCCAGGTCGGTGTAAGTATCCCAGGCATGACGTCCGTCTTTGAATTCGGACAGAACAAAAACACGGGCGGAACCCTGGAAAGAAAAACGTTCGGCACCCGGAGACCAGTTGCGACTACCACCCTGACCAAAGGCCAAAGAGAGATAGCCACTATGCTTCCAATGTTCATTTTTCTTTTTAGTTGTCTTCGTCTGAGCCAGTAATGAAAAGGAAATAAATAGTACAGAGAACGTAAAAATTAATTTTCTCATACAGTTAGTTGTTTTTGATACGCCGGCTTTCTCAGGCCGAAGCCAAAGATAATGGTTTAATCGTTTCGGTGAATGAAATGCCGAATTTTTCAGAAAGGTATCATTTTCAGCGAGTTATCCGTCACAAACTCAAGGTCAACCCGACCCCTAAAATCTGCTTCAACTGAGTCTTCTGAATCACATCATCATCGTAGATAATATCCACGCTGATATTGGTAGCAAGTGCCTTGCTAAACTTCAGGGTGAGCAGGTTGGTCATCAGCAGGTCCACATTCTGGGGGTTACGCCGGTAATTGCTAAACAAATCCACCCGGCCAGTATATGTAGCCCATTTGGCAAGTGGTGTTGAATAGCGCGCTGTTGCAAACGCACCTAATTCCAAATATGATTTTTCTCCGGCAGCCACTCCAAACAGATCCTGATTCAGAAAATCAGGATCTGTTTTTAATAAGAGACGTGCCGTAGCCGGAGAAATAAAAATGGAAAATTTATCACTGGGCTGGTAGTTGAAGCCAGGCGACAGGAGGATCTTTCCGGGGGAAAACAGATTCGAAATCTTTACTTCCGGAGTTTGATTGTAATTATAACCAGGTATGGCCTGGGTAAACAGATTGGCTAAAAGGCCGTATGACCATTTTCCCTCTCCTATCTTCCGGCCGTATTTACTGGTGATATCGATACGGTCATCGATCTTGCGAAATCTATTAAAGCTGGTGGCATTTTGAAACCCAAGGGCGATCTCAAAAAAATTGTCCCAGGTATATCGATCCGCTTTGTACTGTACGGCATAACTCAATAAACCATTTATGCCAAACGTATTTTGCTCTCCACCCGCGGCCCAGTTGCTCAGGGAGCCCTGGTTGAGGTTTATCAACAGGGTTCCGCCCTTTTTCCAGCCCATGCTGTCCAGGCTTTTTACCTCTTTATTACTGGCTGACTGAAGTTCTTTGACGGTTCCGTCTTGAGCGGTAAGGGTAAACGAACTAATGATAAGGAATAAATAAAGTAGTGTCTTTTTCATATTTTCTGATAATATAAATCGAACGAATTACTTTTTCAATGCATCCCGGATCTCCCGAAGCAAAGTAATTTCTTCCGGAGTTGGAGCCGGAGCTGCCTCTTCCTTTTTCTTCATACTGTTCATGGCTTTCACCACCAGGAAGAGAATAAAGGCGATCACTACAAACTTGATGATAGCGGCCAGAAACTTACCATACTTGACAGCCCCCCAGGTGAGTTGGTCAATGTCTTTCGCATCAAGTTTTTCCAGCGCTGGAGTAAGAAGAAGCGGCGTGATCACATCGTCTACAAGCGAGGAGATGATGGCCCCAAAGGCACCACCGATGATAACGGCAATCGCCAGGTCGAGCATATTGCCTTTTACAGCAAACTCTTTGAATTCTTTAAGCATTCCCATAATGGTTGGTTTTTAAATGTTTGAAATATTAAATAAAGTTAGCATAAGTAGTTTATGAACCATAAAAGGTTGCATGCCCTTTTATTTTTTTAATCCGGGGTATTTCATCTCCAATCCCTGTAAAAGATTGTACAAATGTGAGGCGATCACAAATTCCTTGTACCAGTTCTGGTCAGCCGGTACGATCACCCAGGGTGGCTGATTGCAGTGGGTGAAGCAATCATTGTAAACCTTCATGTAGTCATCCCATTTTTTGGCTTCTTCGAGGTCCCTTTCATTGTATTTCCACATTTTGGCCGGGTCATGAAGTCTTTCCTGTAAGCGTTCATTCTGTTCCTCGGGTGAAACATGGAGGTAGAATTTGAGGATATGAGTTTGATTGTGTTCCTGAAGCTGTTGTTCAAAATCATTGATCGCCTTCATCCTTTTTTTAGCGGTCGTATCATCACACCATCCATGGACACGGGTAACAAGGATATCTTCATAATGAGAGCGATTGAATATCTGTATCATGCCTTTGGGCGGAACATGGCGATGGATACGCCATAGAAAATCGTGGGATAACTCTTCCGGGGTAGGCACTTTAAAGGATTGTACCCGAACGCCCTGAGGGTTCATTTGTCCAAATACATTCCGGATCACTCCGTCTTTTCCACTGGCATCCATGCCCTGAAGGATGATCAATACCGAATGTTTGCCTTCGGCAAAAAGAAGGTTCTGCAGGTCATCCAGCTTATCTAATATCTCCCGGGTCTTTTTCTTGGTATTCTCTTTATCAAAATCCTTTGGAGCGCGTGTGGATAAGGAAGTAAGTTGTTTTGCCATGCCAGGTGTTTATGACCGAAAATAAAAAAGTTTCGTCGCTTTGAGTCTGATTGGTGAATTTTGTCGGCTTATGAATTCCAGCAAAGGGTTTGCCAATTGGGCGATTTTTATCCTGCTCTGTATAATTTGGGGTAGTTCTTTTATCCTGATGAAGTGGAGCCGGGAGGGGTTAAATGCCACCCAGATCGCATCGGTCAGGATCTTTGCTGCGGGATTGGTCTTTCTTCCATTTGGGATACTTTACTTCCGACAGATCCCTCGCAATAAACTTCATCTCGTTCTTCTTTCCGCTCTTTTTGGCAATCTGTTTCCCGCTTACCTTTTTGCCGCGGCCATTGCCAAAAAGGTTGATAGTTCCCTGGCGGGTATCCTCAATTCACTCACCCCCTTGTTTGTCGTAGTGATCGGAGTGCTGGTCTTTCGTACCACGGTGAAGCGCCAACAAATTCTGGGCATCCTGGTTGGATTTGCCGGACTTTGCCTGTTGACCTTGTCACGTGGTGGCATCCGGTTGGATAACCTGGAATATGCGGCCTGGATCGTTTTGGCAACCGCTTTGTATGGCACCAACGTCAATATTGTCAGTAAATATCTGCGGGAAGTGGACCCGGTAAAACTGGCTACTGTTTCGCTCTCTTTTATGGTCATTCCTACTGCCCTTGTACTCTGGCAACAGGATATTCTTTATTTACCATTCGGGGATAAGACCGTGCAGTATTCACTGATTGCCTCGGCCGTTTTGGGAATTGTAGGGAGTGCCATTGCCACCGCCCTGTTCTATGTGTTGGTGAAGAATGCAGGGGCGTTATTTGCCTCCCTGGTCACTTATGGAATACCTTTTATTTCCATCTTCTGGGGACTCCTGGATGGAGAATTGGTGACTTCCATTCAGATCGCCTGTCTGATGGTTATTTTGGCCGGGGTTTATCTGGCCAGAAAATAAAGGTTGTCTTAAACGGCCATTATCTCTTTCTCCTTAGAAGCCAGGTGTTTATCAACAAAGGCGATATACTTGTCAGTCACTTGCTGGACACGCTCTTCGGCGTCTTTGCAGGCATCTTCTGAGAGACCGTTCTTCTGAAGTTTCTTGATGCCTTCGATGGAATCGCGGCGGATATTCCGGATGGCCACTTTGGAGTGTTCTCCTTCGCCATGACAACGTTTAACCAGTTCCTTTCTTCTTTCCTCGGTCAATGGGGGCAGAAAAAGGCGGATCACTGCGCCATCATTTTGGGGGGTGACACCGATATTGGCAGCGATGATCGAGCGTTCGATAGGCTGCAGCATATTCTTTTCCCAGGGTTGGATACTCAGGGTCCTGGCATCCAATACACTGATATTGGCTACCTGATTGAGTGCCGTGGGTGAACCGTAATAATCAACTACCAAACCATCCAACATCTGGGGATTGGCCTTTCCGGCGCGTATTTTAGTGAGTTCTGATTCTAGGTGGGCGATCGCTTTCTTCATGGAGTCTTCGGTAGACTCAATAATGCTGGAAATATCTTCTGCCATAACTGTGGAATTTGGGAAGGCGAATTTAGGGAAAATAGTTGGATGACGGAGAGCAGATGACGGATGACGGATGACAGATGTCGGAGGTTGGATGTCGGAGGTTTGGAGTAGAAAAGCCAGAACCCCGGACAACCGTCATCGGTCATCGGTCATCTGTCATCCAATATCAACTATTAACCGGAATTTTCTCCACCTGATAAGAATAAGAGTCCTTGGTGATCTTCGGAATCGCTCTTTCGGCTTTTTGACGGGCTTTTTGTTTGCGGGCGCCGAGGATATAGAGCCATTGGAAAACCAGGAACAGGGCTACCACATACCCAAGCACACCAATGGAAGCGGCGGCTGTCCAGGCAATGGTATCGGTCATCAGAAGAACGGCGATCGGGAAAGAAAGAAGGCTGGTACCGATCAGTACATAAGCTACCTGACGGTCTTTCAACCCGAGATAGGCCAGGTGGTGTGTAATATGGTCTTTCCCGCCAACAAAGGGGGATTGTTTTTTCATGAGCCGGCGGATGGTTACCGTGGTGGTATCGATCAGGGGAACAATAAAGAACAGGGCAGGAATTACGAAAGGTTTGATCTGGAATACACCCTGATTGCCATCGTTGAACTGCCAGAAGTAAAGAATGCTGGTAGAGGCCAGGAATACCCCCAGGAACTGGCTACCGGTATCTCCCATATAGATACGGGAGGGACTCCAGTTGAAATACAGGAAACCAATGATGGATCCCAGTACACCGACCAGAAGATAGAGATAAAGATTTCCGGATACATTACCTGAAACAAGGGCCACAGTAATAAGTCCGCCGATGATCAGCGAAGAAATGGAACCCGTGATGGCATCCATATTATCCAGCATATTGATCGAATTCATCAGTCCCACAACCCAGGTAATGGTAAAGAGGATGTTGATGATTTCAATATTGGAGATATTGGTCTTGATACCGCAGGCCAACAGTATAACGGCACAGGACACCTGCATCAGGAATTTGATCAGGGGGTTTGTGTTATAGGCATCATCGGCCAGTCCCATAAGAAAACCAAGCGTGGATGCAGCCATGATCCCGACCATCTGCTTATCCATGACAAAATTCTGTGCCTTGGGGATGAGTCCGATGATAGCGATAGAGATCAGGAAAACGATAAAAAAGGAAATACCTCCTACCGAAGGTTTAACGTGAGAAGACCAACGTACCTGCTTAAAAGCGATGTTGTTTCGGGAACCGAGATTGAAGGAAAATTTGAGCAATAGATAGTTGATCAGAAACGATACTGAAGCCGCAATAATAAAATAAAACAGCAGTAAAGTTGTCGTAGTCATAAAGTCCTTTCGTTTGGTCCGTTATTTGGCCGATAGTAGCCGGTGGTTTTTGGATAATTGGATGGTGGCTACAATCAAGAAATAACCGGAATTGGTTGCAAAAATAGGCTTCAACCGCCAAGATCAGGAATCACTGATGAACTTTTTTAATGCACATATGTGATTATCATGCGGATATTGGCAATTTTGACCGGAATTTACTTAGGGCAAATGCGTGGTTCTTTCAAAAAAGTCAGACATTTGCACCGTTTCCAAAAACGATCATTTGAATTGATTTATTATAAAAAGTTTAAAATCTCCCCAAAAAATGGCAGCACTTACTGAAATCTCGTCGCAAATCAGAAGAGATATTGTTAGAATGGTTCATGGATGCGCCAGTGGTCACCCGGGTGGTTCCCTCGGCTGTACAGACTACTTTACCGCACTCTTCTTTCGGGTGATGAAACATGACCCCTCCTTCCATATGGATGGCAAAGGAGAAGACCTGTTTTTCCTCTCCAATGGCCATATTTCCCCTGTGTATTACAGCACATTGGCCCGTTCCGGATATTTTGATATTAAAGAATTGGCCACCTTCCGTAAACTCAATTCCCGGCTGCAGGGACACCCGGCTACGCATGAACATTTGCCCGGTATTCGTATCGCTTCAGGCTCGCTCGGACAAGGAATGAGCGTGGCCATCGGCGCCGCTCTGACCAAAAGATTAAATGGTGAAAATACGACCGTATTTTCCCTGCATGGTGATGGAGAACTGCAGGAAGGACAGAATTGGGAGGCTATTATGTTCGCAGCACACCATAAATTGGACAATCTGGTCTCCACGGTTGACTGGAACGGTCAGCAAATTGACGGTCCAACCAAAAAAGTAATGAATTTGGGGGATCTCGGTGCCAAATTCGAAGCTTTTGGCTGGCAGGTGCTCCACCTCGAAAACGGAAATGACCCCGAAGCCGTTGCTGCAAAACTGGAAGAAGCAAAGACATTTCGTGGAAAAGGTAAGCCCATTGTCATACTCATGAAGACTCAAATGGGAAGCGGTGTTGACTTTATGCAAGGCACCCACGAATGGCATGGCATTGCCCCTAATGATGAGCAACTGGCTAAAGCCCTGGCGCAGTTGCCAGAGACATTGGGAGACTATTAACTACCAGGATAAAAGGATTTATAAGATTGATTAGTCGATAATCAATCTTATAAATCCTTTTATCTTTTAATCCAGGTATTTAGTACCTCAACTCCCCGTCCGTCTCCCCTGCTTTTCTTGCCGGGATCCAGGCGGCTAACAAAGAGATCAGGAAAACCGTAGCACCAACCAGAAGAAAATCGGCCAGGTGTAATTCCACAGGAAAATAGCTGATGAGGAAGGATCCTCCGCCAAGACTCAGCCAGTGAAAATGTTGTTGCCCCAGGGCGATGATGATGGCCAATATCATTCCCAGCCCACCACCTATCAGGGCCAGCAAAAGCCCTTCGGTGATGAATATCCGCTGAATGAATCCAGGTGTGGCCCCAAGTGCATGCAAGACCAATGTATCCTTTCGCTTTTCCAAAACCAGCATAGTCAATGCCCCGATCATATTGAAGGCTGCTACAACCAGTATCAGGCTCAACACAGCATAGATCACCCATTTCTCAGCACGCATTACGGAATACAACCCCTTGTTTTGTTCATACCGGGTCATCACCTTAAAATTATTCCCCAGCAGCGCCTGGATCTGGTCGCGCAATGCATTGGCCTGTCCGGGATCGGTGATTGCGATCTCCAATCCACCGGATTGGTCTTCACGCAAACCCGTCATCTGTCGCAGAAAATCCAGGTTGGTGATCGCATATTTATTATCAAAATCCTTCTGGATTGCAAATACGCCTGAAGCGAGGGCTGTTTGCGAACGAACTGAACGCATGAGATCGGTGGATAACCCCGCCTGTTTATCCGGCAGATAAACCACCAGAGGCAGTAGGGTACGATCGGCCATTACATTTAGCGCATTTTCCACCCCTGACCCGAGTACCAGCGAAGGGTTCTCGGCATTTCCCAGGGTGAATTCGCCCCGCACTACATTACGAGCCACGCCCGACACCCGTGGATACTGGGCATCCACTCCTTTGATAGTTACCATCGATTGGTAGTCACCATTCTGAACAAGGGCCTTTTCCTCCAGTACAAAGGACCAGGCATTGACGCCACTCACTCCTTTGATCTGGTCCAATTGAGATTGGGACAGGGTCAGCACCTTTCCTTCGGCGGGAAATACCTTAAGATCCGTATAAAAAGAAGAGTAAAGGGATTTGACCAATCCCTCAAAGCCATTGAAAACACTTAAAACAAGGATAAGCGCCGCCGTCCCAATCAACATAGCCAGGATACTGATCCAGGCAATGATATTGATGGCATTTGTGGTCTTTTTGGCCTTGAAATAGCGCCAGGCAAATAGAAAATGCAAGGTATTCGCGGTTATTGTTGTTTGTTCCCTTCTTCTTCGTCACGGATCTTCTTAAAGAGGTCTTCCATCTTGAATACATGGTCGAGGGTATCATCGGCAAAATACTTGATCTCAGGTATGCGCCGCAATTGGAGTTTGATACGGTTGGCCAACTCCTTCTTGATCTCCCAGCCCCTGTCTTCGATCCGCTTCAAGGCAGCTGCAGGATCCTCGATCTTGAAAAAACTCAAATAGATCCGGGCCTCCAACAGATCGGGCGTGATCCGAACCGCCGAAACCGATACCATACCCCCATCGATCATGGACAAACCAAGTCGCTGAAGAATATCATTTATCTCCTTATTGATCAGGCTGCCAACCTGTTTCTGTCTTTTACCTTCCTTCATATACACACATTTATTCGTGGTAAAATTAGTTACTTTGCCCCGAATGAAGCAGTACTCCCGGATTTTCAGGTATCTGTCGCCCTACACAGGGAAGATCACCCTCTATTTTCTGTTCATCCTCCTGAGCATCGTGTTCTCCATCGTGTCCATCGGGATGTTGATGCCCTTCTTTGACCTGATCTTCATGAACCCCAAACCGGAATGTGCAGATTGCAGTACCATCACCCAAACTTCCTCCAATCCCCTGATCCAATGGGTCAAGACCTTTCTGCTTGATTCTATTGGGAAAAAAGGAAAGATCCCAACACTGGGGATGATCTGTATCCTGATGGTGATTTTTATCTTCCTCAAAAACCTGACCCTTTATTTATCCTACTATATCCTCAACCCGTTAAAGAACCGGGTAGTGAATAAGTTACGGGAGGACCTGTATGACAAGATCCTTCGGCTACCCATTGGTTTTTTTAATGAAAAAAGAAAAGGCGACCTGATGAGCCGGATGACCACTGATGTGGCCGAAGTGGAAACATCTGTTGTCGGGACCCTCGAAGGCTGGATCCGTGATCCGCTGACCATACTCATTACACTGGGGGTATTGTTTTTTATCAGTCCCCAGCTCACTTCTTTTATCATTGTGCTCCTACCTGTCCTGGGACTCGTGATCGGCCGCATTACCCGGTCACTAAAAAAACACTCCCAACGCGTGGCGGATAAATTTGGTGAAACCCTCTCCACACTCGATGAAACCCTGGGTGGGTTAAGGGTGATCAAGGCATTTAATATTGAAAAGCTGCTGCGAAATAAATTCTTCCGCACCAATGAAGAATTATTGCACTCCAAAAACCAGATCAGTTATCGTCGTGATTTAGCCTCTCCCTTGTCAGAGGTCATGGGGGTGGCTCTGTTTTGCGGAGTTCTTTATTTTGGCGGACGATTGGTATTGAACAAAGAGATCGCCCTGGAAGCTTCTGCTTTCATCGGCTACCTCGGTATTTTTTATAACCTGATCAACCCGGCCAAAACCCTTTCCACCTCCTTTAGCAATATGCGCAAAGGCACGGCTGCCATTGGTCGTATTGAAGAGATATTGGATACACCCGTAACGGTAGATGACAACCCGAATGGAAAGATCATTGATACATTCAAAGACAGGATCGAATTCAGGGGTGTGCGTTTTGCCTATGATGATGCGGTGATCCTGGACGATATCAACCTCGTGATCGAAAAAGGAAAGACGGTTGCCCTGGTAGGTTCTTCCGGTGCAGGTAAATCCACGCTGGCCGATCTGGTTCCCCGTTTTCATGATGTGACCGCCGGAGAAGTACTGATAGACGGAATCAATATTCGGGATTATTCGCTTCATTCGGTCAGACAACTAATGAGTATCGTAACTCAGGAACCGATCCTGTTCAATGACACCATCGCCCATAATATCAAACTGGGTATGTCGGATGCCAGTCAGCAGGAAGTGGAACAGGCGGCGAAAGTGGCCAATGCCCACGACTTTATCATGCAAAAAGAAGCGGGCTACGAAACGAATATCGGAGACAGGGGGAGTAAATTAAGTGGCGGCGAAAGACAACGCATGACGATTGCCCGTGCCGTACTCAAGAACCCTCCTATCCTGATCCTGGATGAAGCCACTTCCTCACTCGATACTGAAAGCGAAAGACTGGTGCAGGATGCCATCAACAATATGATGCAAAACAGAACAAGTATCGTGATCGCCCACCGGCTTTCCACGATCCGGCATGCTGATGAGATCATTGTGCTGCAAAAAGGCCGTATCGTTGAGCGAGGAAATCACGATCAGTTGATGACACTGAATGGATTTTACAGGCGATTGGTGGATATGCAGGAAGTGAGGTGAGGGCGGAGAGGCGGGAGGCGTGAGACGTGAGACGTGAGACGTGAGAGGTGAGAGGTGAGGCGTGAGGCGTGAGGGGTGAATAGTGAATAGTGAATGAAAAGAGTATTATGCTCACGATTCACCATTCACTATTCACCATTCACCATTCACTATTCACTATTCACCCCTCACGTCTCACGTCTCACGATTCACGATTCACTATTCACCATTCACGTCTCACCATTCACGCCTCACGTCTCACAAAACAATCAAAAAACACCCCAAAATATGAAACGACTTCTAACACTTGCCTTCTTCGCTCTATCTCTGGCAGTAATTGGCCAGACGAAAGAAGTAAGTTACCAACAGGCATTTGAGAACGCCCCGATCAAGCTGAGCAAACCATTGCCCCAGGTTAGGGATTGGGTAGATGACAATCATTATATTGAAAACCGCAAGGATGAGGCGGATGGAAAAATGAAATTGTTTTCCGTGGATGTAAAAACCGGAAAAGCAGTTCCGTATGTAACCGCTTCCACCAATATGGCGCAAAAGGATATGGCCTCTCCCAAGGAGGCTAAAAACCTGACCCTCTCCCCGGATGGTAAATGGGCGGCCTATACGCTGAACAATGACCTGTATGTAATGGATGTGGCCACTGAACAATCCACCCGCCTGACCACCGATGGCAGTGAGACCATTAAAAATGGCTATGCTTCATGGGTTTATTTTGAAGAGATACTGGGCCGTCGTTCGAGATACAAAGCTTTTTGGTGGAGCCCCGATAGCAAGAGCATCTGCTTTATGCGTTTTGATGACAGCAAGGTTCCAACCTTTCCGATCTATGTGATCAAAGACCAGCATGGTTTTCTTGAAAATGAAAGATATCCCAAAGCAGGTGACCCCAACCCCGAAGTACGGATGGGGGTAGCAGATATTGCCACCTCCAAAATAACCTGGGCGGATTTCAATGAAAAAGACGACCAGTATTTTGGTACGCCCAGCTGGACACCTGATAACAAACTCTGGGTATCCTGGATGAACCGTGGTCAAGACCATTTGAAGATTTATGATATCGCCCTGAACACCGGCGCAAAATCCCTGGTGTATGAAGAAGAACAGAAAACCTGGATCGATCTGGATCAGGAAGACCGTTTTGAATTTCTTCCTTCCGGAAATGGATTTATTCTTAAAAGCGATAAAAGCGGATGGGCACAACTTTACCTGCATGACAAACAGGGTAAAGAGATCAGCCGTATCACCAATGGTGAATTCACCGTTGGGGCCATTTATCGTATCGATGAAAAAAAGAAAACGGTTTATTTCAGCGCCCGCAAAGAGAATTCAGCACGATTTGATCTTTATTCGGCATCCTTTGATGGCAAGAAACTTATCCGCCACTCCTTTGGTGAATATAGTTTCACCAACATGAACCTATCTCCGAACAACAAATATTTTATCACGACTTATTCCAACCTGACCACACCCAATACCATGGTGCTGATGGATATGAAAGGGAAGGTGATACGTGAATTGGGTAATGCTATTGGCGAGGAATATGGAGATTTTGCCAAGCCCCGGACCGAGATCGTACGGGTAAAGTCGGCAGATGGATTATTTGACCTGCCGGTCAAGATCACCTACCCGCTCAATTTCGATCCCTCTAAAAAATATCCTGTCCTGACCAGCATTTACGGTGGACCCAATGCAGGTACCGTATATGATCAATGGCGTACTTCGGCCCAGGAACTTTGGTGGGCCAAGGAAGGATTGATCCAGGTAGCTTTTGATAACCGCAGCAGTGGTCATTTTGGAAAGAAAGGCCAGGATTTCATCCATCGCCAATTGGGGAAATATGAGATCGAGGATTATATGCAATGTGCCAAATGGCTCCGTGGCCAATCCTTTGTGGACAGTAACCGGATCGGTATTACCGGTGGAAGTTTTGGTGGATATATGACCTGTATGGCGCTGACCTATGGGGCAGATGTGTTTACCCATGGTGTGGCCAATGCCTCGGTAACCGATTGGCAATTTTATGACACCCACTATACCGAACGTTTCATGGATACACCACAGGAGAACCCTGAAGGCTATAAACTTACTTCGGTAATGACCTATGCCGATAAACTCAAAGGCACCTTACGCATCATTCATGGCACATCGGATGACAATGTGCATATGCAAAACAGTCTTGTCCTGATCGATAAATTACAAGACCTGAAGAAGAGGTTTGAGTTCATGGTATATCCCGGACAGCGGCATGGGATCGGCGGACAGAAGGGTATTCACAACCGGACCGAGACTTATACCTTCTTTTATAAATACCTGTTGCAACGCGAGGTGCCGGAGTTTTTTTGGAAAAGCTCGGGGCAGCGGCCGTTTTAGAGGTGGGGGTTGGTGGTTGGATGATGGATGTTGGATGTTGGATGTTGGATGTTGGATGACAAAGGCGGAAAAGGCCGGACTTCGAACTTCTTCCCGATTCTTCGGGACCCGTACCCATCATCCAACATCCAACATCCAACCTCCCCTATTACCAAAAATCTCAAAGCTTGTGCAACCCGATCTTCACTGCATACAAAGCCAGTGCCACCCGGGTTTTAACTCCTAGTTTTTCAAATAAGGTATCCCGGTAGCTTTCGACGGTGCGGGGGCTGCAATACATTTTTTCAGCGATCTCCTTATAGGTAAGCTCGGTACAGGCGTATTGAAGAAATTCTTTTTCCCGGTTACTGAGTTGATTGGTCACCGTATTTTCTTCGTTGGGCGAAAGGCTTTGAAAAATACGGCTGGCGGCCCAATCGGAGTAGTAGAACCCACGGGTGGTGAGTGATTCAAGCGCCTTTTCAAGTTCGGCGGGGTGAATATTTTTTTGAATAAACCCGCGGGCCCCGCATTTGATCATGCGGAGCAGGGTCTGGTCATCCCCTTGCATGGTCAGGGTCATGACCTGTACACCCGGATGATTTTTATAGATCCATTCGGCAGTTTCGAATCCATCCATTTCGGGCATGGAAACATCGAGCAGGACAATATCCGGCACCTGTCCAGTTTGAAGAAATCGTTCCTGGAGGACCCTTCCATTTTCGCATTCGTATAAAACGCGGTATTGAGAAAATTGATCAATGATCGAACTGATGGCTTTCGCGATCAGGATATGATCATCGACAATGACAATGGTTTTTTCCATCGGTTATTCATCAGAAGCGAGGTTCTTACCCGGTATCTTGATCTCAAGATGAGTACCCTTGCCTGGTTCACTCCGCAAATTAAAGAATCCCCCGATGAGATGGACACGGCGTTTCATATTTCCGAGTCCGATCCCACGCGACTGCACATTATCGCTATCAAATCCGATCCCATTATCCGCTGCAGAGAGCAGCAGCCCGTCCGGCATCTCCCGGAGCTGCAGGGTGATCAAATCGCCCTGGGAATGTTTGAGACTGTTTTGAATGAATTCCTGGACGATCCGTAACAGAAAACTTTTGACCAATACACTTACCCTACCCTGGTAATCCGAATGAACGGTCGCCCGGCATACACCTGTATCATTCACACGGCCACATTCAAAGGAAAGCAGCTCGGACAAGGAGGCGTCCTGCATACGATTATCCGTTAGGGTACGAGACAGGTCACGCAACTCTTCCAGCGAATCATTGAGCACGCTACTCACCTTTTTTAGTCGCTCGGTAAGCACCGGGAACTGGTTCTCATACTCCATTTTCTGGGTATAGATCGTGGCTAGGGTCAGTTTCTGGGCCACACTATCGTGAATCTCCCGGCCGATGAACTGCATCGTTTGCTCCTGGGCATTTAACTGGGTATGGAGTATTTCCAGTTTATGCTGTTCTTCCACCAGCAATTTCTCTTTTTCGTACAATACCTTCCTTCGCCGGTATTGAAAAATAAACACCAGGATCCCGACCACAAGGATCAGCATCACAATATTGATCAGTATGAGGAAGAGGGTTGTTTCCATTTTCCCATAATAAATGATAAGGCAAAGAAAGTGTACATCAGGCAGTTCAACACCATTTGCAGGATCCAATAATGGCTAAAGAATTTTATATACTTGGTGGCCAGGGTATTCCATAATCCAAAAAAAGGCAGGGTCATCAGGTAAAAGACCAGTAAACCAAGACAGACCCAGAACATCGGCTCCTGTCGGTAATTCAATATCCGGTCACTGCTTATAAACCCGACAAAGAATTGTAGGATCAATAAAAGCAGGATGATATTTCCCATGGTATAGGAAAAGGACTGAAACGCTAACCGGGTCTGCTGAAGGAAAAGGAATTCGGTCCACCAGGCCAGAATATAGACGCCGGCCCCGATATAGGACCAGCGTCTTTGTTTTTGTTCCGCGTATGACCTGGAGAAAAGCCAGAAAAAAAAAAGAAACTGAAAGGGGATCGCAAAAAAGAAATACATCCGGTACATGGGTTTTACCAAACCAAGCACATGACCCACGTATTCCGCCGTCAATTCTGTCAGGAAGATCACACCCAGATAAAGGGCAAACCATTTCCAGTAATGATGGCGGTACTTCTTCCAGAAGATAATTCCGGTTAAAAAGGCCAGCCCTTCAAAAACATTCAGGGTCACCACCCATTTCAGGTAATCACTCATACTGTGAAAACAATTTTATTAATTTCCGGTCGGAAAGCTTCCATCGCCAAAGGGCGGAGGGATCAATCCACCGTGATTCAATGCCCCGGCTCCTTCATCGCCTCCTCCTTTCATCACCATGCCCTCACCCTTGTTCGCAGCCTGGGCCATATAAGACTTTAGCGGAGTCGGCTTACATTTCTGGCTTCCGACATAGTAAGGATCAAAATCGATATTGGTCTTGCCATCTTTATAGGTTGCCGTAATCACCAGGGTCTGGTGGTGGGCGTAAGAGGAATCAACTCCCATGGCCACACATTGCTTGGCATCCGGGTACTTGGCCATATAGAAATGAAGCCCAAGCCCCAGGCTGTCCAGGTTACAACCTTGTTTACATAAGGTATCCTCGATGGCCCAAATATATTTCTTCAATGTTTCCAGGCTATACCAGATATTTCTTGTGTCCTCATCTTTGGTCACCTTCCCATCCACTCCGATATGTGATTTATTATAATCCTGATAATAAAGTTGGGTAATCTCCGTGGCCTGAGCAAGGGAGATCATTCCTTCGGCTTTCTGTCCCGAATAATCACGGGCATGTACGGATGTGCAGGGATTCATTTCGTCGGTGCCTGCCGTCCTTTGCTTACAGGCGTAAATACCAATAAATACCAATGCGATGGCATTTAGGGCCACTAATGTTTTTTTCATAAAAGATCAGTTTTAAGATGATGAATGGATGCGTGTCCGCAAATCTATCGTCATTTTTCTTAATCTGACCTCCGTTGAATGAACAGTAATCACTCCGTTTTTTAACGGTATTTCATTACTTATTTGAGAACTTCCCGGGAGATAACGAGTTTTTGTATCTCGCTGGTGCCTTCACCAATGGTGCAAAGTTTGGCATCCCGGTAATGCTTTTCTACGGGGAAATCCTTGGTATAGCCATACCCGCCAAATATCTGGACGGCGTCGGTAGCCACGCGTACCGCCACTTCACTGGCATAATACTTGGCCATGGCGCTCACTTTGGTCATTGGTTCCCCACGTTGTTTCAGGTCACAGGCCTGAAGGATGAGCAGTTCAGCCGCAGTGATCTCCGTGGCCATGTCGGCAAGTTTAAAGGAAATAGCCTGAAAATTTGATATGGGTTGGTCGAACTGATATCGTTCTTTGGAGTATTGAACGGAAGCCTCATATGCGCCTTTAGCTATACCCAGGGCCAGTGAGGCAATGGAGATACGCCCTCCATCCAACACCTTAAGGGACTGTTTAAACCCCTCTCCCACTTCTCCCAGTCGCTGACTATCGGGTATTCTGCACTGATCGAAGATCATTTCAGCAGTTTCGCTGGCGCGCATCCCCAGTTTATTTTCCTTTTTACCCCCACTAAAGCCAGTGGTTCCACGCTCAACCACAAAGGCAGTGGCATTGTTCCTGGCGCGAGGCTCGCCTGTTCTGGCAATCACTACGGCTATATCTCCACTCCGGCCATGGGTGATCCAACTCTTGGTGCCATTCAGTATCCAGTGGTCACCTTCACGAACGGCTGTGGTCCTCATGTTACCGGCATCGCTCCCGGTATTGGGTTCGGTAAGCCCCCAGGCTCCGATCCACTCGGCAGTGGCCAGTTTGGGAAGGTATTTCTGTTTCTGTTCTTCATTACCAAAGGCCAGGATATGACCGGTGCACAAAGAATTATGGGCAGCCAGGCTCAGGCCGATGGAGCCACAAACCTTAGCGATTTCTTCAATGATCGATTTATACTCATAATACCCCAAGCCGGCTCCACCATATTTCTCGGGTACCAAAACCCCCATCATTCCGAGTTTTCCCAACTCTTTAAATACCTCCACGGGGAACTCCTGGCTCTCATCCCATTTCATGACGTGGGGAAGGATATGCTGTCGGGCAAAATCGCGTGCTGTTTGAGCTACCTGATCGGTCAATTCTGATTGTCTAAAATCCATATTTAAAGAATTATGGGTACGCAATATACTAACAATTGTTAGTTTTTTGATACACTGCGGGAATCTCAAACTTCCAAACTCAGGCCATCATACGCGAGATGGATATGTTGGGGCAGTTCGGATTCTACTTCGTCATGCAAACCCAACTGGTGGGAAATATGGGTAAAATAAGCTAAGGGTACACTCAATTCCATGACTGTGTCTATCGCCTCCGATAAACTGAAATGGGAGATATGTTTCTGTTTACGAAGCGCGTTTAACACCAGCACTTTACTCCCCCTGATCTTATTTTTTTCCTCTTCTTCAATCCGGTTGGCATCGGTAATATAGGTAAAGTCTCCGATCCGGAATCCCATAACGGGCATCTTCATATGCCAAACCTGTACAGGAATGATGGGAATATCGCCAATATAAAATGGCTCATTTGTAAAAGTGTGCAGGTCAAGTTCGGGAATACCCGGGTAGCGGGTGTCAGAAAAAGCATAATAAAAATCACGCCGCAGGGCCTCTTCGGTAAGTGAATCGGCATACACTTCCATGGGCTTTTTGGAAAAAAAATTAAACGCCCGTATATCATCCAATCCTGCCAGATGGTCTTTATGCGGATGGGTAAAAAGAACAGCATCCAGTTTCTTTACCTGCTGCCGGAGCATCTGGTACCTGAAATCGGGACCAGTATCGATGACGAGTGATGTTCTTTCAGAACGGATCCATACGCTGGAACGAAGCCTTTTATCTTTTTTATTGGTAGAGAGGCAAACCTCACAATCGCAGGCGATCATGGGAACCCCGCTGCTGGTACCGGTGCCAAGAAAAGTTATGGATAACGGAGGACAGGTCACTGGACGAAGGTACGATGTTTGGGGGTTGGATGTTGGATGTTGGATGACAGATGACTGAGGACAGATGACTGAGGATGGATGTGCGAGACCTCTGGTCTCGCACGTGTCTTCCGTCGCCTCTGGCGACATAAGCTAATAATATTATTAAAAGATGTGCCCTTCAACTCCCTTCCAACATCCAACATCCGTCATCTGTCATCCGTCATCTGTCATCCAACATCTGTCATCCCTCCTCAAACCGTCCCTACCCGCTCCAGCACTTCCGCGTACAGCTTCTGTGATTCGGGGGTCAGGTTTTCGGCTTCGATGCGTAATTGGGGAAGAAGGTCAACCATGGTATTGATGCGACCTTCCATTTGAAGAAATTTATTTAACACGATCACTTTTCGTTGCTCCAGAATGCAATATCCGGATTGAAAAGTGCCACGTTCGTAGCGAATGATGTAACCGGCTTCCTGCGCGATGCCTTCAAGTTTATCCAGGGTCGTTTGATTGTACTTCATGTATTCGTTTCTTCTTCAGTTCATACAAATTTAGGCGGATTGAAGGGGGTTGGAGAGAGGAGTTTTCCACAGGGGAGTGGGGGGGGGGCGGAGGATAGATGACAGATGTTGGATGTTGGATGTTGGTTGGCGGAGGGTGCCTGTGCGAGACCGGAGGTA
Organism: Chitinophagales bacterium; assembly: GCA_017303415.1. Classification (NCBI taxonomy): domain Bacteria; kingdom Pseudomonadati; phylum Bacteroidota; class Chitinophagia; order Chitinophagales; species Chitinophagales bacterium. The sequence continues at coordinate 79,180 of JAFLBJ010000003.1, forward strand.
TGGCATGTGTCTCCTGTCGCCTCTGGCGAAATCTCTTATTATACTGTCAAATTCAATTTATCTTAATTCGAGTCGCCAGAGGCGACAAGATAATGGTGCGAGACCTCCGGTCTCGCACAGCAAACCCCCACCAACCAACATCCAACATCTGTCATCTGTCCTCCGTCATCTGTCATCTGTCATCTGTCATCAGTCCTCCGTCACTTCCCTCCCATCCGTATCACCGGCACGATCATTTCTTCCAGACTGATACCTCCATGTTGGAAGGTGTTCCGATAGTAATTCGCGTAATAATTATAGTTATTGGGATAGCAGAGATACCCGTCTTCACGGGCAAAGATGAAAGAAGAATTCACGGTAGGTACTGGAAGTCCGGCTTCGCGGGGATCACGAAAAGCAAGCACTTCTTTGGCTTCGTAGTTCAGGTTGCGACCATGTTTATAACGAAGGTTCGCCGTGGTCTGTTTGTCACCAACCACCTTATACGGTGTTTTTACCCGCACCGAACCATGATCGGTGGCCAGGATCAGTTTCAGGTTTTTATCCGCGATCTTTTTCAGGGCCTGGTGTAGTGGAGAATGCTCGAACCAGCTTTGCGTAATGCTCCGGTAACTAACTTCATCCCCGGCCAGTTCCTTTAACACTTCCATTTCCGTGCGGGCATGACTGAGCATATCGACAAAATTATAGACGATCACATTCAGGTCATTGTTCATCAGGTTATGGATATTGTTCACGAGATCAAGTCCCGCCTGATTATTTACCACTTTGGTATAGGATACGCGAAGGCCATCCATTTTTAACCGTTTCAACTGTGCTTTCAGGAATAACTCTTCATGCAGGTTTTTGCCTCCTTCCTCATCATCATTCTTCCATTCTGACGGAAATTGCTTTTCAATTTCCATCGGTAGCAGTCCCGAAAAAATAGCATTGCGGGCATATTGGGTGGCCGTGGGGAGAATGCTGTAGAAGGTTTCCTCTTCCAGTACCCGAAAGCTTTCGGAAAAGATCGGCTGAATCGCTTTCCACTGATCAAAGCGCAGGTTATCCAATAAGACAAAAAACAAAGGTGTCCCCTTTTCCAGATGAGGAAGCACTTTGAATTTCATCAACTGGTGGCTCATAATGGGACTGGATTCGGCCTTGCCACTGATCCAGGATGCATAGTTCCGGGAAATGAATTTAAAGAACTCCGTATTGGCCTCATTCTTCTGGGTTTGGAGTACTTCACGCATTTCCGGACTATCCGACTTACCCATTTCCAATTCCCAATACACAAGTTTTCTATAAATATCCATCCACTCATTGTGGTCGGGATTGCTGTTCAGGGCCATGAACAGGTTGCGAAACTGCTGCTGATAGGCCGTAGTTGTTTTCTCCGATACCAGTCTTTTATTATCCAGGATCTTCTTTAAACTGAGCAACACCTGGTTGGGGTTGACTGGTTTGATCAGGTAATCGCTGATCTGGGAACCAATGGCATCATCCATCAGGTTCTCTGTTTCATTCTTGGTGATCAACACGACAGGGATCTGCTGGTTTACCTCCTTGATCTTGGACAGGGTTTCCAACCCGGTTATACCCGGCATACTCTCATCCATTAATACCACATCCACGGGATTTTCCTTTACATAATCGATCGCATCAAAGCCATTGGTCAGGGCATGCACCTCATATCCCTTGCTTTCCAGGAAGAGTTTTTGGGATTGCAGGCTTTCGATTTCATCATCTACCCAGAGTATTTTTGCTAAGGCCATTTAATATTTATTTTAAATAATCTTTGCAGTTCAATTGTTATTATCACGAATTTTAATGAATTAACATGAATTGCATGAATTATATGGAAGAAAGGATTTACATCAATACCACAAGTTGGCATTAAATTCGTGTAATTAGTGTTAATTCGTTAAAATTCGTGTTTAAAAATTCGTGTCATTAAGTTTGGATCTTTAACTATGCCATCCATTCGCAAGATCATAAACGACCCGGTCTACGGTTTTATTACCATCGATCATCCCTTATTGCTTGATATTATTGCCCATCCTTATTATCAGCGGCTTCGCCGCATTTACCAGATGGCTTTTGCCCACCTGGTCTATCCGGGGGCGGTTCATTCCCGGTTACACCATTCCCTGGGTGCATACCACCTGATGTGTAATGCCCTGCAGGAACTTAAAGGCAAGGGTGTGGACATTACTCCCGAAGAGGAATTAGGCGCCAAGATCGCGATCCTGCTTCATGATATCGGACATGGGCCTTATTCGCATACACTCGAGCACGAATTGATCAGGGATGTACATCACGAGACCATTTCCCTCCAGATCATGCAATTATTGAACAAGGAGTTTGGTGGACAGCTGGAAACGGCCATCGCCATTTTTACCAACCAATATACAAAGCCCTTTCTCCATCAGTTGGTATCGGGTCAATTGGATGTGGACCGGATGGATTACCTGAGCCGTGACAGCTTTTTTACCGGTGTTTCGGAGGGTGTTATCGCGTATGACCGTATACTCAAAATGCTGGCTGTTCACAATGGGAACCTGGTAGTGGAGGAAAAAGCCATTTATTCCATAGAAAAATTCCTGGTCTCCCGCCGGTTGATGTACTGGCAGGTCTATTTACATAAGACCGTGGTCTGCGCCGAAATGATGTTGGTACACATCATTCGCCGAGCAAAAGAACTGATCGAAAACGGGACGCCGGTAAAGGCTGCCACCCCCGCCCTTGATTTCTTTTTGCAGAAAACCGGAGCCGGGGCTTTTGACAGTACCCACCTGGATATCTTTTGTAGTCTGGATGACTATGACGTAATGGCCACGGTGAAAACCTGGATGGGGCATCCGGACAAGATCCTGTCAACTCTATGCAGGCAATTGGTGGACCGCCGATTGCTCAAGATCAGGCTTCAGGCCGAGCCTTTCCCAGTGGAAATGCTGGCCGGGAAACAGCAGGAAGCAGTGGAAAAACTGGGTATCTCCACAAACGAAACACATTATTTTGCCTTTACCGGGGCCGCTACCATCACCACCTACAATGTGCGGGATGAGAAGATCAATATCCTGTTCAAGGATGGCACCCTCAGGGATATCTCGGAGGTGGATAATGCCCTTATCCATACCCAGGTATCTGCCCCTGTTAAAAAGCACTACATTTGCTATTTACGCTGACTTCAATTCTTATGACATTTACTGCTGCACAAATCGCCTTGATGATCCAGGGAAAAGTGGAAGGAGATCCGGGAATAGCGGTTGGATCATTTGGCAAGATCGAGGAGGCCCGCGAGGGCCAATTGGCATTTCTGGCCAATCCTAAATACGAAGATTACTTATATACAACAGGCGCAAGTATCATTATCATCAATGAGTCGCTGCCTTTAAAAAAAACCGTATCGGCCACCCTGATCCGGGTACCCGATGCCTATTCAGCCTTTGCGGCTTTATTGGGAAAATACCAGGAATTGAGGACCCAGCAACTGACGGGTATCCAGCAACCCTCCTTCCTGGCACAAAGTGCCAGTATTGGAGAGCAGGTTTTTGTCGGGGCATTTGCGTATATCAGTGATGGCGTTGTTGTTGGTAAAGGCACCAAATTATTTCCCGGTGTATTCCTGGGCAACCAGGTAAAAGTGGGTGAAAATTGTATCCTTCATCCGGGTGTGGTGATCTACCATGATTGTGTGATCGGAAATAATGTGATCATTCATAGTGGCACTGTGGTGGGAAGTGATGGGTTTGGATTTGCCCCCCAGGCGGACGGTAGCTTCAAGAAAGTACCCCAGATTGGAAATGTGGTTGTAGAGGACCATGTAGAGATAGGTTCCAATTCCACGATCGACCGGGCCACCATCGGCTCTACGATCATTCGAAGTGGCGCCAAATTGGATAACCTGATACAGATCGCCCATAACGTGGAGATCGGTCATAGCAGTGTGATCGCGGCCCAGGCCGGTGTGAGCGGCAGTACCAAAATTGGAAAAGGTGTAATGATCGGCGGACAAGCGGGTATTGTTGGTCATATCACTATTGGGGATGGCGCCAAGATCAACGCGCAGAGTGGTGTGAGTAAATCCATCGAACCCGGAAAGGCCGTAACAGGTTCCCCGGCCCATGATTATACGGCCGCCCTGCGCAGTCAGGCGGTTAGCCGAAAACTTCCTGAACTGGAAAAAAGGGTAAAGGACCTGGAAGCCATCATCAGGAAACTCCTCGAAAAAGAAAACTCCTTTTAAATCACCGGCATGAAGGTCACCGGCTTTACCATCGTACGTAATGCAGTATTGTATGATTACCCGGTGGTGGAATCGATCCTGTCCATCCTTCCCCTGGTGGATGAATTTGTGGTGAGTGTCGGACAGAGCGAAGATGGCACGCTCGAACTCATCCGCTCGATCCAATCGGAGAAGATCCGGATTGTACAATCCCATTGGGATGATAAACTTAGGTCGGGCGGCAGTATCCTTGCCATTGAAACCGATAAAGCCTTTCAGGCCATTTCCCCGGATACGGACTGGGCCTTTTATTTGCAGGCCGATGAAGTGGTACACGAAAAATATCACCCGGCTATTCGGGCGGCCATGGAGCAGTATTGTTCCGATCAGCATATTGAAGGTCTGCTCTTCAAATACCTCCATTTTTATGGAAACTATGACCATGTGGGAGACTCCCGCCGGTGGTACGACCGGGAGATCCGGATCATTCGGAATGACCCGGCAATAAAATCCTACCGCGATGCCCAGGGTTTTCGGAAAAACGGCGAGAAACTTCGTGTTAAACCCATTGAAGCTTATATCTATCATTATGGCTGGGTAAAACATCCGGAAAAGCAAAAACTGAAACGCGAAAACTTTGGCATTTTCTGGAGTGAAGACCAGGAGAAAGAGTTTCAAAAAGAAGTAAAGGATATTTTTGATTACACTGGTGATTTTGATTCCCTCGACCGGTTTACCGGCACCCATCCCCACGTAATGAAAGAGCGCATTGCCCAAAAGAACTGGGATGTGCAATTAGACATTTCCCGAAAGAACATGCCATTCAAATACCGCGTCCTGCATTTCATTGAAAAGAAATTTGGGAAGCGGTTGTTTGCGTATAGGAATTACAGGGTGGTGTGAGGGTGGAGGACGGATGTTGGATGATAGATGACGGAGGACAGATGACTGATGACGGATGTTGGATGTTGGATGTTGGATGACCTAGGGTGGCTGTCATCCGCCATCTGTCATCTGTCATCCGTCATCTGTCATCCGTCATCAGTCATCTGTCCTCCGTCATCCAACATCCAACATCCAACCTGCGCCATCCAACCTGCGCCATCCAACCTCCCCGATTTCCTCCTATCTTTGCCCTCCAAATACTTGTCATGAGTCAACCCTTTAACCCTGATAAGCAACACACTATCTCCGGAGAAGCAAATATCTCGGGAACCGGTTTACATACTGGTGTCATGGTGGATATGCGGATCAAGCCAGCAAATCCCGGTTATGGCATCCAGTTTAAGCGTATCGATCTGCCGGGTGAACCCGTGATCAAAGCCGATTGTGACCTGGTGACCGATACCAGCCGGGGCACCACCCTGGAAGCAAATGGGGGCAAAGTGAGTACGGTGGAACATTTGCTGGCGGCCCTGACCGGAATGGGGGTAGATAATGCACTGGTTGAATTAAATGGGCCTGAGATCCCCATTATTGATGGAAGTTCCCAGCCTTTTATCGAGATCATAGAAAAGGCAGGGGTACTGGAACAGGATGCAACCAAACACTGGTACAGCATTGACGAAAACCTGAATTATTACGACGATAAAAAGCGGGTGGAAATGGTGGCCCTTCCTGCCACCGATTATTCCGTAACCACCCTCATTGATTTTAATTCGCCCGTTCTTGGTACCCAACATGCGGTACTGAAAAAGATGGGGGATTTTAAATCCGAGATCGCACCCTGCCGCACTTTTTGCTTTTTACATGAATTGGAAATGCTGTTGGAGCATAACCTGATCAAAGGCGGGGATGTAAACAATGCGATCGTTGTGGTAGACAAACCGGTAGATGAAAAGGAACTGGCCCGTCTGCAAAAAATATTCAAGAAAGAGAAGATCGAGGTTAAAAGCGAAGGCTATTTGAATAACCTTGAACTTCGTTTTCCCAATGAACCTGCCCGGCATAAATTATTGGATGTGGTAGGCGACCTGAGTCTTGTAGGTTACCCCATCAAGGCCCGGATCATTGCCAACAGACCGGGACATAGCACCAATGTTGAATTTGCCAAAGTGATCAAACAGTATATCAAGAAGAACCGGCATATCCGGGATATACCAAACTATGATCCCAATCAGCCACCGATCTATGACCAGAGCTATATTGAAAAAACATTGCCTCATCGTTTTCCATTTGCGTTGGTCGACAAGGTCATTGACCTGAGTGATAACCATATCGTAGGGGTAAAGAATGTGACTTTCAACGAGTGGTTTTTTCAAGGCCATTTTCCGGGTAATCCAGTGATGCCCGGGGTGCTTCAGATCGAGGCCCTGGCCCAATGTGGTGGTATCCTGGCGATTAACCTGAGTGGTGAGGGCCAATATGATACTTATTTCCTGAAGATCGATAATTGCAAATTCAAGCAAAAAGTGGTTCCCGGAGATACCCTGATCCTGAAAATGGAACTGGCGGCCCCTATCCGCCGGGGAATCTGCGAAATGAAAGGCACCACATATGTGGGTAATAAGGTATGTTGCGAAGCCGATCTGGTGGCGCAGATTGTGAAGAGATAGTGAAACGTGAGTCGTGAGGGGTGAGTCGTGAGTCCAGTCTCACTCCTCACGATTCACGTCTCACGACTCCCTGATTGTCAATCTCCAAAATCCATAATTAAAAGCCTGGATTCGACCCTGTTTTCGTACATTTGCAGACCTGCGTTTTCTGAAAAAAAACAGGCTATTTTCCCCTCTATATGAGCACAGAAACTACTGAAATCAAAGGCACTTCTCAAGGGAGCTACGGAGCAGATAGTATCCAGGTCCTGGAAGGGCTGGAAGCGGTCCGGAAACGACCCGCGATGTACATCGGCGATATCAGCGAAAAGGGATTGCACCATCTTGTTTATGAGGTGGTAGACAACTCGATTGACGAGGCCCTCGCAGGATATTGCAAGAACATTACGGTAACGATTAACGCCGACAATTCCATCACCGTAGAGGATGATGGAAGGGGTATCCCCACAGCGATCCATACAAAGGAGAAAAAGAGCGCGCTGGAAGTCGTAATGACCGTGCTCCACGCCGGGGGTAAATTTGATAAGGGATCCTATAAGGTTTCCGGGGGTTTGCACGGGGTGGGTGTAAGTTGCGTAAACGCGTTAAGTAGCAAACTGCAGGTCACCGTTCAACGGGAGGGAAAGATCTTCGAACAGGAGTACCATATTGGTGTTCCCCAATACCCCGTTCGCGAGATCGGTGTATCTGACCAAACAGGTACGCGGGTTCAATTCTGGCCCGATGCCAGCATTTTTACCACTACCATTTACAAAAAAGATATACTGGAAGGACGTTTGCGCGAATTATCCTACCTCAACAAAGGGGTTCGGATCATTCTGAATGACCTTCGGGAAACGGAAAACGGGGATGGAACTTATACCAAGACCTTCTATAGCGAAGGCGGTATCATTGAGTTTGTGGAAATGCTGGATACCAATGCCGGTCGCCAGCCCCTGATCCCGAACGTGCTTTTTGTTGAAGGCCGGGATGAAAATACCAATGTAACAGTGGAGGTCGCCCTCCGCTACAACAGCGGTTATAACGAACATATCTATTCGTACGTCAATAACATCAACACCATTGAAGGAGGTACCCATGTATCCGGTTTCCGCCGGGCCATTACCCGGGTATTCAAATCCTATGGTGACCGCGAAGGGCTTTTTGAAAGGGCCAAGATCGAGATCGAAGGAGACGATTTCCGCGAAGGATTAAGCGCGATCGTTTCGGTAAAAGTACCCGAGCCTCAATTTGAGGGACAAACCAAGACCAAACTCGGCAACAGCGAAGTGATGGGTGTGGTGGATACCACGGTTTCCAAAGTATTGGAGGCTTACCTCGAAGAGAACCCACGCGATGCGAAGAATATCATCAGCAAAGTGATCATGGCCGCCCAGGCCCGCGTTGCAGCACGCAAAGCACGCGAACTGGTGCAACGTAAATCTGTATTGAGCGGGGGCGGATTGCCCGGCAAACTGGCAGACTGCTCAGACCGTGACCCCGAAAAATGTGAACTCTTCCTCGTTGAGGGTGACTCGGCCGGTGGTACTGCCAAACAAGGTCGTAACCGGAACTATCAGGCTATCCTGCCTCTAAGGGGTAAGATCCTGAACGTAGAAAAGGCAATGGAACATAAGATCTACGAAAACGAAGAGATCCGCAATATGTTTACCGCCCTGGGGGTAACCGTAGGCACTGCTGAAGACCCCAAGGCCCTGAACCTAGCCAAACTACGCTATCACAAACTGATCATCATGACCGATGCCGATGTGGATGGAAGCCATATCGCCACCCTGATATTGACCTTTATTTACCGGTATATGAAGGAAATGGTCGAACATGGATACGTCTATATCGCCCAGCCCCCTCTCTACCTCGTTAAGAAAGGAAAAGAACAGGCCTATGCCTGGAATGAAGAACAGCGAAAAACACAGGTGGAACGCATCGGTGGTGGAAAGGATGACAGTGTGAATGTGCAACGTTATAAAGGTTTGGGAGAAATGAACGCCGAACAATTGTGGATCACCACGATGAACCCCGATTCACGCACACTGAAAAAAGTGACCATCGAAAGCGCCGCCGAAGCGGACCGTATCTTTAGCATGCTCATGGGTGATGAAGTGGCCCCGCGTCGCGAATTCATCGAAAGCCATGCAAAATATGCCCGTATCGACGTCTGATAAATAAAAACGAATTATTCATTAAAACCGAAAATCATGTCCAACGTAGTATTGACCGCGTATAATGTGAAGACCAAAGAAAAGAACGTACCCATCATGGATGCTGTGATCACTAAAACCTCCAAAGGTGCGTACATGGCCCAGGGTCATGATGGCAAAGGAAATAAGCTGACCACCCTGCTGGGAGAAGCGAAAGCCCTCGCCGCCATTGAAGCTGGTGTAGCAAAGCAAGGCTGGTAAAAATCCTGGCGCCCCTTAGCGCCCTTGCGTCATGGCGGTCATGATTTACCGCAAAGACACTAGGACCCTAAGGGGCGCTGAGTTTTTATTGCTTCAATAGTCTGAATACCTGAGTTTCGCCACCTCCGCTTAATTCCACCAGATACATCCCCGCCGGATATTTTGCTTCACTGAGTTCGATCACCCATTTCTCTACAAAACCTGTTCCTTTACGGGCCATCTGCATCACGGTTCTACCTGTAGCATCCACTACCCTTCCCTGTACCTGTTCACCATCTTCCACCTGGAATACCAACTGGAATATCCCCGATGATGGATTGGGATATACTTCCCACCGAAGGTCATTGTTGAAACGAACCGGACGTACCGCTGAATAGGTCGAACTTCCATCGCGTTCAACGATCCGAAGCCGGTAATATCGGGTGCCCGTTTTACCCGGTTCTGCATCCGTATAGGAATAGTTATGACCGCCCGGAGCATTGCCGAGGCTGTTTACCCGACCGGCTTCCAAAAATCTTCCTGTCTGGAAATCAGCCAGTGTTCGAGCCACTTCAACAACATAATAGGATATCTGGAATTCATTCTCCGTTCTCCATTGCACGAACACATCATTAGTTCCCTGTCTTTGCGCCGAGAAACCGGTAATACTGACGGGCAATGTGGTCAGGTTATCCAAACCACCATTGCTTAACCAGAATTCAGAAAAATCTTTTACCCTGAACTCAGCATAGTACCCTTTGTCAAAAGGTACTTTCTGTACATTGTCACTATTGATAAAGAGCCAGTCACCACCATTATTATCAGCTATTGTTCCATTCTCTTTTGTATCATCTGTATTTCCATATTTTGAAACCCCCAATTGATAGGCCATGGAAGGTTTGGTACAGGTAGCACAACCCGTGGCATTGATCAGGGCCTCTGTTTCAGTATCCAGGAAATAAAAACGGACCAGCGCCGAATCACCCAGGGCTGTCGTTGCAGGTTTGATGGTGATATTCCGATCGTGATAATATTGATTGCCATCATTTCGTACGCCTCCGGTAAAGATATAAGCCTGTACATCCGTTGACCCCATGTTCTGGTTATTGGGTTGAATTGAAGCAACAAGTTTACCACCGGAGGTGAAATCGATCCAGCTTGTGCCCCCTGAAATGGTTTGGTTGACGGGTGCACCCATGGTAGCGCCATCATAAATGCCATTCAGGTTGTCATAGATATGAATATCATCGATGGCCATTCCTTCCCTTGTTACAAAAGGATCGGAGGTCACCACAAAGCGTAAACGCAGGTTGGATATACCTGTTGGTAATGCGATCGTAGCCACATGCCAGCGGGTATAATTCTCTATGCTCCACAGATGGTTGGAAGGATAGCTCTTGTTATACCAATTGGTACCTGAACCGAAGGCTCCCAGGCGTGTCCAGGTCAACCCATCAGCAGAATATTCAATATAGGCCCCATCACAAAGTGAACTGCCACAATCTTCAAAATCAAGAGCCGTACTAAAGCTCAGGGTTGGCGTGGTCATGCTGCTGATATTGAAACAGGGCGAATAGAGATATGAAAGTTCACGGGTATTGTAATTTCCTACCAGCCTTGTTTTCCAGGCCTTGGTTCCATTGGCAGCCCGGTTGATCTGTGAGGAGGCCGGGGTTCCATATTCCCAGGAATCATTCTTCCCGCGACTGTACCAGTTACCGTTGTTTGATTCAAAGGTTTCCAGATAGGGGTAACTGGTGACGACGGCTGAGTTTATGAGATCCACTTCGAGGGTATCATTCTCCGGAAAATCGTCTGTGGGGTATTGAACGATCACTTGCACCGTATGCGCGCCGGTGGCCAGCAAATTAGCCGTTGCCGTAAAAGTGTAGGTGACCGTAGCATCCGGTCCGATACTCGGGATATTTTCGATCACCGGAGCCCCGCCATCCACGGAGAACTGCACCGGAATATTATTGACGGTATTGGAGGATGAGTTGCGTACCTGAATACGAACCGGCGTAGTGGCCGTCAACGCGCAACTATTGGTAATCGGTGTATCGATCGCGATCATCTGGATATCATCGGTGACCGCATATAAACGAATATCATCAAAACTGTTTCCCTGGAAGGCATCGTTGTCAATGATACGCACATACCCGAATTGTCCGAAACGTACCTGAAAACTCGTTGAAAAATTTTGTCCATTGGCACTTAGCAGGTCCGAGACCTCAATACTTGGGGTACGTACAAAGGACCCGGGATCATTTCCATTGGCAGAGAGTGTAAAGGCCGGTATCCAGGATTGCGTATCATCGCCCCTTACCCAGATCGTATTATTCGCATGTGGTACACTATCGCCATGTTGTTTATACTCTACATCCAGTCGTACATCCGTGACTGCGGCATTGATGCCATTCAGGTTAAAGGTTCCGGTGACGAGGTTGGTATTTCCCGCACCGTCAAAACCATCGAGGTCAAGCAATAAAGAGCGTGATCCTGAATTGGCCATACCAGCGATAAGATATGTGCTGGCCCTGCCAAAGGTGGATGTGCGGGTATAGTCATACCGTTCGATCCCTTCCATACCAAAATAGTTCCGGTAATACTTAGCACTGTCGGCTGTTTCCAGGTCATCGGTAAAGGGAAGGGTGATCAGGGTATTGGCGATCTGTTTGATCGTATCGATCCGCGCGTTATTGCCGGCAACGGGGTCTGCAGCACCCTGGTTTATAACTTCTATTTCCACCTCATAATTTCCGGCAGCGGAAAAATCATAGGTCGTGGCAAAGCTATGGGTAAAGGTAGCTCCTGCTGCCACGGTAGTGCCGGGGTTTTCAGTAACCCAGGCGCCGCCATTGACACGATAACGCAGATCAAAATTGTTGACCGCCGCGTCATCCAGGTTTCGGATTCGCGCCTGTATGGTCGTGGTTGCCGTCAAAGCGGTTGAGGTGGCGATACGTCCGGATATGGGAGCCACCAGTGCTTCAATGGCCAGATCATTGTCGGATATCGTTCCAGCGCAGGTACCGGTGGAGGGCAGGCGGCTGATGGCCTGGGCTCTTTTCCCGGGAACCCCATTGAGGCGGGCCCGAACCGATACCCAGTAGGTAGTGCTTTGTGATAATCCGGAGAAAATATAGTTAGTGGCTGTGGTGGTACCAACAGCGGTCATTTCATTTCCGGTAAGCATAAATACTTTATAGTCGGTGGCTCCTGTAACGGCCGTCCAGTTTAATGAAATATAACCCGGACATTGGGTTGCGGCCAATGAAGCAGTGGGAACACCCAGGATGGTAAACGGATTGCTGGTACTTACCATCGCCGTTCCATTTCGGGTGATACGGATCAGTGCCTGTTCTGTCGGGGTATTGGGAACGGTCCAATCCAGCTGACGAAGATTGGCCGCAACAGCCGCATTGATGGTTGTCCAGCTTCCGCCATTATTGGTTGAATATTCTACCAGATATGTATTGGCCGGGTCACCAAAAGCATCCCATTGAATAGTCATGGTTTCGGCGGGGGCCACCCCTTCGCCACCAACGGGATAGGTGAGTGTGGTAGAAACAGGAACAAAATCATAAACGACAAAATACTCCTGCGGAGGGCTTTGGGTAACAGATGTCCCTTTGATGGTAATGGTATAACCACCTGCTGCGGGATTCGTGATCACCACCTGCTCCATATTGTTGATGTGATCGGCCCCGGTGGTAGCAGCATTGTTTACATTGGCCGCTACTGTATCCAGTAACCAGGGAAAATGGATCACCGCGGAAGGATCAGTGAGTTCAAGGTCAAGATCGTTCACCAGCGTATGTGCCGAAAGAGGTGTGGCCGCCGGGTCATTCCAGTACAACATCACTTTCAATTGGGCTGTATTGGCAGGAACCGTGATATTGTGGGTGGAAGTGCCGGTATGGTTAACCGACGAAATAAAATAGCGGGAATTGTTCAACATGTCTATTGAACGAAGCAGGTTCAATGAGCCATAGCCATAGGTAAAATCGGCACCTGTATTTCCAAGGTCCACTCCGCCATTACAAACAAGTGCTTTCATTAACCCGCTTTTCGGATCGGCATTGCCATTCAGTTGGCGGTAACGTTCATACAGAAGAGCCAGTCCTCCCGAAACGGCAGGTGCTGCCATACTGGTCCCGGAACTGAAACCATACGCGTTATTGGGATAGGTGGAGATCAAAAACCGGCCGTAAGACATGATCTCCGGTTTTGTCCGTCCATCCTTTACAGGTCCGCGACTGGAAAAACTACTGATGGAGAAGTTCTTTTCGGTTGATCCTACCACCAGCACATTCTTGGAGGATTGATAAGCACCTAATACGGTTTTAAAACTGGCAGGATAAGGTGAACAATTGAGAACGGCGCCATCATTACCCGATGCAAACACATGTTGCAAATGGGGTAGCTGTATAGCCTGCAGGTCCATGATCCGGCTGATCAGGTCATAGGTTCCTGCATAATCGCAATCGCCTGTTACATCGCCATAGGAGTTATTGGCCACCACCATATTGTGATCGGCCACATAGTTGGGGGCATTGACCACAATGCCGGAGAAATATTGTGAGATCAGGGTGGACCGGGGTGCATAACCCTGATAATCTTGCAAGATATTTCCGGCTCCACCCACTGTACCATTCACATGGGTTCCGTGATTGGCTGCCACCACGGATCCATGGTTGATCAATCGGCCCCTGAAATCGATATGGTACTGTGGATCTGAGTCATCTCCCACTCCTACCACAACATTTTGTCCTTTCAGGTCAAACCCGCCAACGGCGGTGGCTGCATTTAATACATTTCCTTTGGCATTGGTGCGACTGATCAGATTGAGCGACTGGTCGCCATGCGGAGCAAATTGGATATATTCTACAAAAGGTTCCGCAGCGAGTTGTTCAGCCAGGTCTGCATTGAGTTCTACTCCCAGGATCGAATAGGATTCAAAATCGGTAAAGGTCACGGGGATATTCAGGCGGGTAAGGCCGGCCCTTACTTCTTCTTTGGAAAATGTTTTAAAAAAACTGATCCAGCATTTCCAGTTACCTGAACTGGCCCGGGCATAACTCGGAAATTCCCCCTTACCCAACGGGACCGACATTTTTTGTTTACCACCAATGGTAACCAGGGCAATGGCCTGGTTGCGTTGTAACACCGAAAGTTCAGGTTGTTTGGAGAAACTAACCACATAACTGTTCCGGGGGATATAATCCAATAATTCCATTCCCGCTGCGGAGAGTTCACGACGTTGTGACAAAGAAGGTATCGCGGCAAATTGAATAATGGCGGTGGTCTTTCCTCCTACCCAACGGGCCGTTTGGGAAAAATCATTGACTGATTGGGGATTGATATTCCGTACAGGGGTGGATGCTCCGCTTCGGAGATAAAGCCGAAGATCGTTTTCAACCTGGGCCATTATAACGGAAGAAACAGCCAGGCATAGGGTGAGCAGGGCAGAGCGTATTTTCATATACTGGATTCTTGGTACAAATTAGGGAAAATTATGGTGGAAGGGAAGTGATTGCACGAAATCTTATCCTACCGTAAGCCTCATTTGCTTTAAAAACCTATGCATTTCTTCCATGGACTTAACAGGTTCGGCAATAAGGATGAACAACCGACCGGTTTGTTTAAGCCGGGCTTTGTTGGTGCCGGTCTGGATATAGGCCAGTATCCGATGGAAGGTATCCGATTCAAAATAGGGAGAATCGGGCCGGTTGATAAAGAAACACCGCAGGGTGGTATCTTTCAAACTCATTTTTTCAAATCCCAGTTCCACCGCCAGCTTACGGCAACGCACAGTCGTGAACAGATCTTCCACCGGGCGGGGAATAGGACCAAACCGGTCGGTCATTTCCCGGTGCATTTCCATCAATTCCTCTTCGGTTTCGCAGTTATCCAAACGCTGATACAGGGAGAGACGCTCGGTGATGCTCTCTACATAATCGTCGGGGATCAATACTTCCTGGTCGGTATCAATGGTACAATCCTGTACAAAATCATCCTGTTTGGAAATCTCTTCGCTAAACAATTCTTTGAAAGATGTTCGTTTCAGTTCACGGATAGATTCCTCCAATATTTTTTGATAGGTTTCAAACCCGATCTCTGCCATAAACCCACTTTGCTCGCCTCCCAACAGGTTGCCTGCTCCGCGAATATCCAGGTCACGCATGGCGATCTGGAAACCACTTCCCAATTCACTGTGTTGTTCCAGGGTTTGTAATCTTTTGCGCGAATCGGCAGGCAGGGTACTCATGGGTGGTGCCAGAAGATAGCAGAATGCCTTTTTGTTACTTCGCCCTACCCTTCCTCTTAACTGGTGCAGGTCACTCAACCCAAACTGATGGGCGTTGTTGACGATGATCGTATTTACATTGGGTATATCCACTCCGCTTTCAACGATATTCGTACTGATCAGCACATCATATTTGCGGTCAATAAAATCGAGGATACGCTCTTCGAGCAAATGACCTTCCATTTGCCCATGGGCATACCCTATGCTCAGGTCTGGACAAAGAGCCTTGATGATGGCCGCCATTTCGGAAAGACCCTGGATGCGGTTGTAAATAAAAAAGACCTGCCCTCCCCTTTCTGTTTCGTAATAGATCGCATCGCGAATGGCATCTTCATTGTACACCAACACTTCGGTTTGAATGGGTTGGCGATTGGGAGGCGGGGTATTGATGATACTCAGGTCACGGGCGCCCATCAAACTAAACTGCAGCGTACGGGGAATGGGTGTGGCGGTCAGCGTAAGACAATCTACGGTGGTCTTGAGGGTCTTGATCTTCTCCTTATGCCCTACTCCAAATTTTTGTTCTTCATCAATTACCAACAGACCCAGGTCTTTGTATTTAACTTCTTTGCCCAGTAAAGCATGGGTGCCGATAACGATATCGATCTTGCCTTCCTCCAGTTTTTTCAGGGTTTCCTTTTTCTCCTTGGCTGATTTGAAACGATTGACATAATCCACCGTCACAGGAAAATCCTGTAACCGGTCTTTGAACGTTTTATAATGCTGAAAGGCCAGGATGGTAGTAGGTACAAGAATGGCGGCCTGTTTGCCATCAATACAGGTTTTGAATGCGGCACGTACCGCGATCTCCGTTTTACCAAACCCTACATCACCGCAAACCAATCGGTCCATGGGGGAAGTGGATTCCATATCCTTTTTTACATCCGCCGTAGCCTTGGCCTGATCGGGTGTGTCCTCATAGATAAAGGATGCCTCCAATTCGGTCTGCATATAGTTATCGGGTGTATGCGAGAAACCTTGCTGTGCTTTACGTTTGGCGTATAATTTTATCAGGTCAAAAGCGATCTCTTTGACCCTTGTCTTGGTCTTTTCTTTAAGCCGGCTCCACGCATCACTTCCCAGTTTATTCACCTTGGGTACAGTTCCCTCCTTGCCGGTAAATTTGGCAATCTTATGAAGCGAGTTGATATTGACGTAGAGAATATCGCTGTCTTTGTAAATGATGCGTACAGCCTCCTGCATCTTTCCATTGGCTTCGATCTTCTGCAAACCACTGAAGACACCTACCCCATGATCGATATGGGTAATGTAGTCGCCTGGTTGTAATTCACGCAGGGTACGCAGGGTCAGGGCCTTATTTTTATTATATGCCTGTTTGACCTTGTATTTATGATACCGTTGAAATACCTGGTGGTCAGTATAACAGACGATCTTCTGGTCCTCGTCCACAAACCCTTCATGGATTGAACGGGCAATGGGATTAAAGGGGATATCCGCTTTAAGGTCTTCAAAAATGATCTGCAGGCGCTCGAGTTGCTTCGCGTTCTCGGCAAAAATATACAGGTCAAATCCCTTGTTTTTCCATCCCTGAAGATCACGTATGAGCAGATCGAATTGCCGGTTAAAAGAAGGCTGTTCGCGTGTATGAAACCCGATCACAAAACCCGGGGGTAGTAGCGTAGATGCCTGATGGCCAAACCCGATCGTATGTCTTTTTCCGAGGGAAATCATGGCCTCATCGGCTGAAATAAAATCAGTGGGCTTGCTTTCTTTTATCAGACTGCGATCGTCCTGGTTCTCCGGTGCACGTTGATAGCCCGGGCTGTCCATGAACAATTGGAATTCATCGGCACAATCGAGTAACCGGTCGTGCAGTATCTCTACATCCTGTACCCAGATAACTGTATTCTCCGGCAGGAAATCAAACAGAGAGACCTTGTCTTCTTCTTCATACCGGATATCAATATTGGGGATGATGCTGACCTGAAGAAGTTTTCGCTCACTCAATTGGGTTTCCGGGTCAATAATGCGGATGGAATCCACTTCATTTCCAAAAAGCTCGATCCGGTAGGGTTTTTCATTCCCATACGAATAGATATCAAGGATACCTCCGCGAATGGCAAACTGACCCGGCTGATAAACAAAATCCGTGCGTTCAAACCCCAGGTCTGCCAGTTTTAACAAAGTACCCTCCACATCCAGGGTATCTCCTGTTTTTATCAGCAGTATGCCTGCGCTGATCACATTGGGGACCACCACTTTTTCAAATAAAGCCTCCGGGTAGGTTACGATCACTTTTTTATTCACGTCCTGTCCGGTAGCCGCTTGTCCGGCAATCCGGGTAAGGGCTTCTGTCCGGAGCATGACATGGCTGCTGTTGAGCAGGGAATAGTTCTTTCTGTTTTTAAAAGAAGAAGGGAAATAGAAGATATCCAGCGCTTCCGTCAGGTTTTCCAGGCTATTGTGAAAATAGGCGGCATCCTCTGACTCGTTCAATACGATAAGATGATTGAGACCGGAGCAGGAAGCGTGCTTGAAAACGGCGGCCACCACAAAGGGGGCAGAGCTACCACGCAGATTTTCAAGATGTATGTGTTGAGTAGAGGCAAAAGATAACCTGTCCGTCAACTGAAAAAGACGGGGGGATTGCTGATACGATCCGAGAAGCGCTTCCAAACTGGTTTCCACTCGAGGGAGGGGATTATGAATTGTTAATGATCGATTACTGATTATCTAAAAGATTCCGGGTCAAAGGTAAACACAAGCCTGCACCTAATAATCAACAATCAATAATTAATAATCCCCGCTTAATAAGCGGCATCATAATCCACCCGCACATCGATCTCGGTAAAAACACCGGCTGTTACGGTCACCGGAGCGATATTGTTGAACTGATCAAAGGTATTCGCGTAAAAAAGTTCACCTTTCCGGGTAAAAATGGAGTAAGTACCCGGAGCCAGCTTGATCTTGAATCTGCCATCGGCATCGCTACGTACCTCTTTGATAAGCTTGGTGGAAATGGAAGAATAGAAAGGACCTCCGTCAACCGATTTTACCTGGTCACGGTTGGTGCTTTCATATATATAGAGAATTGTTTTCATGGGTTTTGGAGCCGGTGGAGGTATATCAGGTGAAGGCATTTGATTGCCACTCAGCCAGTAAACCTTTCCTTTGATTCCCTGTTTTTTACAAAAAGGGGCCTGGAGGAAGGAACTCATGAATATCAGGCTGGTTATCAGGGCCATTAAACGTATGGACAATTTAACCATCTTAACAAGTGTTTATTTATATTTATAGCTGATTTCAGATTAAACTTATCACTTATTTTTCATAATCATACACCTATAAAACGTATGCGCCGGATTTCTGTCTATTTGGCCTTGTGTCTCCAATTCCTGGCCTTTACCTCCGTGTCCTTTTCCCAGCAAACCACTCGTACGGATATCCTGCTTCAGGCGTCCAGGGAACAAGCGGCTTCTGAAAAGAAGACGTCAGAGGAATTGGTACGGTTGTCTCTTCAAAAGGGCTGGCCACTTACGTTGACTGGTCCCAACGGAAAATATGCCTTGCTGACCGGAGTAGACATGCTGGGGTATCCCATTTATACCACCACCGATAATAATATTCGCGCCGCGGCTACCATTCGTACAAACGAATTGTGGAATGGAGGAAGTACCGGTTTAAATCTGAGTGGATCCGATGCCAGTGTAAAAGGGAAACTTGGAATTTGGGATGGGGGCCGTCTTCGGAATACGCATCAGGAATTGACTGGTCGCATTACCCAGCGTGATAACCCTGCTTCAACCAGCGACCATGCCACTCACGTAGCGGGAACCCTGATTGCAGGCGGTGTCAATCCGCTGGCAAAAGGAATGTCGTATGGCATGCAGGAACTGATCGCTTATGATTTCAGCAGTCATATTTCCGAAATGCTTACAGAAGCTCCTAATCTGCTCGTATCAAACCACTCCTATGGCGCCATTGCTGGTTGGAGGTATAATGATGATCAAAGCCGTTGGGAATTCTGGGGCCAATGGAACACCAATGAGGATTATAAATTCGGGTATTATTCATCCGAGACCCAGCTTTTTGATTCGATCGCCTACAACGCTCCCTTTTACCTGATCGTTAAATCATCTGGAAATAATAGAAATGAAAATGGGCCTGCCGTTGGTGCCAACTACTGGCGCTATGATGCCAGCAATACAATGATCAATGCAGGTACACGTCCGGCGGGTATCAGCAGTAACGATGGATACGACATCATTTCCACCTATGGTACGGCAAAAAATATTCTTACAGTTGGCGCAGTCAATCCCATTGAGAATGGGTATGGCCGTCCCGAAGATGTAGTCATGTCCTCCTTTAGCAGTTGGGGTCCTACCGATGATGGCCGTATCAAACCTGATGTAATGGCCAACGGGGTCAACCTGGTATCTTCCATTGCTACGGCAGATAATGCCTATGCCAATTACAGTGGTACATCGATGTCCTCCCCCAATGCAGCTGGTTCTGTGTTGTTATTGCAGGAATATTACAAAAGATTACATCCGGCAAGTCCCTTTTTGCGGGCCTCTTCCCTGAAAGGATTGGTGATCCATACCGCCGATGAGGCGGGTCCCTCTGCCGGACCGGATTATCAAAATGGCTGGGGTCTGATGAATATGGAAAAAGCCGCCGCCGTATTGACCTCCAATAACACCAAGCAATTATTACAGGAGAATACGCTGAACAATGGCGCTACTTTCACCCTTCCCGTCATTGCTTCCGGTGAAGGCGTGTTAAAAGCTACATTATGCTGGACCGACCCCAAGGGATCGGTGGAAACAGTAAATATTTTAAATAATACCACACCCAAACTGGTGCATGACCTTGATCTGCGGATCAAATCAGGTCCTACCACTTATTTGCCCTGGATACTCGAACCCGCATCTCCTGCCTCCTCGGCTACAACGGGAGATAATTTCCGTGATAACGTTGAAAAAATTGAAGTGACCGGGGCTGTACCTGGTCAGGCATATACCATTGAAGTAACCCATAAAGGCACGTTAGAAAGAAGCAGCCAGGTCTATTCACTTATCGTAAGTGGTGTGGGTGGTACGGCCTACTGTGCTTCTGCCCCTTCCAGTACTTCAGGTGCGCGGATCGACTCTGTTTCATTTGGCAGCATGCAAAAATTAAATCCTGCGGGATGTACAGGCTATAACAACTTTACCAATTCAACAGCGGCGATCGAATCCAACACCTCTGTTCCCTATTATGTAAAAGTATCCAGTTGTGATGCCACCAGTACGGGTAAGATCGTAAAAGCCTTTATTGATTTCAATAACGATGGCGACTTTACCGATGCCGGTGAAAACATAGCTACCAGCGGAGTGATCAATGGAAATGGTTTCTTCTCCGGCAATGCGACTATTCCGGCTTTGACTTCGGGCAACTATACCATTATGCGTGTCATTGTTCAGGAAACCACGGATCCGGCCAATGTGAACCCCTGCGGTACCTATGCCAATGGAGAGACACAGGATTTCAGAATTCTGGTCAATACCGCTTCGAAGGATGTTGGTGTAGCCGGTATTGAATCTCCCACCAGTGGCAACTGTGCCGATGGTGTACAATATGTGTCGGTTAAACTTCAAAACTTTGGTCGTGTTGCACAATCTTCCATCCCCGTGGTGGTAACGATAAAAGAAGGATCAACCACCATTGCCAACCTGAGCGCTACCTACCCGGCCAGTATTGCGGCCTATGGTAGTGTGGTATATACCATGCAAACGCCTTTTGTTGCTGAGGCGGGTAAGACCTATACCATCACCGGCACCACTTCGCTATCCGGTGACCAGAACAGTGGCAATAACCAAAAAGAATCAACTGTAACCATTGCTTCCGCAGGCGCAGGGCCGGCAGGTCAGGCAGAGATCTGTGGCACAAGCACCGTTTTCCTGAAGGTAACCAGCCCGGTAGCTACCGATGTTTATACCTGGTATAGCAGTGCGGGGGCGACTACTCCGATCGCCACAGGGGCTAATACCAATTCAAGTGTGATCACAGGCAACTCCACCTATTATGTTTCCAAAAACGAACAAAGTAACCGGGTTGGCCCGGCCAATAAATCTGTATTCACCGATGGTGGTTACAATGCCTTTAGTGGAAACTTTGTCCGGTTTACCAATGATGTACCGGTGGTGATCAAAACAGCCCGGCTTTATATCGGAAACCCCGGAAAGATCACTTTCATTGTAGCGGATATTTCCAATTTCAATGAAACAACGGGTTCGTATAGTTACCTGCCGCTGGCGAGTAAGACGATCGATGTGTATGCCACCGATCCCACGCCGCAAGCGGGGGTACAAACCGGAAATGACCCTGCCGACCTGGGGGCTGTTTTCCAGCTCGATCTGCCCGTTACTGAAACCGGCAGCCATGCGATCATTGTACAATGTTCGGATGGGGCTACCATCTTCCGCAATAATAATATCGTATCGAACCCCTATCCATACAGCATTCCGGGAGTATTCTCCATTACGGGGAACAGTGCTGTGCAGGCCGGAGATGCGAATTTCTACCAGAAATTCTATTATTTCTTCTATGATGTGAAGATCGATGCCGGGTCCTGCCCCAGTGCCCGGACCGCGGTAGTGGCTACCAACGGGACCGCCCCAACGATCACAGCCAATGGCAATGACCTGACCACAGCATCTCCTGCGGTAAGTTATCAGTGGTACCTGGGCAGCACCCCTATTCCCGGAGCAAATCTGGCCATTTATTCCGCCACACAGAGTGGGTTATATAAGGTACAGACCACCGATGCTTTTGGTTGTCAGTTGTTCTCCAATGAGATCAACCTCACGGTAACATCCATTCCCGAATTGAATGCCGGGGAAATTGGCCTTCGTGCCTTGCCCAACCCGAACAATGGCAGCTTTGTGGTGGAGTTTAAAATGGATAAAAAGTCCGATATGTCCATTAGCCTTCAAAATATGCTGGGCCAGGATGTTTACCGTCAATTCTACCCTGATTTTATCGGCACCTTTAACCAGCAGCTCAATCCGGGCAAACTGGGGTCGGGTGTCTATTTATTAAGAGTGGACCATGGCGGGAAGGTCTATTTGAAAAGGATCATAATTTCTGAATAAGCTATTAGCTGTTAGCTATAAGCTAACAGCTTGTTTAAAAATATTTGGAAGTTTAAATAATTTATCTATTTTCAAGTGTTCGATTGCTTGCTACAAATGAAGGCGGTGCTTCGGTGCCGCTTTTTTATTTTTGTATTATGGCATTACTACCCTGGCAAAAAGGCATTATCACCCGTATAGAGGAAGAAACAGAAAGCACCCGGCGGTTTTGGATCACTGTCCCGGAATTAGACTCTTTTTCCTTCAAGCCTGGTCAATTTGTGACCCTCGACCTCCCCATTCATGAAAAGCCAAACAAGCGTTGGCGGAGTTATTCCATTGCCAGCTGGCCCGATTGCAGCAATACCTTTGAATTGGTAATAGTAAAACTCGAAGGCGGAGCGGGCTCCAGTTGGATATTTGAACAAGGTCAGGTAGGCCAGGAGGTGGTATTCCGGGGACCGCAAGGCGTGTTTGTCTTACCTGAAACCATTGAAACTGACCTGGTATTTATATGTACAGGTACAGGTATTGCCCCTTTCCGGAGTATGGTTCACCACATATTTAATCAGCATATACCCCATCGTAAATTATACCTCGTCTTTGGAACACGCAAGCGCGCGGACCTGCTCTATTTTGATGAATTGAATGCGCTCCAAAAGGCCCATCCCAGTTTTGAGTACCATCCTGTGTTGAGCCGCGAGGATTGGGAGGGGCATACCGGTTATGTACACACGGTTTATGAACAAATCTGTGCAGATCGTCAACCCACTGGTTTCTTTCTTTGTGGCTGGCGGAATATGATCGATGAGGCCAAAAAGCGAATTACCGAGATGGGATACGACCGAAAAGCCATTCACCAGGAGCTGTATGGATAACGACCCTTCCCTGTAGCCATCATTGAATCAATTCGTTCTGCCCCTGATTTTTTACATCTTTCACGCTGACATCTCTCATATTGTGTTTTAACCCATAGTTCCTATATTCGTGGGAAACCAAGTTGATTATGGGTGCAGGATCACTCATCGCCTTAATGATTGCCGCCATTGGTTTTTCCGGTGCGGCGATCCTGATTTCAAAATTCGTACTGAAGGCAACAACCAACCCTCAAAAAGCCGAGCCTTACGAATGCGGAATACCTACGCAGGGCCCCAGCTGGGTACAATTCAATGTGGGCTACTACTTATTCGCCCTTATCTTCCTCATTTTTGATGTTGAACTGATTTTTTTGTTTCCCTGGGCCGTCGTGGTAAAACAAGTTGGCTGGGTAGCATTCATTGAAATATTGATATTCTTTTTTATTCTCTTTATGGGGTTATTATATGCCCATAAGAAAGGATCATTGAAATGGAAATAAAACCAACGAATACAACAGAACCATTTCCCGGTATCGTACACCAAACCGCCGGAGGCGGTATTGTGGTCAGTAAAATGGATCAGGTGATCAACTGGGCCCGTAGCAACAGCCTTTGGCCACTTGTATTTGGTACGAGTTGCTGCGCCATTGAAATGATGAGTGCCGCTTCCGCGAAATATGACTGGTCGCGATTCGGATTTGAAGTGGCCCGGGCCACTCCCCGTCAGGCCGATGTGATCATTATTGCCGGGACCATCGTCAACAAGATGGCACCCGTTCTCAAACGCTTATATGACCAAATGGCCGATCCCAAATTTGTGATCGCCATGGGCGCCTGTGCCACCAGCGGAGGGCCCTTTTTCTATAATACATATTCGGTGATCAAAGGTGCAGACCATGTGATACCTGTAGATGTTTATATCGCCGGATGCCCCCCACGACCCGAAGCCCTGATCCATTCGCTGATCACTTTACAGGAAAAGATCAAAGGCGGAATGACAAGGGAACAGATTCGGGAAGAGATGAAAGAGACGGGGGCGTGAGAGGCGTGAGGCGTGAAGCGTGAGGCGTTAGGCGTGAGACTCAACTGACGACTCACGATTCACGACTCACGAAAAAATTAAATAAAAGACATTAAAGAACCTATGCTTCCAGAAGAACTCAAATCCTCCCTCACCACCCTCTCCCCTTCTGTAACTTTTGAAGAAGGAGGCGAGTGGTTGAATGTGGTGGTGGAGAATGGTGATTGGGCCAGATTGGCTCCGTTATTAAAAAATACGCCGGAGCTGGGTTTGGATTATTTGTTTTGCCTGACCTGTGTAGATTGGAAGACCCATTTAACCATGGTTTATCATTTAAGCTCTACCACGCACCGGCATTCGATCGTGGTGAAAATAAAGCTGGACAGAAATAACCCTGAAACAGAGACTGTATGCCAGATCTGGCGTACCGCTGAGTTTCACGAAAGAGAGGTATATGAAATGTTTGGGGTGAATTTTCGCAACCACCCTGATCTTCGCCTCCTGATATTGCCCGAAGGTTGGGAGGGAAAGAACCCAATGCGTAAGGATTTTGAAGATCCGGTGAATATGATCAAACTCTGATGAAAGCTATTAGCTGTTTGCTCTTTGCCAATAGCTACTTGTAATATGAAAAAGGATGTACACTGAAAAGACCATACAAAACGCCCCTGGTGATCTCGAAGGCAACAACCTCGTGATCAATATGGGCCCCCAACACCCGGCCACCCACGGCGTATTGCGCCTGGTGATTCATGTGAATGGGGAAACAATTCAAAAAGTAGAGCCACACCTGGGGTATATCCATCGTTCCATTGAAAAAATGAGCGAAAGCCTGACCTACCGGCAATTCATCTATGTGACCAGCCGGATGGACTATCTCTCCTCTCATATAAATAACCATGCCTGTGCCCTGGCAGTAGAAAAAGGGCTACAGATCGAAGTGCCTGCCCGGGCTCAATATATCCGGGTGATCATGGATGAACTGACCCGCATAGCCTCCCACGTTCTTTGGTGGGGAGCCATGGCCATGGATGTGGGTGCCTTAACCCCCTTCTTCCTGGCCTTCCGGGAAAGAGAAATGATCAATGATATCATGGAAGAGACCTGTGGCGCCCGGTTGACCATGAACTATATGGTGCCCGGCGGCGTGATGTATGATATCCATCCCAATTTTCAACAGAAGGTAAAAGAATTCCTGAAGCATTTCTATTCCCGAATTGACGAATATGACCAACTGGTCACGGGTAATGTCATCTTCCAGAACCGGATGAAAGGAATCGGGTATATCTCTAAAGAAGATGCCATCTCTTACGGCTGCTCAGGCCCTACTGCCCGTGGCAGTGGCGTTTCCTGTGATATCCGCAAGCTTTATCCGTATGAAATATATGATAAGGTGGATTTCAAAGAGGAGATCGAAACAGCCGGCGACAGCTTTGCCCGTTATCTGGTTCGTCTCCGCGAATTGCGCCAGTCTATGTCCATTGTAGAGCAATTGATCGATCAGATACCCGAAGGAGATTTTCAGGCCAAAACCAAAGCCGTATTGAAACTTCCCAAAGGGGAATTCTATACACGTGTGGAAACAGCCCGTGGTGAATTGGGTGTATATATTGTGAGTGAGGGCGGAACCACTCCTTACCGGATCAAGTACCGCTCACCTGGTTATTCCAATCTTTCTGCACTTGACCATATGGCCAGAGGTGCAAAGATCGGCGACCTGGTAGCGATGATGGGAACCCTGGATCTGGTAATACCGGATATAGATCGTTGATACAACGAGGAATTGTTTACTGGAAGCTAAAGGCCAATAGCAATTAGCTTTTAGCTTAATGAAAAATAAAATGCCAACATTAGAAAGCATATCCCAGAACGTACACGACTGGCTCTATCTCCAGTTTCATCCCACATTGGCTTTGATCATTGAGTTTGCGATCATCGGGGTATTGATCATTGCCCTTTTTTCCATGTTGGGTTTGGTATTGATCATGATGGAAAGAAAAGTATCTGCCTGGATGCAACTGCGCCTTGGTCCAAACCGTGTTGGCCCAAAAGGGATGTTCCAAACCGTGGCCGATACCCTCAAACTGATTGTCAAGGAAGGTATGACCCCGGCCAGTGTCGATAAATTACTCTTTAACCTGGCTCCTTTTATCGTTATGATCGTGGCCATGGTGATCATGGCGCCACTGGCCTTCTCCAAAGGTTTTCAGATCTGGGATATCAATATAGGTATCTTCTTTATTACGGCCGTATCCTCGCTTTCTGTGATCGGTATTCTGATGGCCGGCTGGTCAAGTAATAATAAATATTCGCTCCTGGGTGCCATGCGCAGCGGCGCACAGATCGTGAGTTATGAATTATCTGCCGGTTTCGCCATCCTCGTGATCGTGATCCTGACCGGCGACCTGCGTATAACAGAGATCGTGAATGCACAGGCCAACGGATGGTGGATCTTTAAAGGACATATACCTGTATGGATCGCCTTTGTGATCTTTATGATCGCAGTGACTGCGGAAACCAACCGGGCACCTTTTGACCTCGCTGAAGCAGAATCTGAATTGACCGGTGGTTTTCACACCGAATACTCCGGGATGAAATTCGCACTCTTCTTCCTGGCTGAATATGTAAACATATTTGTGGTTTGCGCCGTTGGAGCTACCATCTTCCTGGGTGGTTGGATGCCGCTTCATTTTGGCACCAACACCACTTTCAATATGGTCATGGATTATATACCGGGGATTGTATGGTTCTTTGGCAAGACCTTCTTCCTCATTTTTGTGATCATGTGGTTTCGCTGGACCTTCCCCCGTTTGCGGATCGACCAGTTACTGAACCTGGAATGGAAATACCTGCTGCCGATCAGCATGTTCAACCTGCTCTTAGTCACCCTAATCTCAATCCTGCAATGGCATTTTTAATAAAATATATTAAAGAAGTAGCATCCGCCGTTGGCTCTCTCTGGGCGGGCATGAGGCTGACCGGGAAATATGCCCTGCGGCATGGGAAGGAAAAACTGACCCAACAATACCCCGACAACCGGGTGGAACTTGTATTACCCGAACGATTCCGGGGAGAAGTGGTCATGACACACGATACCAACAACGAACACGCCTGTACCGGTTGTACCGCCTGTGAACTGGCTTGTCCCAATGGCACCATCAAGATCATTACCAAATTCGATATAAGCCCAGAAGGAAAAAAGAAAAAGGCACTCGACACCTTTATCTACCACCTCGAGCTTTGTACCATGTGTAATCTCTGCATCGAAGCCTGCCCGACCAATGCGATCAAGATGGCCCAAACTTTTGAACACAGTGTATTTGACAGAAATAAACTGACCAAGAAATTAAACCTGCCCGGATCGAAGATCAGGGAGGGAGTGGAGTGAGGGGAGGCGTGGGACGTGAGGCGTGAGGCGTGAGGCGTGAGACGTGAATGGTGAATAGTGAATAGTGAATGGTGAATATTATTGTAATAATAAAAAACTTGTATTAAAGCTAACAGCTAATAGCTATCAGCTATCAGCCTCTCTTCAAAAGCCAACTCAATGACAGCTTCGCAAATCATATTCTACCTTATTTCCGCCTTTATACTGGGTTCGGGCCTTTTGGCCATGACCACGCGGAAAATATTTCGTTCGGCGATCTGGTTGCTTTTTAGTTTGATCGGTGTAGCCGCTTTATATTTTTGGCTGGAGGTAGAATTCATCGCTGCCGTCCAGATCGTGGTGTATGTAGGCGGTATCGTGGTACTGATCATTTTCTCCATTTTTCTTACCCAGCAATCGGGTGTATTGATGGCTAAAGCGCCACGGATGCGGGTCATCTTCTCCACGCTGGCGGTGGTATTTGGTTTTGCACTTACTTACCTTTTGATATATAGAAACAGCTTCCCGGGTTCTGGCCGGCCATTTGAATGGTCCATGCAGAAGATCGGAACCCAGATGCTGAATACAGGCCCCCAGGGGTATGCCCTCCCTTTTGAAGTGGTGAGCATGCTCCTGCTGGCGGCCATGATCGGGTGTATTGTCATTGCCCTCAAATCAAAACCTGAACAAAAATGAACGAGATACCGGTAAGCCATATACTCTTTGTCAGTACCGCTCTCTTCTTTATAGGGATGTACGGGCTGTTTACCCGCCGGAATATGATCACCATGCTTATGGCGGTAGAGCTGATCCTGAATAGCGTGAACATCAATTTTGTGGTGTTCAATAAATACTTGTACCCCGAACAATTGGACGGCTTGTTCTTTACCATCTTTATCATTACGATCGCTGCTGCTGAAGCCGCCGTAGCCATCGCCATCATCATCA
Organism: Chitinophagales bacterium; assembly: GCA_017303415.1. Lineage (NCBI taxonomy): Bacteria > Pseudomonadati > Bacteroidota > Chitinophagia > Chitinophagales > Chitinophagales bacterium. The sequence goes on from JAFLBJ010000003.1 coordinate 107,902, forward strand.
ATCTATACCGCAGCCACAAATCGATCGATGTGGAAGAAGCGACTGAAATGAAATATTAAAATGAACTACGCATCCTATATCGCCTTGATCCCCCTGCTGCCCCTGGTCAGTTTTCTGGTGCTGGGTATTGGTGGCCGGGGACGGTTCAAACAATCTGCCGGATGGATCGCCACCCTTTTATTGGCTGTCTCTGCCGGTCTTGCCCTGTTTACCGCCTACCAGTATTTTCTGGTGGATGGAAAAATAGACGGGGTCTATCCAACCCTTACCGTATTACAGCATGACTGGCTGCGTTTTTCTCCCAGCGTCACCATCAATATGGGTATGGTCATCGACCCACTTTCCGTAATGATGCTGGTGGTGGTGACCATGGTTTCATTCATGGTCCATCTTTTCAGTCTGGGTTATATGCATGGAGAAGAAAGGTTTAGCACCTACTATGCTTTCCTGGGTCTCTTTACTTTCTCAATGCTGGGTCTCGTTGTTTCTTCCAATATCTTTCAGATCTACATCTTTTGGGAACTGGTGGGTGTTTCTTCCTACCTGCTCATTGGATTTTATTATCAGAAAGCATCGGCCGTGGCCGCTGCAAAAAAAGCATTTATCGTTACCCGTTTTGCCGACCTGGGTTTCCTGGTCGGTATCCTGATCCTGGGGTTCAATGGAAACACCCTTGATTTCAATACCCTGATCCAACGGCTGACCGATCCGCAATCCCCTTATCTGATCGGAATGACCACCTCCTCCTTCCTGGGTATATCTATGATCAGTTGGGCATTGGTACTGGTATTTGTCGGTGGTGCTGGTAAATCTGCCATGTTCCCACTGCATATCTGGCTGCCCGATGCCATGGAAGGTCCTACACCCGTCTCCGCCCTTATACACGCCGCTACGATGGTGGTAGCTGGTGTGTTCCTGGTGGCCAGAATGTTCCCGCTGTTTTATGTCAATCATCTGTCCCTGCAGGTAGTAACATGGGTCGGTGCCGCATCAGCGCTGTTTGCCGCCTTAATTGCCTGTACCCAAACAGATATCAAACGGGTACTGGCCTACTCTACCATGTCCCAGATCGGGTATATGATGTTTGCATTAGGTGTTTCAGGATATGGCGGTGAGGCTGGATTGGGTTATACCGGATCGCTCTTCCATCTCTTTACCCATGCGTTCTTTAAATCGCTTTTGTTCCTGGGTGCTGGCGCTATCATTCATCTGGTACACAGCAATGAAATGAAGGACATGGGCGGTTTGCGAAAATACATGCCTATCACCCATATTACTTTTCTGGTAGCCTGTCTGGCCATTGCCGGGGTACCTCCCTTTGCCGGATTCTTTAGCAAAGAAGAGATCCTGCTGGCTGCCTACGAACACAACCCGGCTGTTTACTATCTCGGGTTGATCACCTCGGGTATCACGGCCTTTTATATGTTCCGGCTTTATTTCAACATTTTTTGGAACAAACCAACCGAAGTACATGCCCATGGCGAAGGAACTTTAAGCATGAAAATACCTTTGATCGTTCTGGCCCTGGCTACGATCATTGTGGGCTTTGTTCCATTCTCCCACTATCTGTCCTCCGACAACCGGGGATTTGAAAGTCATCTGCATCTTGGATTCTCGATAGCTCCCGTATTGATCGGACTGGCCGGTATCGGGCTTGCCTTTCTATTTTATTTTAAACAAAACGACCGCGCGGCGAAGGTCTCCGGTAGCCTGGGTGCTTTATATAAAGCAGCCTATCATAAATTTTATATTGACGAGATCTATCTCTTTGTCACCAAAAAAATATTATTCAACCTGGTTGGCCGACCCGCCGCCTGGATCGATCGGAATATCATTGACGGATTAATGAATGGCATTGCCGTTACCACTGCTGAATTGTCAAATGCCATCAAAGGCATTCAATCCGGCCGGGTACAGCAATATGCGCTCTACTTCTTTGGTGGGGTACTGGCGCTGGCCGTGTTATTCATTTTTTTCTGGTAAAAAATAGTTGAACCAACATGAACTTATTACTCTTACTCCTCGTTCCCCTCGCTACGCTGCTGGCACTTTTGCCGGTGCGCGGATTGAAGCAGGTCAGGGCCGTATCCCTGGCAGGTACCACCGCTCAGTTGGGAATTTCGCTTTACCTGCTCTGGAAATACCTGCAGGTACGTACCCCCGGAGGAGAGAACATGTATTTTCAACAACAATACTCCTGGTTTGGCCCCCTGCGGATCGATTTTCATATCGGAGTGGATGGCATATCCGTAGGTATGATCCTGCTGACCGCCGTTGTAGTGATGGCCGGCGTACTGGTTTCCTGGAAACAGGAAAAATGGAAAAAAGAGTTCTTCTTCCTGCTCATCTTACTGAGCATGGGAGCCTATGGTTTCTTTATCTCACTTGACCTCTTTACCCTTTTCTTCTTCCTGGAAGTAGCGGTTATACCCAAGTTCATGTTGATCGGTATTTGGGGGAGTGGCAAGAAAGAATACAGTGCCATGAAACTAGCCCTCATGTTAATGGGAGGATCAGCCCTGGTGTTTGTTGGTCTGGTAGGCCTATATTTCAATACCAATATCAATGGTCATCATAGTTTCAGTTTTCTGGAGATCGTGAATCTGAACATTCCGATAGCCACCCAACGGATCTTCTTTCCCTTCCTATTTATTGGCTTTGGCGTATTCACGGCCTTGTTTCCGTTTCATACCTGGGTACCCGATGGTCACTCCTCAGCGCCAACCGCCGCTTCGATGTTCCTTGCCGGTATTTCCATGAAATTAGGCGGGTATGGATGTTTGCGCGTAGCCACCTTATTAATGCCTGAAGGAGCCAAAGAATATTCCTGGATCATCATTGTTTTATCCACCATTGCCATCATCTATGGCGCCTTTGCTACGATGATGCAGAAGGACCTTAAGTATATCAATGCTTATTCCTCCATCAGCCACGTAGGGTTTGTGTTATTGGGAATTGGGATGCTGACGCGTACGGCCCTTGCCGGAGCGGTAATGCAAATGATCTCACATGGATTGATCACTGCCCTCTTCTTCGCAGCCATAGGCATGATCTATGAAAGGACTCATACCCGGGACATGGCCAAGCTTGGCGGGTTGCTGAAAGTGATGCCATTTATCTCCACCATATTTGTATTGGCCGGACTTGCCTCCCTGGGACTGCCCGGGTTTAGCGGGTTTGTGGCGGAGATGACGGTATTTATGGGTGCCTGGGAAAAAACCGATACGCTTTACCGCATTGCCACCATCCTGGCCTGTGCCTCGATCGTGGTGACAGCTGTTTATATACTTCGGGCGGTTGGCAAAGCTATCATGGGACCGCTGGAATCTGGCGACCATGCTACACTGGCTGATGCCCAATGGAATGAAAAATTGGCTGCGGCCCTCCTGATCGCTGGTATTGTGATCATTGGGGTAGCGCCATTCTGGTTGAATGAATTGATCGGACCGGGTATGGATGTTATGATCCAAAAACTGTCCGTCATACCAAAATAATTAAGAGCGATCATGTACAATGAGTTACTCCTTTTAATGAAACAGGAATGGTTGGTGGCGCTGATCATCTTCCTGCTCCTGTTTATCAAACTCGGCTCCAGGGAATGGAACCCGGGTATGTTATTGAATGTGATCAATGTGCTGCTGGTGACCAACCTGGCTGCCGGGTTTATCTATCCGGGAGAAGGGAACCTGTTTGGCAATATGTTCCGCACCAATTCCCTGATCACCTTTGAAAAGAATCTGTTGAACCTGGGTACCCTGATCATTTCGCTTCAATCCTACGAATGGTTGAAAACCCATAAACACCTCATTGAATTCTATCTGTTGCTGCTGTCTACCTTGTTGGGTATGTTCTTTATGCTTTCCAGCAACAACATGCTAATGTTCTACCTGGGCCTTGAGCTCTCGACAATCCCCCTTTCGGCACTTGCTAATTTTGACCTGGAGAAAAAGAAGTCCTCTGAAGCGGCCTTTAAAATGATCATCTCTTCTGCTTTTAGTTCAGGACTTCTTCTTTTTGGTATCTCCCTGACCTATGGGGCAACTGGCACGCTTGATTTCGACCTGCTGGCAGGCAGCTTTACCGATGCTCCACTCAGCCTGTATGCCTTTGTTTTGATCATGGCCGGACTGGCCTTTAAGATCTCGGCGGTTCCTTTCCATTTATGGACCGCCGATGTGTATGAAGGGGCGCCGGTAGCAGTTACCTCCTATCTCTCCGTCATTTCCAAAGGAGCTGTTGTTTTTGTGATGGTGTCGGTGCTTTATCGTTTATTCTCGGGGATCCCATATATACTTTACTATACCCTCTTTATACTTTCGGTAGCATCCATGGTAATTGGTAACCTGTTTGCCCTGCGCCAACAGAACCTGAAACGATTCCTTGCTTTTTCCTCGATTGCGCAGATCGGTTTTATTCTGATCGGTCTGGCCGGCGATTTTGGGGCAGGAAGGGTATCGGTCATCTATTTTATTTTGATCTATATCTTTTCCAACCTCGGCGCTTTCGCGGTGATCTCACTCGTGAGTGCAACAACAGGAAAAGAGAATATCGATGATTATAAAGGTTTTTACAAAACCAATCCCGGTTTAAGCTGGGTACTGGCCATATCACTATTTTCACTGGCTGGCATACCGCCAACGGCCGGTTTCTTTGGTAAATTCTTTTTGCTTATCTCCGGCGCGGGAACCGGTAATTATGTATGGATCACGATAGCCGCCCTCAATATGGTTATCTCCCTCTACTATTACCTTAAAGTGATTAGGGCCATTTTCATGGATGCCAATGAAAATCCCATCGAGGCCGTACGAACAAGTTGGTCACCGAAAATCGCCATGGTATTGTGCCTGGCAGGTATCCTTGTAACGGGATTGTACAGTGGTGGCTACCAATATATCTTTTCATTATTGAAATAAAAGACCATGGCGATCAATAAGAATCATGAATTCGAAGACCTGGATGGCATCAAATGTGCCATTGTGGAAAAGAATGCTTCCCCGGAAAGAGTGGCCTTCCTTAAATCGCTGTTGGAATTCAATAAATATACGGTAGTGGTGGTCGCTTCTCCCCCACCCAAAGCGGCTCCGGCACCCAAACCTGTTGAAGGCGAAACACCGGCTGAACCTGTTGCTGCAGCACCAGCCTCTGCAACATTTACCGTTGGCGTTACCGATGTTACATTCAATCCTACCAATGCGGTATTTGGTCGCTTGTTACATACTCCGGACGGACATGTTGTTACCCTGGCTTACTGGCATCAAAAAGAAAAAATCAGCCACGACGAGATCCCCTACTACGAAAGGAAGTTTCCCTCTCTCTGATAACTACTAATAGCTATTAGCTTCTTTAAAAGATTTATTAACTTTCCTATATGGAAATTAAAAGCCTTTTCGACCCGGTTGCCAAGCAGCAAATACTCGATCGAATAGAATTATTGACTCCGGAAACCCAACGCGTTTGGGGAAAGATGGACGTAGCCCAGATGTTGACCCATCTGCAAAAACCAATAGGCGTGGCCCTGGGAACCCATGAAGTAAAAGGCAACCTCATGATGCGGCTTATCATGCCCTTCTTTAAAAAAATGCTGTATGATGAGAAACCTTACAAAAGGAGTTTACCTACGGACAAGACCTTTATCATCACCGATCACCGGATATTTGAACAGGAGAAAAAAATACTGATGGATATGATCCATCAATTCACCCCGCAAAATATGGCCACGGAAGTACATCCTGTCTTCGGCCGTATGACAAAAGAGAACTGGAGCAAGGCCATGTGGAAGCATGCGGATCATCATTTAAAGCAATTCGGGGTTTAATTCTCCCAACGTTGTGTTCTTCGTGTCTCCTTTGTGTCCTTCGTGTCCTCCTACGCCAGACTTGCGTAGGAGGACACGAAGGACACAAAGGAGGCACAAAGGACACGAAGAAAAGCATTACCTGACCAAGGTCATTCTCCCAGCGCACCCCGCTTGCTACCTTTACTCCGTACATGAACATCTGGAAAAATATCATTCGCAAGCCTACCTGACCGGCCATCTTCCCCGCCGAAATCCATTTGTTCACGCATTTCATTTTCCATGAAAACGATCATTGAGCCGTTCCGCATCAAATCAGTGGAACCGATTCAGTTTACCACCAAAGCTGAACGTGAAAACATTTTAAAAGAAGCCTTCTTCAATCCCTTCCTCATCCATGCCGATCAGGTGCTGATTGACCTGCTGACTGATAGTGGCACCTCCGCCATGAGCAGTGATCAATGGGCGGGGATCATGAAGGGAGATGAATCCTATGCCGGAAGCCCAAGTTATTATCGCTTTAAAAACGCGGTGCAGGATATTACCCAAATGGAGGAGGTCATTCCCACCCACCAGGGCCGCGCAGCCGAAAAGATCCTCTTTAGTATCCTGGGTGGAAAGGGCAAGACCTTTATCAGCAATACATTTTTTGACACCACCCGGGCGAATATTGAATTTACCGGCGCTGAGGCGATCGATCTGCTCTGTGAAGAAGGCAAACACCCATCTGTTCCTGCTCCTTTCAAAGGGAATATGGATACCGATGCCTTGCGAAAAATGATCCGGGAAACAGGAGCGTCCCATATACCGCTTTGTATGCTTACCATCACCAATAATTCAGGTGGTGGGCAACCCGTAAGTCTGGAGAATATAAGGGCTGTAAAAAAGATATGTGAAGAAAACAAGATTCCCCTTTATATCGATGCCTGCCGGTTTGCCGAGAACAGTTATTTTATTCAACAGCGGGAGTCGGGTTATCAGGAAAAATCGGTGAAAGCCATTGCCCGGGAGATCTTCTCCTATGCGGATGGTTGTACCATGAGCGCCAAAAAAGATGCGTTTGCCAATATCGGAGGTTTCCTGGCCATGCGTGATCCTCAACTCGCCCGTCAGTGCCGCAACCTGCTGGTCATTACTGAGGGGTTCCCTACCTATGGCGGACTTGCCGGTCGTGACCTGGAAGCCATCACCATCGGACTGGAAGAAGTATTGGATGAACATTATCTCCAATACCGTATCCGAAGCATTGAATACCTCGCCAACAAACTCATATCCGCGGGAGTCCCGGTAATGCAGCCTGCCGGTGGCCATGCGGTCTATCTGGATGCCAAAGCCTTCCTGCCCCATGTACCTGTTGAGCAATATCCGGGTCAGGCGCTGGTAGGTGCGCTTTATGTGGAAGGGGGGATCCGTGGCGTAGAGATCGGTTCCTTGATGTTTGGGAAATATGATGCGGATAAAAAATTGATCCCCGCCGCGCTGGAACTTGTCCGTTTGGCCATTCCACGAAGAGTGTATACCCAAAGCCATATTGACTATGTGGCCGAAGTGATCATCGAAGTGTTTGAAAAAAGAGGGGCGATAAAGGGATTAAAGATCATAGAGGAATCTGAACTGTTAAGACATTTTACGGCAAAACTTAGTCATGTATCAATTTCTCGCAGCGTGCGCTAAGAGGCAAAGAACGCAACGGCTATCTGAAAGTTGACAATCCAATTAATAGATGTCCGCAGCGATCGCTGCCTCCTGGCGCCCGCTGCGAGAAATAATAACCACCACCTTTAAAAAAACTGCCATGAATAATCATTTTAAAAAAAGCTGGGCCGAGCCATTTAAGATAAAAATGGTGGAGCTCCTTAAAATGACAACCCCTGCTCAACGTCGTAAAGCACTTCAGCAGGCGGGCTACAATACTTTCCTGTTACGCAGCGAGGATGTTTATATTGATCTGCTGACCGATAGTGGCACTTCCGCCATGAGCGATCAACAATGGGCAGGAATGATGCTCGGCGATGAAGCCTATGCCGGTAGCCGCAATTTCTATCACCTGGAAGAGGTGGTTAAAAATGTGTATGGCTATAAATACCTGGTGCCAACCCATCAGGGCCGCGGCGCAGAGAATATCCTGTCTAAAGTAATGATCCGGAAAGGTGATATCATTCCCGGTAATATGTACTTCACCACCACCCGGCTTCACCAGGAACTGGCCGGGGGAAAATTTGAAGACATCATCATTGATGAGGCGCATGATCCGGAGAATGAACATCCTTTCAAAGGAAATGTAGACCTTGAAAAACTGGATAAGCTGGTCAAAAAGTATGGCGCCAAGCGCATCCCCTATGTCAGCATTGCCACCAGTGTAAACATGGCCGGTGGTCAGCCCATCAGTATGAAAAACCTGAAAGAGCTAAGGGCTTATACCCGGAAACACGGTATCAAGGTCATCCACGACATGACCCGTGTGGCCGAAAATGCTCATTTCATCCAGCAAAGGGAAAAGGGTTATGAAAACAAATCCATTGCCCAGATCGTCCGAATGATCTGTGACCTGACCGATGGCGCCACAATGAGTGCCAAGAAAGATGCATTGGTCAATATCGGTGGCTTTCTTGCCGTAAATGACTGGGATGTATTTGAAGAAGCCCGCAACCTCGTGGTGGTTTATGAAGGATTGCACACCTATGGCGGACTTGCCGGACGGGATATGGAAGCCATGGCCATCGGGATCATGGAAAGTGTATCTGATGCTCATATCCATGCACGGGTGGGGCAAGTGATCTATCTCGGTGAAAAAATGATCAGCTATGGCGTGCCGATCGTCAAACCCATTGGTGGGCACGGGATCTTTGTCGATGCGAAAAAATTCCTGCCTCATATTCCTCAAGCCCAGTATCCCGCACAAACGCTGGCTGCAGCCATCTATCTCGATTCAGGGGTAAGGACCATGGAAAGAGGAGTGGTATCGGCCGGCCGCAAACCCAATGGTGAAAATTATTATCCCAAACTTGAACTGGTACGCTTTACCATTCCACGCCGCGTATACACACAGGCACATATGGATGTGATCGCGGAATCAACAGCCCGGGTATTTGATCAAAGAAATAAAATACATGGGCTGAAGATGGTGTATGAACCGAAGTACCTTCGGTTTTTCCAGGCCCGCTTCGAATCCTTATAACCCTTTGTGTCTCCTTTGTGTTCTTCGTGCCTCCTTTGTGTTCTTCGTGCCCTCCTACGCCAGTCTTGCGTAGGAGGACACGAAGAACACAAAGGAGGCACGAAGAACACGAAGAAATTCAATAAATAAGAGAGGCCCCTGGAAAGGGGCCCCACTATTCTTATACTTGTCTTGACTCTTGCCTTGATTATAACTGCTTCAATGCCTCAATGCGCTCCCAATGCAGTTTGATTCCTTCATTGGCCTGGTTCAGGAACTGACCCGCCATATCCGGATTGCTGCTCTTGATCGTCGCAAAGCGGTTCTCATGATAGAGGAACTCATCCAGCGGTACTGTTGGATTTTTGCAATCGAGTGAGAAGCGTTTTCCTTTTTCATTCAGCGGATTGTACCGGAATAGCGGCCAGTAACCCGAGTTCACGGCCAGTTTCTGCTGATCCAATCCATGGCACATATCATAACCATGCGCGATGCAATGGCTGTAAGCAATGATGATGGAAGAACCGGGGAAGGCTTCGGCCTCCAGGATGGTTTTGAGTGCATGAACATCATTGGCCCCCATAGCGATCTGGGCTACATAGGCATTGCCGTGGGCAATGGCCTGCATGGCCAGGTCTTTTTTACCAGTGGTCTTACCTTTTACGGCAAACTTGGCACTGGCCCCGATCGGGGAAGCTTTTGATTTCTGCCCACCGGTATTGCTGTACACTTCCGTATCCATCACAAGGATATTGATGTTCTCGCCGGTGCTCAGCACGTGGTCGAGACCTCCGAAACCAATATCATAGGCCCATCCATCTCCTCCAACGATCCATACTGATTTCTTTTCCAGGAATTCAGCGATCTGGTAGAGCCGGTATGACTCTTCTGTATTGATCGTGCGGAGGCGTTTCTTTAATTCATTGACATATTTGCGTTGTTCTATCAGTTCACCTTCGCTATTCTCCTCATTCTTCAGAATGGCATCTGCCAATTCGCTGCCTACTTCTTCCCGCATATGTTTCAGGATATGGAAGGCCATCTCGCGTTTTTTGTCAGTAGCCAGTTTGATACCTAAACCAAATTCGGCATTGTCTTCAAAGAGGGAGTTGGCCCAGGCTGGTCCATGTCCTTCATGATCGGTACTCCAGGGCGTGGTGGGCAGGTTACCTCCAAAGATGGACGAACATCCGGTGGCATTGGCCACGAGCATCCGGTCACCAAATAACTGTGTCAACAGTTTGAGGTAGGGTGTTTCACCACAACCACTACAAGCTCCGGAGAATTCAAACAGGGGTTCCAGCAGTTGCGAACCTTTTACCGTACCCTTGTTTACACGGGTGCGGTCAATATCCGGCAGGGAAAGGAAATAATCCCAGTTATTCTTTTCATGTTCTTTCAGCGGCTCTACATCCATCATATCAATGGCTTTGTGGCCAGGCTCTGTCTTGCTTTCAATCGGACAAACTTCGGTGCAGAGTTTACAACCGGTACAATCTTCCACGGCTACCTGAAGGGTATAGGCTTCCTTGTCTTTATAAAATTCCTTTCCAATGGGATCGGTATGTTTAAAGAATGCAGGGGCATCGGCCAGCCAGTCGCGATCATACACTTTAACACGAATGGCGGCATGGGGGCATACAAAATAGCACTTACCACATTGTGAGCAGAGGCTCGGATCCCAAACGGGAACCTGGTCGGCGATATTTCGTTTTTCCCATTTGGTGGTACCCGAAGGATAGGTACCATCGACGGGGAAGGCGCTGACCGGAAGATCGTCTCCCTCCCCGGCAATGATCTTACCCAGGACTTGCTGTACAAAATCAGGTGCCTCGACTGAGACCGGCGCTTCAATGGGGACCTCCCCGGTAATGTAGGCGCTGTAATCGATCCGATGCAGATTGTCGAGTGTCATATCAACAGCCTGGTAATTCTTCTCCACCACGGCCTCGCCTTTGCGGCTATAGGTCTTTTTAATGGCGGATTTGATGTATTGGATGGCCAGATCCCTGGTCATCACATTGGAAATGGCAAAGAAGCAGGTTTGAAGAACGGAGTTGATCCTCGACCCCATCCCCGCTTCACGGGCAACCTTAGAGGCATTTATCGAATAAAACTTGAGCTGCTTGTGGATGATCTCTTCCTGAATTTTCTTGGGAAGATGTTGCCATACCTCTGTGGCTTCATACGGCGCATTGAGCAGGAAGGTAGCTTCCTTCTCCGCATACTTCAGCACATCATATTTCTTGAGGTAATTGAAATGGTGACAGGCCACAAAATTGGCCGAATTGATCAGGTAAGTGGATTGGATGGGATGCTCACTAAAACGCAGGTGCGATACGGTCAATGATCCCGATTTTTTGGAATCATATACAAAGTACCCCTGTACATAGTCATCGGTTACTTCCCCTACGATCTTGATGGTATTCTTATTGGCACCTACGGTTCCGTCTGCACCCAGTCCATAGAATAAACCGCGGAAAAGGTGTTGGTCCTCCAGCGAGAATTCTTTATTCCAGGACAGGCTGGTATGTGTCACATCGTCTTCAATACCGATGGTAAACCCGTTCTTGGGTTGTTCTTTTTTCAATTCATCATAAACAGCAAGCACCATACCCGGATTGAATTCTTTGGAGGCAAGTCCATAACGGCCACCAACCACTTTAGGCATCGGGCCGTTCCAACCGGCATGGAATGCATTGATTACATCCATGAAAAGTGGCTCGCCAATGGCACCGGGTTCTTTACAACGATCCAGCACCGCGATCTTTTTCACACTGGTTGGCAGGGTTTGGATAAAATCAGCTACAGAGAATGGGCGGAAAAGATGAATATTCAGATAACCCACTTTTTCTCCCTTGGCATTCAGGTAATCGGTCACCTCATGCACAGGGCCTGTACCCGAACCCATGATGATGATCACGCGTTCCGCTTCGGGGTGTCCGTAATAATCAAACAGGTGATAGGTACGTCCGGTCAGTTGGGCAAATTCCTCCATGGCCTTTTTTACAAAACCAGGGGTTTCATTATAATATATATTGGAGGCCTCGCGGCTTTGAAAGAATACATCAGGGTTTTGGGCAGTACCGCGTACAATGGGATGTTCGGGGTTGAGCGCGCGTTTCCGGTGTTTGCTTACCGCTTCTTCATCGATCATTTGCCGGATCACATCATCGGGGATCACTTCCACCTGGTTCAGTTCATGTGAAGTGCGGAACCCGTCAAAAATATTCAGGAAAGGTACCCGGGCCTTAAGTGTGGCCGAGGTAGAAATCATGGCCATATCCATGGCCTGTTGTGGGTTGTTGCCAAAAAGCATGGCAAAGCCGGTGGCGCGGGTGGCCATCACATCACTGTGATCACCAAAAATGGATAGGGCATGCGTAGCCACCGTACGGGCGGCTATATGAAAAACAGCCGGGGTCAGTTCACCGGCGATCTTGTACATATTGGGGATCATCAGCAGCAATCCCTGCGAAGAGGTAAACGTGGAGGCAAGCGCACCGCCTTGCAAAGCCCCGTGAATGGCACCGGCGGCACCTGCTTCGCTTTGCATTTCAATGACTTTGGGTACCTCCCCATAGATATTGGTTTGGCCATTACTGCTCCATTCATCCGCCCATTCGCCCATCGAGGAGGATGGGGTAATGGGGTAAATAGCGCATACTTCGCTGGTTTTGTAGGCAATATAAGAGGCGGCCTCATTGCCATCCATGATGGCCTTGACTACTTCCTTTTGCCCTGGTTCTTGTTCCTGGTGGATCGGTTTGGTTATCGTTTCCATAACAAAGAAGATTTTGATGTGAAGAGGAGGCTAAAGTAGAAATATGCCGGGGGGGAGGGGGTGAGGAAGGTCAGTCAAATTGCTGATTTTTGGAGGAAACCGGGGAATAATAAGAAATAAGGAACAGAGAAATAAGAAATAAGGAAGTATGGAGGGTCCACTTCCTTATCTCTTATTTCTCTGTTCCTTATTTCTGATTTCCTCAGGAAATCGCCTGTAAAACAATCTGCTTTACCTGGTCCATGGCCACCCGTTCCTGCACCATGGTATCCCGGTGGCGGATGGTGACCGTTCCGTCTTCCTTGGTCTGTTGGTCAATGGTGACACAGAAAGGAGTGCCAAGCGCATCCATCCGACGGTAACGTTTACCGATCGTATCTTTTTCTTCGTAGAAAGTATAGAAGGAGGTCTTACATTCATCCATCAACTGCCGGGCGATCTCGGGCAATCCATCCTTTTTTACCAGGGGCAGGATCGCCAGTTTGATCGGGGCCAGTTTGGGGGGAAATTTCAGTACTACCCTTTCGTCTTTTTTCTCCTCTGTGCTCAGGTCTTCTTCGGTATAGGCCTGGCTCATTACGGCAAGGAACATCCGGTCAAGTCCGATGGAGGTCTCGATCACATAGGGAATATAATTACCAAATGGCTTTCCGGTGGCCGGATCCAGGTCATTATCAAAATACTGCATCTTCTTCTTGCTGTATTCCTGGTGTTGACGAAGGTCGAAATCGGTCCGGCTATGAATTCCCTCGAGTTCCTTGAAACCGATCGGAAATTCAAACTCAATATCACAGGCGGCATCCGCGTAGTGGGCCAGTTTTACATGGTCGTGAAAACGGTACTTATCTGCAGGAAACCCTAAGGAAAGATGCCAGTCAAGACGCGTCTGTTTCCATTTCTCGTACCATTCTTTCTGTGTGCCGGGACGGATAAAGAACTGCATCTCCATCTGCTCAAATTCACGCATCCGGAAAATGAACTGACGGGCTACGATCTCATTCCGGAAAGCCTTACCGATCTGAGCGATCCCGAATGGGATCTTCATCCGGCCTGATTTCTGGACATTCAGAAAATTCACAAAAATACCCTGGGCGGTTTCCGGGCGGAGGTAGACCTTATTGTCTTCTCCATCGGAGGAAACGGTTGACCCGAATTCGGTACTGAACATCAGGTTAAACTGACGGATATCGGTCCAGTTACAGGTGCCGCTCACCGCGCATTTGATCTTGTTAGTTTCGATCAGGGTCTTGAGTCCGGGAAAATCATCTTTCGCGATCAGGGCTTCCATCTCGGCGATCAGGCTATCACTCTTTGCCTCATCCCCGGCAGCCTTGAGTTCGGCGGCATAGCCTTCGATCAGGTGATCCACACGATAGCGTTTCTTGCTATCCTTGTTATCGATCATCGGGTCGTTGAAATTGTCAACGTGCCCGCTGGCCTTCCAGGTGGTGGGATGCATAAAGATGGCGGCATCGATACCTACAATATTATCATGCAGGCGGGTCATGCTGTTCCACCAATAGTCGCGGATATTCCGCTTCAATTCACTCCCCCACTGGCCATAGTCATACACGGCCTGAAGGCCATCATAGATCTCACTGCTGGGGAAGATGAACCCGTATTCTTTACAATGCGAGATGATCGCCTGAAAACGGCCATCCGGCTGGTTTTGTTTGTTCGCTTCGTTTGCCATAATAATAGTGCGCAAAAGTAAGAAATGCTCAGTGAAGCTTGGGGTTATTTTGATGACGGTCGGCGTCCCGTTGGTTCTTTTTGTCCAGGTTTTTTTGCATGGCCAGCTCCAGGTCGACCCCGGTCTGATTGGCCAGGCAAAGCAGCACCCAAAGCACATCAGCCATTTCCTCCGCCATCGGACTCTCATTTCCTTTCAGATGGGCGGGTTCCTTTCCCGGGCGATAGGATTGCTCCCCATATACCCTTGACATGTGTCGCGCCAGCTCGCCTACCTCTTCGGTGAGGATGGCCATATTGGTAAGCTCACTGAAATATTTTACCCCAACGGTTTGGATCCATTGGTCAACCTGTTTTTGTGCCTCCGACAAGGTCATAACAAAACTTTTTGATAAGACATGCAATTTAGCATGATTCTTGCCGTTTTGAGACTCCCTTACCCTTTGAGAACCAGTAATAACCAATTTCCAAACACCGATCTTATTATCCCATGATCCGCCTCTTGTTGACCTTTTTCGTGTTCACCACCTTTACGATGGCCGGTTTTTCACAAAAACCCAGTCCAAAAACCATTGCCGAAAACAGTGTTTCCCGGGCCAAAAAGCCATTTAAAATACTAACAAGTGGTCGGACCATCACGATCAAATCCACCAACAACCTCAAGAATATCATGATCTGGACCTCGCAAGGTAACCGCGTGGTGGAGCAAAAAGATATTCGCCAAACCCAGTTCACCTACAATGCCACCATCCGCGAGAATGTGTTTTTTATTCTGGTGGAGATGGAAAGTGGGGAGAGGTTTACTGAACGGGTGGGGATTTAGATGTCACGAATTTGAACGAATTGGCACGAATTTATAATTTATAAATTCGTGTTTATCTCTTTTTCTCCAGTTAAATACCCCGCAATAAACTGCCTGTCTGGTTTTACTCTTAGATAGAATTTGCCTTTCAATCCATTCTAAAAAATCCTATTCACTCAATCGACTAAATTTATCATTGACGCCTTTATTTGTCAAACCCTTAATTATGTAAAGGCATCCAATAACCGTTTGGGAATTGTAGTTAATTTTGGCGAAGCATCATTAACATACAAAAGGGTGGTAAATTAATGTTTGTAAAAGAACAAGTATAAAAGAGTTAAGATATGCGTGCGGTTATTCAACGAGTTAGGCCTGCCCAGGTTATGATTGAAGGAGAGGTATGTGGAAGGGTTGAAAATGGGCTGTTGGTTCTTTTAGGTATTGAGGACAATGATTCACAGGAGGATGTTACCTGGCTTAGCAGTAAAATTGTAAACCTTCGGGTATTTGATGATGCGCAGGGGGTAATGAACTTGTCTGTTAAAGAAACGGAGGGTGGAATCCTATTGGTCAGTCAGTTTACCTTACATGCTTCCACAAAAAAAGGAAATAGACCCTCATATATCCGGGCAAGCAAACCGGAAAAAGCTATCCCTCTCTACGAATCCATGATCCAGCAATTAAGTATTGATCTTGGTAAAAAAGTAGAAACGGGTAGCTTTGGAGCAGATATGAAGGTGGATCTGGTAAATGATGGCCCAGTTACCATCATTATCGACACCAAATTGAAAGAATAAAAATTCGTGAAATTTCGTGTCCATTCGTTCCAATTCGTGCTTATAACACCAAAAAATAAACCTCACACCCGAAATATCATTTCAGACCACCCGCTCGGGCGGTAAGGGCGGCCAAAATGTAAATAAGGTCGAAACAGCCGTCATTGGCAGCTTTTCCATTAGCGACTCGCAGGTCCTCAATGAAGATCAAAAAATAAAACTGCTGGAACGTTTAAGCCATCGCCTCACCAAGGATGGTTTGCTTCAGGTACGTTCACAAACCTATCGTACCCAGTTAGAAAACAAAGAAGAAGTGGTCCGCAAAATGCAGGTATTGATCGGCAACGCCTTGATAGAAAAGAAAAAGCGGAAAGCCACCAAACCCTCCAAGGCGGCAAAGGAAAAAAGACTGGAAGGAAAAAAGAAGGAAGCCCGGATCAAAGAAGGCCGGAAAAAATGGAAGCCCGGGGAATTTTGATTAATTTCAATTCAACTTTCCCCTTGCCAGACACATTTCCCATACGACGCATTATATTGGCAGCCGTACTCGTCATGCTCTCTTTTTCTTTCATTAAAAAAGAAGCCGGTCAGGCTGATACGGCAACGGTTAGTATTCAATTGACACATTCGTTTGGAGCTGAGGAATTAGGTTTTGAAAAAAAATATACGAACACAGCCGGCGAAGAGTTCACCCTTTCAAAGTTCAAATATTACCTCTCCAATTTTATCCTTATCGGCAGCCCGAATAAACCCGCAACAGGTGAAACATATTTTTTGATCGATGAAGAGAACCCGGAATCAAAAAAGTTGATTGCCCCTTTCGAACCCGGAACCTATAGCGGATTACGCTTTCTTTTGGGTGTAGACAGCCTCCGCAATGTAAGCGGGGCGCAGACCGGCGCACTTGATCCCCTGCATGGAATGTTCTGGACCTGGAACACCGGATATATCATGGCCAAAATAGAAGGCCATTCCCCGGTTTCCCGTATGCCTGGAAATTTCTTTGAATACCATATCGGCGGATTTAAAGGAGAAACAAATACACTCAAACAGATCGATCTGAAATTTCCACAAGCCATATCATTGAAAAAAAATCAGCAGCTGAAGATTCAGATACAAGCAGACCTGTCGAAATGGTTTAGCGGACCGGTTGACCTTTCCATAGCCGCCAAGCCCTCCATCACTTCTCCGGGGGCCAATGCCAAAAAAGTCGCGGATAATTATGCCGACATGTTCACTCTGGTAGATGTCAAAACGAATGAACCATGAAAAAGACAAAAAGCACGATCTCCATATTACTCCTGATCACTTTCGCCTTTGGCCTGATGGCCGATAGTTGCAAGAAAAAGGATGCATCAGCCTATAACCCAACACTGGAAACACTAAGTGTTCCGGAAGGATTCCCGGCAATGGCCTATGACTTTTCCCAAAACCCATTGACCAAAGAGGGTTTTGAACTGGGTAGAAAATTGTTTTACGATGGTCGTCTCTCCCGCGATGGGAATTTCCCTTGCGCCTCCTGTCACCAGCAGTTTGCCGCGTTTTCATCATTCGACCATTCCTTTAGTCATGGCTTTGATGACGGGTTTACCACCCGCAATGCGCCGGGTTTGTTCAACCTCGCCTGGCAAAAGGAATTTCACCTCGATGGAGGGATCAACCACCTCGATGTTCAGCCCCTTGCGCCTTTGACGGCTCCCAATGAAATGGCGGAAACCATTGAAAATATCATCCGGAAATTAAAAGCAGATCCCGACTATCCCCGTATGTTCAGGTCCGCCTTTGGCAATGATGAGATCAACAGCCAGCGTCTGTTGCGGGCCTTGTCCCAATTCATGGTATCGGTCGTCTCCTCCCAATCCAAATATGATCTGGTTAAAAAAGGCGAAACGAGTTTTACCCCCTATGAGGAAAGAGGGTACACCCTGTTCAAAGCAAACTGTGCTTCCTGCCATACCGAACCTTTGTTTACCGACCTGAGCTATAGAAATATCGGTTTACCAGGTATCCCCAACCTGTTGGATGCAGGAAGAATGCGGATCACCAACGACCCGGCCGATTCCATGAAATTTAAAGTTCCTTCCCTGAGAAATGTCGTGCTTACTCAACCGTATATGCACGATGGTCGCTTCGCGAGTATCGAAGCCTGTCTTCAACATTATACTTCGGGTGTGGTAAATGGACCAACTGTAGATCCATTGGTAAGTAACCGGCTCGCCCTAAACCGCGCAGAGATCGTTGATCTCGTCGCATTCCTGCGCACGTTGACGGATACTGTTATGACAAAGAATCCGCGATTCGCGGATCCTGAGAGTAAGCCTATTTTTAGCCCCGACCCGGAGCAACACAACTAAGGATCAGTTCTTGCGCTTTCCGCGCATTGCCTCAAGCACCTGCTTCTGGTTCTCAATATCCTTGGCCTGGCTTTCCTGATCTTTCTTATTCTCTTCAATATCGTTCTCGAGCTTCTTCAATTTCTTTTGAAGGTCATCTCCGTCAGACTCGAGTTTGCGAAGTTTCTTTTCGGCCTTCTCTACCTCTTCTTCCTGCGCTTTGATCTCTACTTCCAAATTGTACGCTTCCATATAGGGCGCCATATCATTAAGAAAGAGTTTAGCCTGGGTCTTGACATCACTGTCCAACAGCGACATCATGTTGGCATCGGCCTTATTGATCATCATAAATACCACAGTCTCATCTTTCTCCCGGCGGCTTTTGCGTTCCACCCGGAAAACATAATCCATACTCTCTCCACTGATACTGCTGATGATAGCGCCTTTGTACACCCGAAAACCTTTGGATTCTTTGGTCTTATATCCCATTTTCTCCAATTTCTCCACCAAAGCTGCTTCTACAACGGAGGGGGGGTAAGGGAAATCAATGGCAAAGGTCTCCTGTTGCTTTTTCAGGTATTCTACCTTGGATTCATACGCTTGCTGGGAAAATGTGATCGTCGCAATTCCCAACCCAAGAAGGAGTAAGGTCAATTTTCTCATTTGTAAAAGTTTGTTGTCTGGTTTTATATTTGAAACTGTGTATTAAGGGTTCCTCGCTGCGCTCGCCAAGCCATAAACGGCCGCTGCGGCTTTACAATTTTCGATTTTTCTACTGACGTTGCAAGCGTAAAATACGTTGCGTACGCTGCGAGAAACTTTAAAACAAAGACCCTTTGTGGTTTTCTATAGCGAAGGTAAATCGTTTTCCCACTTTAAAATCTAAATTTGTCCAAACTTAGCCGTTGAGCAGCATAAAGAAACTGGCCGGACAAACACTATGGTATGGATTGCCCACGATCGTGAGCCGATTCCTGGGTTATCTGATGAACCTGTCCCTACCCTTTCTTTTTGCCCGTGCCGCTACCACCGCCGATCTGGCCCAGGTTTATGCCATCATCCCTTTTCTGAACGTCCTTTTTACCTACGGTCTGGAGACAGCCTATTTCCGTTTTGCCCAGGAGGAGGACCGGGGAAAATTATACAGTACACTGAGTATTTCTCTGATTGGCTCCACCTTATTATTTACTGCCCTGCTTTTTCTCTTCAGACCGGCGATCACCGCGGCTGCCGGCCTGGAGAGACACCCTGAATATGTGACCTGGATGTGCTGGATCCTGTTCTTTGACACTCTGGCCACCCTCGCCTTTGCCCGGTTAAGGCTGGAGAACCGTCCCCGCAAATATGCTTTTGTCCGGGTAGCGGGTATTCTCGTCAATATCCTGGTGGTCATCCTTTTCCTGGGTATCATCCCCCGGATGGTACAGGAGAACCCGGATGGTTTTCTCTCTGTTATCTATAATGACAAAGACCCGATCCGGTATTACCTGCTGGGCAATCTCTGTGGCAGTGTCTTTGTTTTTTTATTACTGGCAAAGGAATTCCGGGATATTCAATTCCGGTTCAATACCGCTCTCTGGAAAAGAGTGATGGAATACAGTTACCCGCTTATCATTGTCGGCATGGGGGGTATGATCAATGATATGCTCAGCCGGCTGGTCTATCGCCATGTGGTGGACCTGTCCACCGCCGAGGCAGACAAAGAACTGGGGATCTTTGCCAACCTTTACCGGTTGGCTGTACTCGTTACCATCATGATCCAGGCTTTTCGCATGGCTGCCGAACCCTTTTTCTTCAATAGCTCAAAGGAAGACAATGTACAGAAGAAATATGCCCGGGTAATGAAGTTCTTCGTTATTGCCTGCTGTTTTATGTTCCTTGGTATCGGGCTGTACCGGGATGTTTTACAGGAAATCATCACCCTGAAATCGGACGAATGGGGCGAGGGAATCTATATTGTTCCCATACTGGCCATGGGAAATATCTTCCTGGGTATTTATTATAATCTCAGTATCTGGTATAAACTCACCAACCGCAATCTGTATGGCGCCTGGATCACCCTGGGTGGGGCCATCATTACTGTAGGGCTTAACCTTTTGCTTATCCCCTGGCTTCATTATCTGGGAGCAGCCCTGGCCACCTTTTGCTGTTATTTGTTCATGATGATCCTGAGCTACCAGATGGGACAGAAATATTATCCGGTACCCTATGCCAAAAAGAAATTACTGGCCTATCTCGTTCTGGTGACTTTGATCTATTTGATCCATCGCGGAATATTGCAAGTATGGAACCCGCTCTGGTTTAGCATCGCTTCCGGGACCGTTCTTCTGCTGGCTTTTGGCTGGTTTATCTCGAAAGTGGAACGAAAGGAAGTGCGGAAGGTGTTTTTTCGTGAGACGTGAGACGCCTAAAACAACTTCACATACGGATTATTCATTTTCTCAAAACCGATCGTGGTCAAAGGCCCATGTCCTGAATAAACCTTTGTATCATCCGGCAGGACGAATAGTTTTGTCTGGATACTTTGAAACAGGGTGGTAAAACTTCCTCCCGGCAGGTCGGTCCGGCCCACACTCCCATTAAAAAGCACATCACCGCCGATCACAAACCCCTCTTTTTCGGCATAAAAGGAGATACTGCCCGGCGAATGACCCGGGGTAAACAAGACCGAAAGCCGGTCCTCCCCGACCTCAATCATGTCCCCCTCCTGGAGAAAAACCAGGTCTCCGGTATAATTATCTACAGGCAATTGCCACATTTCCCCGCTGGAGGGAGCAAAGGCAAGCACTTTTTCCTCATCGGGGTGGATATGTAGCTTGAGCCCCCAGGTTTCGGCAACAAATTTGTTCCCAAAAACATGGTCCAGATGGCAGTGGGTATTGAGCAACCAGACGGGCTCCAAACCCGTTTGGTGAATGAAATCCTTCAATTCCTGTCTTTCCTCGGGAAAATAACACCCGGGGTCTATTATGACACACTTATGCTGTTCGTTATAAAGGACATAGCTGTTTTCCTGGACGGGATTGAAAGTAAAAGCTTTAACATGCCACATGGTCGTTTTTTCGTATTTTAGTTATTCTAAGTTCGCCTTTCCGAAGGCAAAATTACAGAACACAGGGATTCAGCTCTAATCCAAAAGAAACAGTAACGTTTTCTATGAAACAAATTATCCTTCGCCAAACCTTTTTAGCCGGGTTGTTCCTGACAATGGGTGCGGTTCAAGTTAATGCTCAGGTAAGCACGGTCGAGTTTGGAAAGAACAGGGTGCAATACCAGAAGTTCAAGTGGAAATATTACCAAACCGATAATTTCAACACCTACTTCAGCCAGGATGGATTACAACTGGGAAAATATGTAGCCCAGATTGCCGAGGAGGAACTCCCCAAACTGGAAGAATTTATGGAATACGGCCTTCAGCGCCGGGTCAATATTGTGGTGTACAACAATTTTGACGAGATGCAGCAATCCAATATCGGATTGGGAATAGACTGGCAATACCCCGGTGGTATCACCAAACTGGTGAATAATAAGATGCTGGTGTATTTTGATGGCAACCACAACAACCTCAAACGCCAGATCCGTCAGGGTATCGCAAAAGTGATCCTGCAAAATGAACTTTTCGGAGATGACCTGGGTGAATTTGCTGCCAATCAGGCCCTGCTCGATTTACCCGAATGGCTTACCGACGGATATGTGCAATATGTAGCCGAAGAATGGAGCACCGAACTGGATGGAGAATTGAAATCCGCCATACTTTCCGGACGCTACAAGAATTTTTATCAACTGGCCTTTGACAAACCATTATTGGCCGGTCATGCCTTCTGGCGTTATATCGGTGATAAATTTGGCAAGCCCAAGACCACTTACATGCTCTATCTCGCCCGCATTTACCGGAGCCTGAATACAGCCAGTTTCAAAGTGACGGGGACCAAGAAATTCAAAGATCTCCTGAAAGACTTTATGCGGGAAGAAGGTGAAACCTATTTCAAAGATATCCGTGGCCGTCGCCCGGTACCGAAAGGCCAGCTCGCCGTTACAGAAGAGATCCGCAAAAAAGACTATATCCGTTTCAATGCCAACCCGGCCCCCCGGAGTTTCTCCTATGCAGTGGTAGAATTTCATCTGGGACGATACTATGTTTCCTTCTATGAAAATTATGGCAATCGGCGTGTCTTGCTAAAGCTGGGTACCCGTAGCCGCGAAAAAGAGATCAACCCCAATTACCCGATCCTGGCCTGGGATGGTAAAGGAACACGACTGGCTTGTATCTATAGTGAAGAAGGTAAATTGAAATTGTTTGTTTATGATGTGGTCAATCGGTTCAAAGTGGTCAAAAACCGCGAATTGAAAGATTTCGATCAGGTACAAGACATGAAATACATGCTGGATGCCAATACGCTTTTGCTGAGTGCGGTAAAAAGTGGACAGACGGATATCTTCACCTACAAGATCGACAAAGAGCGGGTGGAACAGATCACCAATGATGTGTATGATGACCTTGATGCGTCATTTGTTTCTTTTCCCAACAAGACCGGTATCCTTTATTCCAGCAACCGGCCATCAGCCATGGCTGCCTCCTCCGATGACAGCCTTGTGGGCGGGCCCTACAATGTATTTCTGGTAGACAACTGGAATAAATCGGAGTTCAAACAGATCTCTCAGCTTACCAGTCTGAAACACGGACATGCCCGTTATCCCTCGCAATACAACACCTATCACTTCACGTTTGTGAGTGATGAAAACGGGATCAGTAACCGCTATGCCGGTTTCTTCTCCACGGAAAGGGCCGGATTGGATTCACTGGTTTATATAGGCGATGAAGTATTACGCAACCCCGATCCCAAAGAAGTGGATTCGATCTTAAAAGAATGGGGCAAGACCGATATTGATTCGGTGGGATTTGTGTCCGTGACCAATGACTCCTCTTATGTATTCCCCATTTCAAACTATCAAAACAACCTGTTGGAAACCCGAACAGCCGGAGACAACAGTCAGGTGAGTGAAGTGATCCAGCAAGGAGAATATAAATTCCTCTATCGTTTGCGCGTGGATGAGAATGCCCTCCGTCGCCGGAATGTAACTGCCAAACCCACGGAATTCAGGCGCAGGCAATTTGATAATGAACGGGCACAGGCTGGCCGGTTGAATGCCGATGATGCCGAAAGGACCGATACCGCGGCGAAAACAAATGATTTTTTCCAGAATGAATTCATGAATGAGGAAACGGATTCTACCTCTCGCCAAGGCAATATCATTGAGGCCGTTACCTTGCCAGGAAAGGAATCAGTATTAAGCAAAGCCAAAGTATTTGAATACCGTCCACCGAAATTCTTCAACGACTATCTTGTAAGCGGATTTAACAATAACGTGCTCGTAACCCGATATCAACCCTATGCAGGTGGATCAGGACCGATTCAATTGAGCAATGGCAATGCGTTGAATGGAATGCTGCGGGTGGGTATCTCTGACCTGATGGAGGACTGGAAATTTGCCGGTGGATTCCAGATCGGAACCGATCTCCGCGATGCACAGTATATTCTTTCGACCCAATACCTGAAAAAGCGCTTTGACTACGGATTAACCTATTTCCGTTCAACCGAACGGGCGATCCTGGCCGATAACACCTCAGGTTTTGCTGCCACCGGAAAGATCTTTACCAATCTTTACCAGGCTTCGGTATCCTATCCCTTTGACCGGGTCAGAAGCCTGCGATTGAATGCGGCCTTCCGCAGTGATAAATATGTGGTATTGGCCGATGATTTCAACAATCCTCCCATTACCCTGCTTCTTGAAGACCAAAGACGGACCTATATACTCGCCCATCTGGAATATGTACATGATGATGCGATCAATCCGGCACAAAATATCTGGAAGGGCATGCGCTACAAAGCATATATCGATGCCAATGCCCAGGCCAATGATAAAGGGAATGGGAACAAACCTTTCTTCTTTAATATCGGAGGTGATTTTCGTTACTATGTACCCATTTACCGGAACTTTATCTGGGCCTTCCGTGGCGCTCTGGATGTTTCCTGGGGTACACAAAAAATGATCTACTATCTGGGTGGAGTTGATAACTGGTTATTCCCCAAGTTCAATGATGCCAATACCCCTGATCCCGATGGTAACTATGCTTTCCAGACTCTGGCCGTGAATATGCGCGGGTTCCCACAGAATGTGGCCAACGGAAACAATGCCGTGGTCATGAACAGTGAATTCCGTTTACCTGTATTCACTACCCTTTTCAGTAAACCGATCAATAATGCCTTCCTGCGCAATTTCCAATTGGTACAATTTGTTGACCTGGGTACCGCCTGGAATGGCCAGTTTGATAAGATACAGCGTCCCTTTACCCTTTACACCGATCCTTCCAGTCCTGATGTAGTGGTAAGGATCAAAACAGGTGGTATCGGACCCTTTGTTGGTGGATATGGTTTTGGGGTACGTAGTGTACTGCTCGGATATTTCCTGCGCTTCGACGCCGCCTGGGAAATGAACGGACTCTTCCGCGGCAAGCCATATGTGCATTTTGCCATGGGGCTTGATTTTTAGGAATAAGAAATAAGAAATAGATAATAATAAATAAGGAAGGGTTTGCCCTTCCTTATTTATTATTATCTATTTCTCATTCGTTATTTCTCCACCACTGCTGCTTTCGCCGCTTTTTTCATTCCTTCATAGATCAGTACCAGTAAAATGGTAAAGGAAAGGATCATTCCCCAATCTCTGTTTTGTCGCAATGGGTGTATCATCAATTGAATGATATCCGAAGCCAGCGATAATGGATCGGTCAGTACGTCCCAACTATTAAACCGGAGATACCTTCCAATATAGATACCCAGTGCATTCAATCCCATGATCGGGATAACAAACCAAAGTCCGTTCAGGAATGGATATCGGGCACACAGGATTCTTTCCATCCGTCTGACGGATAATGCGCCAAGCACCAACCCGTTCCAGGCAAAGGAAAAGATGAGTGCCAGATCATACCAGCGAGGCACATCTCCCCCTTTTCCAAGATGGAAAAGGTCAGTAATGATATAAAATGAATTGGGAACGAACAGAAGCCATAAAAACAGAGTGGCAAAAAAAGGTACTTTCTTTTCAATGATATCAATCCTTGATCCGAGCCATTGGCTGATGGCATAGGGAATAAAGGCCAGAAACAGGTTCCAGGGAAGGAAAAAGAAAAAAAGATCACGGGTCACCAGTGCCCGGAAGAACAAGAGCCCGATACTAAATAAGGCGGATAAGATTAGCCATTGCTCCATTTCCTGTCGGTTGAAGAATACCAACCGCAAAAACTTGTTTTGCTGCAATACTTTTATCATGGTTAAACGATTTTTGGTAAAAAGATCAGGAGACCGGTGATAAGGGCGGCAACGGCAGTAACAAGCACGGCTGCCGCTGAAACATCCTTGATAAACCTCACTTCGGGTTTCCGTTCCGGTGAAACAAGATCCATTACTTTTTCAATGGCTGTATTAAATAACTCCGCCATCCAAACTAGTGTGATCATCCCCAGCAACAGTACCGCTTCCACCCGGTTAACATGAGTTAACCAGGCCAGTACACCACAACCGATAGTCGCCATCAGGTGGACCCAGGTATTGTGCTCCCGGGAAAAGAATTGTACAATCCCTTGCCACGCATAGCGAATACTTTGCGCCCGTTTTGAAATAGAAAATGTTTTTTGCGTGCTCATTTGTTGAGTTTTAGATGACGGAGGACAGATGACGGAGGGTAGCTGTGCGAGACCTCTGGTCTCGCACGGTTCTCTCGTCGCCTCCGGCGACAGAAAATAAACTATTTGATAAATGATCAGGTTGATACTCGAGTCGCCAGAAGCGACAAGAGATAAGTGCGAGACCAGAGGTCTCGCACAGCCGCTCTCCGTCATCTGTCATCCGCCCTCCATCATCTGTCATCTGTCATCCGTCATCTGTCATCTAACATCCTACCACTGTATCTTCCTCGAGAAATACATGATCACGGCCAATGCCAGGAACAATCCCACACTACCCATCAGCAAGGCAAAATCCTGCATCTGAATGATGGTGAAAATATAACTGTACACCACCGCCAGTACCATGGCAATAAAAAGGCCCAGCCGTCCCGACTTCATGACCCCCCCTACAAACCAGGTCACCAAACCGATCGTTGAAAAGGCCGCAATACCATAGGCCAGATTGAAGCCCAGGTATTCCGAAAGACTTAACAACAAGGTGTAGAAGAGAACCAGGGCCAGACCGGCCAGGGCATATTGGACAAGGTGTAATGGCTTCTTATAAATGCTTTCAATCAGGAAAAAGGCGGCAAAGGTGAGTACGATACAGAGCAGCGCATATTTGATCGAACGTTCTGTTTTATCGTAACCGTCCACGGAAACAATCAACTCGGTCCCCAGGGCCGAAGGGGAAAGGTCATAGGTCTTGTCTTTCCACACCAGGGGAACCGTACGGTTCATGTGTTTCCAATTGGCTGTAAAACCACTGTCTGACACTTTACGTTCATCGGGCAATTTTACGCCGGTGAATTTTGGACTTGTCCAACCAGATCGCATGTCAATGCTGTTCTCGCGACCTCCGGCAGAAACCAACAAGGAGCCTGAACCATTCAGGTTAAACTGCATATCAAACTCCAGCGGTTCATTCAATGAATCGGCCGTTAAGGTGACAGGTGCTGACAAGGCATCTTTAAGTTCACCCAACTGCGCCTGAGGGCCAAAGGGTATCTTTTTACCGGCCCAGTTCAGGAACAAATCTTCATTCACCCCGCGCAATACATCCGATACATGAAATACTACCTGTGCATCTGCCCACAGGATATTTTCGGCAGGTACACCCAGTTCTTTCCACCGTATCTCCTTGAAATTTCCCGTTGCCCTTATCTTGCTTCGGTAAACCACTACCTCATAAATTCCCCGCTTCCTAACCTCCGGATCGATCTCTGCTTTGATGTCCAGCTTGTCGGGCATAAAATAGGCCGTCCTTTTTACTATCAGGGGTACCCCACGCTCATCGCGGGTATTCTCCTGATAAGGTACCTTCAGGATGGGCCCGGTCAATACCTGCGAACTCCCCCATTTTCCACTGATATCATTGATCGCCTCCATTTGGCGTTCCTTCCGTTCACGTACCAGTTCACGGGTAAACTGGGTAGGAATGAACAGCCCAAGGGCCATGATAAAAATAAATACCGATTTCAAAAAGAGCTTTCCCTTATCAAAGAGCCCGCTCACCGTGTTGATTTGATTTTCCATTTTATTATTAATATTAAAAAAGCACTTTGTATTTCAAAGTAAACAGCCAAAAAAAAACTACTTCAACCCGCGAATCATTCCCTCCAGGGCGGCGATATGGTCAGTAAAAGCCTTTTCACCCGCTTTGGTAATGGAATAGGTGGTATTGGTCTTTCGCCCAATGAATCCCTTGTGCACTTTCACAAACCCATTCTCCTCAAGGTGCACCAGGTGGGTTGCCAGATTCCCATCGGTTACTTCCAGCATCGCTTTAAGGTCATTGAAGCTTATCTCCTGATTGACAACCAACACGCTCATAACACCCAGCCTTACCCGGTTATCAAATACCTTATTTAGTCCATTGATCGGATTCTTCATAATTAGGCTCCCTTTCTTTCATACCGGATCCACATAAATACACCGTACAGGATATGCAACCAGCCAAATCCCAGGGCCCAAAAATAAAGGCCATAGCCAACAAAATAGGGCTGAGCACAGATCAATCCCAGCAATATCTGCAACAATCCCAGGTACCTTACCTCGCCAAGCGTGTACTTACTCCCGTTCACAAGTGCGATTCCATAAAATATGAGACAGGCCGGTGCAACAAAACGCCATTCATCATACTGCAACATCGTAAGCACAAATACCCCACCCGCAAATAACGGAATCATCATGTTAATGATCAGCCGTCGACTGGTAGGATTCCACAAGGTCTGGCGGTCTGCCTTGGCCTTGCGCCAGGTAAAATAGTAAGAAGATAAAAGCGCAGCTACCAACACACTGATGGCGATCAAAAGCAATTGCCCTTTCAGCGCCTGAAACTCAGCTCCCTGATATCCATATACCGCAAATTTCTGCTCATAATACTGATTCAATGTCCGGCCTCCCAAAAAAGCCCCGGCCAGGGCAAAAACCCCTGCCGATATCCCACTTAACCCGCTCAATGAGATAAATCGGGAAGAGCGGTCCATCATCCGTCGTATGTCCTGTATCGCCTCCAGGGAAGGGTCTTTTTCTTGCATATAAAAGCACTTTGTAATGCAAAGTAAATAGTAAATTGGTAAATAACCAAGAAAATCGGGATTATTAATTAATGATTACTGATGGTGGGTTTAACTAAATCCATAGAAATTAATGACTAATAATCAATAATTTTACCCTTGCATGTTCCGACTCCTGAAAATAAACTTACTGCTTTCACTGGCCTTGATTTCCAACGACTTCCTGTTTGCCCAGACCAAAATCATAACCGGGACCATACGCGACAAACACAGCGAGGAACCCCTCCCCTTTATCTCTGTTTATTTTGTCAACACCACGATAGGTAAGCTGACCGATTCTGCCGGGTATTTCAGCCTGCGTTTGAGCAACTGGCCTGCCGATACGCTGGAGGTGACCAGTGTGGGTTATCAGACCTATCAATATGTCGTCAACCATTCTCTTGATAGCATCCACCTGGATATTTTACTGGAACGGGGAACCTTCAGTAGTAATGTACAGGTTAAGGCCAAGGTCAATCCGGGGCTATACCTCTGGCGTCGGATCGTGCAAAATAAAGACCGTAACGACCGCTACCGGTTTGATAATTTCTCCTACGAACTGTACAATAAGCTTGAGGTCGACATGAAGAATATCAATTTCGACCGGTTTTCCAAATTCAAACCACTTAAACCCATTAGTGACCTGATCCGGAGCAGCGTGGATAGTTCAGAAGGGTTGCCCTACCTGCCCTCCTATCTGACCGAGGCCTTATCGCAATACTATTACCAGAAAAAACCGCTAAAACGCCGCGAGATCATTGAAGCGGTCAATACGAACGGGGTGAAGAACGAGAGCATGAAACAGTTTCTGGGAGGAATGGATCAAAATGTAAACATCTATAACAACTACATTCCCGTTTTCAATAAACAATTTGTAAGCCCGGTAAGTGATAACGGGGATGGATACTACCAATACCGGGTCATTGACACCCAGGTAGTGAACCAGCAACGTTATTTTCACCTGATCTTCGTCCCCCGGCGACGAGGGGAAAACACTTTTGAAGGAGATGCCTGGGTACATGCCGGAACCTTTGCCATTCAAAAAATGAACCTGCGACTGGGCAAGGAAGCGAATGTAAATTTTGTAGAGAACCTGAGCCTGATCCAGGAATATCAATTGCTGGATGACTCTACCACCTGGTTTTTATCCAAGGATAAATTTGTAGTGGACATCACTCCGATCGGGGGAAAGAACCTGGGTTTGATTGGCCGAAAAACCACCACCTACCGAAATGTGGTGGTCAATGATAGTTCGGTGGTCAATGAATTAAAGAAGAATAAGATCTTTGAGGAGGTTCACCTGCTACCCGGTGCCGGGGATAAGGAAAGAAGTTATTGGGCCGGTGTTCGACATGAACCCCTTTCCAGAAATGAAGCTTCCATCATCAAAATGATGGATACCCTGATGAAGGCTCCTGCTTTCAAGAAATTTACCAATACCATTTATTTTCTTACTGTTGGATATGTCAATAAAGGAAACCTTGAATTCGGGCCCTGGTTCAATGTCATGACCGCAAATGCCTGGGAGGGTTACCGCTTACGATTTGATCTGGGAACCAATACAGGCTTTAATAAAAAACTCTGGCTACATGGGTATCTGGCCTATGGTTTTACGGATAAACGGTTCAAATGGAAGACCGAGGCCTTTTACCTGTTCAACAAACATCCGCGCACATCCCTACGAGCCTCCTTATCGGATGACCTTGATTTTGGCCAGCAGTATTTTGGGGAGGTGACTGCGGACAATATCTTCGCCCTGGCGATCCGAAAAAATAATATCCCGATCAAGTTCATCCGGATCAATGAAAAACTGCTGAGTTTTTATCACCAGACCAAATCGGGTTTCTCAGTCAACCTTCAGACCACACATCGTGGATACAATCCCTTGCAAAATATACCAACCAAGGATCTGTTTCCCGTTACCAATGGTGGCAGCCCGCTCACCAGCTTCGAGGCCAGTCTGAAACTCCGCTTTGCTTACCTGGAACGTTTTCTGGAAACCAATTTCAACCGCCTGAGTATTGGCAGCCCCTACCCGATTCCGGAGGTGGTGCTGACCAGAGGTATTTCCGGGATCGGTAAGAGTGCTTATGATTATACCAAACTGTCGGGTAGCATCTCTGATTTTATCAAGATACCGCCCTTTGGCAGTCTTGAATTCAACCTCTATGCTGGAAAGACCTTTGGCTCCCTTCCTTATGTGTTGCTTGATATTGCCCCCGGAAACGAACTCTACTATTATAATAAGTATTCCTTCAATCTCATGAACCGGTACGAGTTCATCCATGACAAGTACGCCGGGATAAATTTCGAGCACAATGTCGGAAATGGACTCTTCCGCTTTATACCCAAACTTAAGTTCAGACAGTTCTGGAATATAAAGATGCTGTGGGGGTCTTTATCTACCGCTAATAAGGCCATCAATTTCGTACCTGATCATCCCTTTCAATCATTGGATGGCAAAACATATATGGAAATTGGTACAGGTGTTGACAACATATTAAAGGTATTGCGACTGGATCTTGTCTGGCGCGTACTTCCTACTCCCCTTCCCAAACAATTCAGCCGTCGCTTCGGCGTATTTGGAAGTTTTCGTTTAAGCTTCTAAGGATCATACGATTACCACAAACCCGATAAGGGCATCCTGTTCTACGTCACCCTTAGATGGTGAGGCCACTCATTAGTGCTGGTGACATTTATCACCAATATGTAATCCCATTGTCATTTTCACACACCCACCTCCCGTATAGCTTTGTCCCAGCTAATTGAAAGTTTGCTCATCATAAAACAATAACAATGAGAAATATCATTTTGATCCTGTTGCTGAGTGTCGCATCCCTTACGAATCTCTCTGCCCAGGTACAAGCCCACGGAGTCGCCAGCATTGAAATCGAAGGAACTTCAAATATCCACGACTGGGAGATGAAGTCCGATAAAGGTGAATGTAACGCGTCCTATACCCTGAATTCCGCCGGTGTACTTACATCGCTCAATTCTCTTTTATTTAATATCAAGGCCGAAACCCTGAAAAGTGGTAAATCAGCCATGGATAAGAATACCTACAAAGCCATCGGGACAGATAAGTATCCTTATATCTCTTTTACCAATACCAGTGCAACTGTGAAACACAATGGTGGAAACAGTTACACTATCACTTCCAACGGGAAGCTGACCATTGCCAGTGTAACCCGGCAGGTAACCCTGGTAGCCAATTGCACGCTTACCGCCGACAAATCACTGCGCGCAACCGGTTCATATAAGATCAAGATGACCGATTATAATGTTACTCCTCCCAGCATCATGTTTGGTGCTATTAAAACCGGGAATGAAGTGACCATTAAATATGACCTGACCCTGAAAGGCCGATAATAATTAAAATTCTTAATGCTTTTAAAACATACAGTTATGAGACATCTTAAATCAATAAGTCAATTGTTAGTGATCGGTTTACTGGCCCTGCCTTTTGCATCCTTTGCCCAGTTTTCCGACAGTATTGCCAACTTCCGTCATTACGACCAACGCGGCATCAATGTATTTGAAACTCCCAAACAAAACAATTTTGTGTATTCTGGTTTGAAAGTAAAATTAGGAGCCGGATTTACACAGCAGTTCCAAAGCCTGAAACACGAAAACACAACGGCTACTAACAACACAGGAACTGGTTCCAACAGACTTTATCCGTTGACACCTGGTTTTATGACCGCCCAGGCCAACCTGTACCTGGATGTACAACTCGCCGACGGTATCACCCTGAACGTGAGCAACTACATGTCCTCCCGTCACCACAATGAATTTTGGGTAAAAGGTGGATATATCCAATTTGATAAACTTCCCTTTAAAGGACAGTTTGCCGAAAACCTGATGAAGATCGCTACTATTAAAGTAGGTCACATGGAGATCAACTATGGTGATGCCCATTTCCGTCGTTCTGATGGTGGACATACCTTCTACAACCCCTTCATGGAAAGCTATATCATGGATGCCTTTGCAACCGAGATCGGTGGTGAAGTTTACCTGAAAGCAAATGGACTGTTTGGTATGATCGGTCTGACCAACGGTATGATCAAAGGAAACGTTGACTCTGCCTACAAAACAGTGGCTGATGATGTAACCAAAAAATCACCTTCCCTGTATGGTAAATTAGGTATTGACAAAATGCTGCAAGACAATATCCGCGTACGGTTTGCCGCCAGCTACTATCATAATGGAAGCAATGCCGGTAGTGGTTTGACCCTCTATGGTGGCGACCGCACTGGTTCCAACTATCAGAATGTAATGGAAAAAGGTGTACCAGGTGCATTGCCTGCATCTACTGCCGTTGCCTTCTCTGGTCGTTTCAACCCCGGATTCAGCAAAAAAGTGGATGCCTTTATGTTGAATGGTTTCCTGAAAGCTGGTGGATTTGAACTCTTTGGTACTTATGAAGCTGCCAAAGGCCGCACTAAAAATGAAACTGCCACCCGTAAAGCTTCTCAGTTTGCTGTTGATGGTTTGTATCGCATAGGCAAAACCGAGAACCTCTTTATCGGTGCCCGTTACAATGTAGCCAAAGCCCGTCTGGCCAATACAACTGCCATCACTTATACCGGAGATGTAAATGTAAACAGGTTTGCCATTGCTGCCGGATGGTATGTAAGCAAAAACATCCTGCTGAAAGGTGAGATCGTTAACCAAAAATATGAAGACTTCCCATCTGCTGACTATCGCAGTGGTGGTAAATTCAAAGGATTTGTGATCGAAGCCAGTGTTGGTTTCTAATAATGAATCATGAGACAATTGCTGCTTATAATCACCGCCCTTGTGGCGATGTCCAGCACCTACCGAACCGGTTCAGGCAAAGCCCTGAACCGGTGGGTAGTGGAAAGCAGCAGCTCTTTGAATATCGAAGGAAGTTCCAATATCAATGACTTTAAGTGTGACATCACAGAGTACATCATGCATGACACCCTCTGTTACAATAAAGAAGACCGGACAAGCCGGCTTGCCTTTATCAACAGTTGTGTAACCCTTGATGTGAAACGATTTGATTGCCACCATAAATACATTACCAATGACCTTCGAAAAACTCTGAAAGCTGACCAATATCCTTTGCTCAAGATCCACTTTCTGTTCATGGACAATTTTTCAGCGGATGCCGACAATGCAAAAGTGATAGGCACCATTGATATTGCCCTGGCAGGAGTGGTGAAAAGAACCCAGGTCCAATTCCTGGTCAAAAAAGGTGAGGGCCGGATTCATCTCACCGGGGAAAAACACTTAAAGTTCTCTGATTTCGGGTTGGTACCGCCAAAGAAACTGGCCGGTCTGATCCGGATCAATGAAGAGATCACCGTGAATTTCCTGTTGAAACTGCGTCCGATCTGATCAGGTAGCAAAAAGCATCTTTAACCAAACAAATTACGAATATGAAAAAAGTTCTGATCGCTGGGTTTACAGCCGGAGTCGTCGTACTACTGGTAAGCCTTGGGCTGCTGTACCTGTCCATCCTACTGTTCCCGGTCGTTGCTGAAGAGTATTTCAGTCCGGTATTTCGCGGGTCCTCCGGAAAAACCGACTGGCTCTTTTATGCCCATCCTTTTATCCTGAGTTTTTCCCTGAAATGGTTCTGGGAACGGTACAAAGAGATCTTTGAAGGAAACCTTATCGTAAGGGCCATTGAAGTAGCTCTTGTGTATGGGATCGTGGCCATGGTACCAGTGCTCTGGCTTACCTATAGCGCCATTGATGTTTCCATAACTGTAGTTCTCACCTGGCTGGCTTATGGTATCGTTCAGGCATTTGTAGCCGGGCTGATATTTGCCAAGTTGAATCCCTAACAATATAAGACAGGTCGTACAGGACCTTCTCCGTATTCGTACAGCCGAGCCACCCCTGGTGGCTCGGCTCATTTATTACTACTCCTCCTGGGCCGATTTCAACAGGGATCGGAACCATTCATCCACTTTCTTTTTATCAAACATCTCTTCCCAATATATCATCGACAAAGCATCTTTGGAATGCCATTCTTTCTCATTCAATGAAAATGGACCAACCATTCCCAGGTACGATTCTGAATTTTCCTCCCCTTCTTCCCCAAAGGCGACCTTGAATAAGTAGAACTTTGCCAACGAACCTTTATAAGTAGCTTTCCGCTCGCCCAACAGAATCATTTTGGTGGGCGAGTAGTCGTCGCTGGCATAATTAAATAAATAGGATTCTGCAAAATAAGCCTGGGTTCTGTACTTAGCCGGGAAGAGCGCCTCCTTGTCCATCTTTTCCAATTCCTCATATAATTCTATGCGATAATCATTGCTCGCCGCCAGTTCCTCCCAAATGGCCGCATCCACTGCCTGTCCGTTTCTTGCCAGGGCAAGAGAAGCATCATATTTTGTTTGTATCTCATCTATGGTAAGAAACGCACGCAACCGGTCCTGGCATTCGGCATCATTCATATAGGCCAATAATTGAATGAGGTCGGTGCTCATGTACCCACTGTACTCATCCGACTCTTCCTCCAGTTTGATCCGAATGGATTCAAGGCTGGTGTCTGCATGATGCAGAATCGCTGGTTTGTAGGGTTCCAGTAATTTAACGTCCAACCGGCCAGAATCCAATAGCCGTACACTCAGGTCAACCATTACACCTATCCATGCCGGATGCTTATAAAGAGGCAGGATATCAGGAAAAAGAGATACACCCAGGTCCAGGGAGTCCATCATACGGTAGGGCATGTAGATTCCTGTTGTGGATGAAGGAGGGTCCTTAACCAAAAGTTCACGCATCAGTGTATAGGACTCCTGTGTATGGATTCCCGAGAGGGCCGCGATCATACCCAATCTCACCTTAGCCGATGAGGCGGGAATTTTCTTATATCGTTCTTTTATGAATTGAATGGTGGAAGGGTCGTTCAGCTTACTCACCTGGTCTATGATCCGGTCCTGCATGGTATAATACATCGTGCTGTCATCCCGATAGATCCTGGTCAAACCATCATGCAGGAATGGAAGGTCCTTTTTGGAAAAGGTCATTTCCGTAAAAGCCTCCACGGCCATGGCAAAGGTGGCCGAATCGGAGGAAGCCAACCCCTGCTTTAATTTCCCCGACCGATCGGAGAAAATGGTCTGTGATGAAACTTCCCGGGTGACCTTGAAGTCATCGAAAAAAGTATTGTAGCGCTTTTCATCCAGGGATGAGCCGGGAATAAAAGTGAACAACGTAAAGAGCGTATCGCCATTCAACACCAGCCGAACATGTTTGATATTGTGGTTATCACTCATTCTCACCACATAATCCCGGGCGGGAAGTTTTCCATTCTGTTTTTCCTGAAAACGGATCACGGAATCACCCCAACTTTGATAGGGCTCGAATTTTTTGGCAAAGAATGTTGAATCATCCGGATACCAGGCATAGGGGGAGATCCCTTCTTTGGTAACCACAAAGGAAACCGCATCCGCAGGATCATAGGCCACATACCGTACTGCAGGGTTTTCCGTAGTCTTCTCATCTTCTTCCTCTTCCAATGGTTTGAATCGGAAGGGTACGGGCCCGGAGGAGCTGAATGTCCTGTCCGGAGCAAGTTGAACCTGTATGGGTTTAGTGGCGAATTCTGTCAACCGGAAACTGCCAAAGAGTTCATCCCGCACTTTTAAAGCGGTTTCCTTATCTGCTCCGGCCGTCATGAGGGAATAAACACGGCTGCCGCGCAATACCACCATGGCTTGTAAATACACTTTTTGCTCCCCCGCATATCCACCTACCTGAAGACGGGGGAATCCCTCCCATACATCAATGCTATCGATCTCAAAACCATCCGGCACATTAAAGTTCTCCTTGAAATTACTGAACCAGGATGTATCTCCGTTCAGATGATATCCGGCATCCAGGTCACGCGTCTGCACCAGGTAATACAATCCATTCTCAGCATCCATCAGGTCATATACCGAAGATACCCATCCACCCTGGCTGGCCCCTTTTTCCAATCCCTTGTTTTGCCTTGGTGTACCGGGCAGGGAAACCGAGAAGGCCTTCCCGGGAATGGTAAAAGTTTGCCAGGTAGTTTTGCCGATCGACTCTTTGCGTTTGATAATGGCAAATGACTGAAAGAACTTATTCACGTCTGGCGACATCAACCGGATCATTTTCTCAGAACCGGCAATAACCAAATAAAGTATATTCTGCTGGATATAAAGTTGCACCCGAAAAAAACCATCAGAGGTGTTAAAATAGGCTTCCAATCCTTTTGCCCCATTTTTAACCACGGTCTTTGGATCCCTTGGTTTCCCAATGGCATTCATGTTTCGGGCATACTCTTCCATTAATTTTGGCAGGTAGTCCTCTTTTACCTGCGAAAGGGCGTGACCGGTCATATACAAGGTCAGGGTGTTGAGGTCATAATGCATCTTCATTTTGACCAGGTCACCATACGCCGTTATATCGGATGCAGGGCCCGGGATTTCCACCACGTAGGCGCTGTCATGGTTCTCCACCATTTTGATCCAGGGGAGTGCAGATAAGCGGGAAGCGTACACTTCCGCCGGTGTTTCTTTCTTGGAAAATACAGGCGTAACGGTATATCCTTTTTTCCGCAGCAGGTTGATCACCCCTTGAGACCCCGGCAGATGGGCGGCTCCTACAGCAAAGAACATGCTCCGCACCGCAGACAAACTATCCATGCTCGAGGCCATCTTATGGTTCCTTTTCACCATCAGGGTATCCTTCAATTCGGCTGTAAGATTGGGCATATACAGATTTGCAATACCCTGCAGGTCACGAGCAAGATAGATCCCGATCATTTTTTCCAGGGTAAACTTTAGTTCTTTGTCCGAGGCTTGCAATTCCTTTTCTTTCAACCCGCCACCCAACTCATCCAGCATACCCAACTGGTCGGTTACATCTTCCACAGCGCCCAGCCATTTCTGTGATCGCTGAGCAATTCCATATAAATAAGCATCCATGATGGTGGGCATTTCCCCATACTTCAGTTGATTGACCAATTTCTGCCGGCGCGCCTTGATCGACTCCCTGGTTCTTGCCTGAAGCGCCTTTTCTTCCTCGTCCGTTAAGGGCGATTCTTCTTTATCTGATTCTTCCTCTTCCTCATCTTCTTTTACGATCATCCGGTAGATCATGCTATCCAGAAACTCCTGCAAATTGATCTCTATCGCTAACCCTTCCGCTCGTTCGATGGCATGATAGAGTGAATCCCCAAAATTGAACAATCGCTTATCCTGTAAATGAATGGTGCCGTAGAGCCAGGAATCCTTTTTTAATCCATTGCCGGATATCTTCCATAAAAAGGTGGAAGGCCATTTTTCCTGTTGGGCATTAGCCTGAATGGAGGTGCTTGTGAGCCAAAATAAGGTTATAATGGTGAAAATAAACCACCGGGTACCGGTTCTCATGTAAGTGTATTTTTCGAAAATTAATTAAAATTCGGGAAGGGGAATAATCTCCACAACAAGAGATATGACTGAAGCCGCCTTTTTCCTATCTTCCAATCTCAAAGCAGCCATATGACATCCCGCTATATTCTTTCCCTTGATCAGGGAACGACCAGCAGCCGAAGTATTCTATTCAACGAAAAAGGTGATAGTGTTGGTGTTGCACAAAAAGAATTTCGCCAGATCTTCCCTCAACCCGGATGGGTGGAGCATGATCCGGAAGAAATTTGGAGTACCCAATACGGTACCATGGCCGAGGCCCTGGCAAAGGCCAATATAACCATGAAGCAGATTGCGGGTATCGGAATCACCAACCAACGCGAAACCACCGTTGTATGGGATAGAAAAACGGGTAAACCCTTATATAACGCTATTGTGTGGCAAGATCGGCGAACCGCCGCTTATTGTGATGAGCTTAAAGCTGCCGGACATGAGATCATGATCAGGAACAAAACCGGATTGGTGATCGATGCCTATTTCTCCGGCACCAAACTTCGCTGGATACTGGATAATGTGGCAGGCGCCAGGGAAAAAGCAGAAAAGGGCGAACTTGCCTTTGGTACTATAGATAGTTGGCTGGTATGGAAACTCACCCAGGGTGAGGTACATATCACTGATGTGTCGAATGCCTCGCGTACCATGATGCTGAATATCCACACCGGTCAGTGGGATACGGAACTTCTCCAATTATTCAATATCCCTCCTTCCCTGCTTCCCGAAGTAAAACCTTCCAGTCATATTTATGGGGTAACGGGAAGTCTGATCCCCGAATCACGCATCCCCATCGCGGGAATTGCGGGCGATCAGCAAGCCGCTTTATTTGGCCAAATGTGTACCCAACCCGGTATGGTGAAGAACACCTATGGCACGGGATGTTTCATGCTGATGAATACAGGGGAAAAAGCCATTCTTTCACAAAATAATCTGCTTACCACTATTGCCTGGCAGATCAATGGAAAAATGGAGTATGCACTCGAAGGGAGTGTTTTCATTGCAGGTGCGGTGGTGCAGTGGTTACGGGATGGACTTAAGATCATCCGTCATTCTTCGGAAGTGGAAGCGCTGGCGGCTACTGTAGCAGATACGGATGGGGTTTACCTCGTACCTGCATTTGCCGGATTGGGCGCCCCCTATTGGAATGCCTACGCACGGGGAAGTATATTTGGCATGACCCGTGGCACTTCTGATGCGCATATTGCCCGGGCAGCTTTGGATAGTATCGCCTATCAAACAGCCGATGTATTAAAATCCATGGAAGCCGATGCGGGTATTCGTATCGCGGAATTACGGGTGGATGGCGGCGCCACAGTAAACAATACCCTCATGCAATTTCAAAGTGATATTCTCCATACCTCCGTTGCCCGGCCCAAAGTAACGGAAACCACGGCCCTGGGAGCCGCCTACCTCGCCGGACTCGCTGTTGGTTATTGGAAGAATATTGAAGAGATTCAAAAACAATGGCAGCTCGACCGGGCATTTCAACCTGGAATGACAGATGAAAAAAGAGAAAAACTATTGAAAGGCTGGCATAGGGCAGTGAAAGCGAGTGTGGCTTGGGCAGAGAGTTAAAATTTTTTTCAGACAAATTTTCCAATTAAAATACCTATTTCAAGTCGCAGAAACCGGGTTGTATTGAATATGGTCAATGGATAGTTTTGCCAAATGAATTTAGATGCCTATCCTTTGAAAACTGACTCACTAATGTTAACATGGGAAGAGTACTCGAAAAATAGAGGCTATGATTCAATCTAAATTAAATGAATATAAAAAGTAAATTCACTTAAGATGAAAAAAACCTCAATTATAAGGAAGGAACTAAAGTCCTTAACTGTTGACCCTAATCTCGACAAATACAAAGACAATCAACTTTTTAAAGACAAACTAAAAAAGGCAAATGAGTTCCTTAGTGCCAATGGCCTTCCTGAAAGTGAATTGCTTAAACCAAAAAATCGAAAATAACAATTCTACCATCAGTGAAATCTGTGACATCCAAGTAATCTGCGATATCAAAAAATGAACCGTAGTTCCTCCTTAAAACAACTGAAATCCGTGCCTGGCTTTGACCTCTGCATCATTGGTGGGGGTGCCACGGGTTTGGGTATTGCCGTAGATGCGGCGTCGAGGGGAATGAAAACAATTCTCTTAGAAAAGGATGATTTTGCCAAGGGCACTTCTTCCCGCAGTACGAAACTGGTTCACGGCGGGGTAAGG
Source organism: Chitinophagales bacterium (assembly GCA_017303415.1). Lineage (NCBI taxonomy): Bacteria > Pseudomonadati > Bacteroidota > Chitinophagia > Chitinophagales > Chitinophagales bacterium. The sequence goes on from JAFLBJ010000003.1 coordinate 148,154, forward strand.
TATCTACAGCAGGGAAATATCAAACTGGTCATGGAGGCCCTTCGGGAAAGAGGCCTGTTACGCAAAAATGCACCTCACCTTGTAAAAAATCAATCCTTTGTCATCCCCAATTACAAATGGTGGGAAAACCCTTTTTACGGGGTAGGCCTGAAAATGTACGACTGGATGGCCGGTAGTCTGGGATTAGGTCCTTCCGAATTTCTTTCTGTGGAAGAAACATTAGCACGCGCCCCTACGCTTGACCCGGAAGGTTTGCGCGGTGGTGTTCTGTATCATGATGGTCAATTTGATGATGCGCGGCTGGCCATCCACCTGGCCATGACCGCTGATGAACTGGGGGCCATATTGATCAACCATATGGCCGTGACGAAATTGATCCATGAAAATAAAAAGGTCATTGGCGTGATTGTACGGGATGAGTTTTCACCCGCGAAAGAGGAAATGGAGATAAGGGCAAAATGCGTGGTAAATGCAACGGGTGTCTTTACCGACTCCATTTTAAATATGGATGAACCAGGTGCTGAACCCATTATCAGTCCAAGTCAGGGGATACACCTGGTATTTGACCGGGAATTCCTGGCCTCGGATACCGCCATCATGATTCCACGTACCGACGATGGGCGTGTATTGTTTGCAGTGCCCTGGCACAACAAGATCATTGTTGGCACTACCGATACCCCGGTTGAAAAGGTCAGTGATGAACCCATTGCCCTGCCGGAGGAAGTGGATTTTGTATTGGAGCATATTCGCCGCTATCTCAGCAAAGACCCTTTACGGGAAGATATCCGAAGTGTATTTGCCGGTTTGAGACCCCTGATCAAAGGCAATGCAAAATCAACAGCAGCACTTTCGCGTGACCACCATATCTCCATTTCCGATTCAGAACTGATCACCATAGCTGGTGGTAAATGGACCACCTATCGCAAAATGGCTGAAGATGTGGTTGACATAGCCATGCATAAGGCTGGGGTAACTGAAAAAGAATGTGTAACCCGACAGCTCCGGATACATGGGTACCAGGAAGATATTGACCTGCATGTTCACGGTTATTATTATGGGACCGATGCAGAAAAAATTGCTACAATAATTAAGGAAGACGTCACATTGGGTGAAACGATTCATCCCTCCCTGCCCTATACCTTTGCCGAGATCGTTTGGGCCGTACGGGAGGAAATGTGCATGACCCTGGAAGATGCCCTGAGCCGGCGAACACGGGCACTGTTGCTGGATGCCAAAGCCGCGATTGAAGCCGCTCCCAAAGTTGTGAGGGTAATGAGTAAAGAATTGTCCCTTGATAAAACATGGGAAACGGAGCAATTGGCAGCTTTTAAGGATATTTCAAGAAATTACTCAGTTGATACATTATAATATTTCTAAAATACAGTTTCCCGCTGCGCTCGCAAAGAAGCGCGGCGGACGCTGCGAGAAACAATAAAAACTAAAATATGATTGGTGAATTCTTTGGCACTCTGTTGCTCATCCTCTTAGGAAATGGCGTAAACGCCAACGTTGTTCTTACCCGCTCAAAAGGCAACAATAGCGGTTGGATCGTCATTGCGTTTGGTTGGGCTATGGCCGTATTTATCGGAGTCTATACGTCTATCAAACTCGGGGGCAGTGGGCATATCAACCCGGCTATAACAATTGCGTTGGGATTATTTCAGGATTTCGACATCAATCAGGTACTGCCTTATATTGGTGCCCAATTTGGCGGCGCTATGATTGGGTCATCCATGGCCTGGCTCGCCTATAAACAACATTTTGATATTACGGATGACAAGGACCTTCAACTCGCCGTATTCAGCAATTCTCCTGCCATCCCCAATACGTTTTATAACCTTATTACCGAGATCATTGGCACTTTTGCCCTGGTATTTGGCGCCTTGAGTTTTTCACCAGCATCCTCTACCCTGGGTTCGCTGGATGCCTTGCCAGCGGGATTACTGGTGCTGGCAATCGGCCTCTCCCTCGGAGGCCCAACCGGCTATGCCATCAATCCCGCGCGTGACCTTGGTCCGCGCATCATGCATTTTATTTTACCCATAAAAAATAAAAGAGACAGCAATTGGGGGTATAGTTGGATACCTGTTGTGGGACCAGTGATTGGGGCATTGCTGGCTGCCTATATATATAGCCAGTTGGGTGGATAGAAGATAAGGAACAAGAAACAGAAAATGAGAAATGAGGAACCTGCCTCAAGCAAACAAATTGAACTTACTAAAACGCGCAAGATTCAACTATTTGTTTGGCAGCCTGGTTGATTTCATCCGTTGTTATTGTCAAAGGCGGAGAAATGCGTAAACACTGCGGAGCAAATAGAAACCAGTCCGTTAATACACCCCGTTCAATACATTTATCAATTACGGCCTTATTTGTTTCGAAGGAATCAAATTCAACCGCCATCCATAGGCCAAATGACCGGACGGCTTTTATTTTCGGGTGAACAAGCAGGCTACGAAACAAGGATTCTTTTTCTGATACCTTTTTTATCCAATCCTCACTGAGCAATAATTGAAAGGCAGAAAGCCCGGCAGCACAACTAAGCGGGTGACCACCAAAGGTGGTTATATGTCCCAATACCGGATTCCCGGTGAATTGATCCATCAGGGTTTTATCGGCTATAAAAGCACCCAGGGGCAAACCTCCACCCAGTGCCTTCCCCAGTAACAGGATATCGGGGTGAATACCAAAATGCTCAAAACCCCATGTCTTTCCGGTACGACCAAACCCGGCTTGTATTTCATCCAGTACCAGCAATGCTCCGGTTTCATTACATTTTTCCCGAAGTGCTTTCATCCAGGCAATATCAGGAGCTTTGATTCCCGCTTCCGCCTGCACGGTTTCGGCAAATACCGCGGCCGTATCGGCGGTTATCCTTTCAAGTGAAGCAGGATCATTGTAGACAAGGTGATCAATCCCGGAGAGCAAGGGCCGAAAGGCATTTCGCCAGTATTCATCACCCATTATACTCAAGGCGCCCTGGCTGGAACCATGATAGGAATGATTGAACGCGGCGATCCGTGTGCGCCCGGTCACACGCTTGGCAAGTTTCATCGCCCCTTCAGTGGCCTCTGTTCCTGAATTGGTAAAATAAACCGAATTGAGCGAGGCTGGAAGTTGGGAAACAAGTCGCTCCGCATACTGTACCTGTGGTGATTCAACAAACTCGCCATATACCATGATATGCAGATAGGCATCCAACTGAGTTTTTATAGCCTCAACAACCTTTGGATGCCGGTGTCCGGTATTCGCCACACTGATCCCACCAATCAAGTCGATATATTCCTTTCCATTCTTATCAAACAACTTACACCCCTCCGCCCGTACGATCTCCATGGCCAATGGCGTCGGAGAGGTTTGAGCGATGTGTCGAAGGAATAGTTCGCGCTGAGACATGGGGGTTGGGTGTTGGTTGTTGGATGATGGATGTTGGATGTTGGATGACGGTTGTAGGCAAAAAGGTTTTCCTTTACAAAAATCATTCAAAGTTAAGCCTAAATTAATTTACTTTGCAACACCCGTTATCCAACATCCAACATCCAACATCCAACATCCAACATCCAACATCCAACATCCAACATCCAACATCCAACACCTAACACTCAACCCCCATGGCCCTCATTCTCCCCGTTCAAGGTAAGTCACCCAAGTTTGGTCACAATTGTCATATTGCTCCCAACGCAACCATAGTTGGAGATGTGGTCACTGGTGACCAGTGTAGTTTTTGGTTCAATGCCGTTATACGGGGTGATGTGAATTTTATTAAAATGGGGGATAAAGTAAATGTACAGGATGGAGCCTGTATCCATTGCACCTACCAGAAATGTGGTACCACGATAGGTAATAATGTGAGCATCGGTCACAATGCCATAGTACATGGATGTACCCTTCATGATAATGTGCTGATAGGTATGGGTGCGATTGTAATGGACAATGCGGTTGTACATAGCAATACGATCATCGCTGCCGGAGCGGTGGTATTGGAAAATACCATCTGTGAAAGCGGGAGCATTTATGCCGGCGTACCGGCAAAGAAAGTAAAGGATATCTCCCAGGAACTGATCCACGGCGAGATTGAACGGATCGCGAATAATTATGTGAAATACGCTTCCTGGTTTAAATAGGTGATTACACGAATTTTAACGAATAGGCACGAATGACACGGATATTTGGCCTAAATAATTGATTCTCTATGTAATTCGTGCAATTCATGGTAATTCGGTATAAATCGTGTCATCTGCCTCACCGTAATTCTACCTTTCTCAAACAAGATTTCCTTTGTAAATTCGTTATACCTAAAAGGAAAACCCATGAAGACCATTCGTATTTTTACTTTCAGTGCTATCCTGTTATTTAGCCTTTCATCCTGCAAGGTTTGGAGCAGCATTTTCCCCCCAAAGTATGGATGTCCGACGAATGGTAAGAATGTAGGCGCGGAGAAATTGGCATCGGGTGATCCTGCCGCAGAAAAGGCGGCCCGAAAAGCGAAGAAGTTCCGATCATAAAAGGCCTTTTGCCTTTAAACTTTGGTCCTCTATCCTGTTCAAAGCCATAAAACGTACAACTATGAATTCAAATCTACGCGTTGCCCTTGGCTGCACTGAAGCCATTATTGATGATGATGGAGGATTGAAGAGGTTTTACCAGATCACCGACATCCTCAGTCGCAGTTTCCACATTCGTTTTACCCGCAAGGAAGATGATTTTGATACCATTGACTGGGAATTCAGTTTTAATGGACATCGCCTCACCCTGCACTATAACATTTATACAGGTATCTCACTCTACCCCTCCCGTACAAAAGATGCTGATAAAGCGGAAAACAATGCGGTGGTGGAGTTGGCCAATGGATTGACCCAACGGTTGGAAGTGGCCTGCTAATAGAGGTCGATAGACGGGAGACCGAAGTCAACTCCGGTCTCTGGACCCCGGACTCTGGACTCCCGACTCCGGACCACTCACAAAAAAACTTAGCTCGCCAGAGAATTCAGAATATTGAAATACGAGGCATATCGCTCCTCATAGATTTGCCCCTGTTCTACCGCTTCCTTGATCGCGCATCCAGGTTCATTTATATGAAGGCAGTTGTTAAAACGACAATGACCCAATCGTTCGCGCATTTCAGGATAATAATGTGACAACTCCTGCCGAGGCAAATCCACGATCCCCAATTCACGCAATCCAGGCGTATCAATGACCGCACCTCCAAAAGGCAGATCGAACATTTCAGCAAAGGTCGTCGTATGTAAACCTTTCCCACTCCACCCACTAACTTCCTTTGTCCTTAAACCCATATCGGGCAGCAATCCATTGATCAGCGATGATTTCCCCACTCCGCTATGTCCGCTGAATAAACTCACCTTATTTTTTAGCAATTCACACAAACCCTCGATCCCCATTTTTTCTTTTACACTGATCAAAAACAGGCGATAGCCGATCGACTCATACATTTTTTTCCATTGTTCAAACTGTTCCTGCTCTTTCTTTTTATACAAATCAGCTTTGTTAAAAACAATGACCGATGGCACATGATACATCTCCCCTACCACCAGAAAACGATCGATAAACCCCTGTGAGGTGCGTGGCTCCTTCAGGGTGGCAAATAAAATGGATTGATCCAGGTTTGCAGCAATGATATGATGCTGGTTCTTGAACCGGGGCGATTGCCGGTTAATGTAATTTCGGCGGGGAAGGATCGTATTGATCACCGAAGTATTCTCAATGTCGCTTTCCCGTTCCATTTCCACCCAGTCCCCTACAGCCAATGGATTGGTAGACGTAATATCATCTATCTTGAAAACGCCTTTTATCCGCGCCTGGTGAAAATGGCCGGAAGCATCTTTAACCGTGTACCAGCTTCCCGTAGAGCGATAAACAACGCCTTTGATCATAGATCGAAAGTAGGCATTATTGAGTATTTATTTGTATAGCGGTTTCGCGCAGCGCCCCTATTCTCTCAGGGAAACTTTCGGAAAATAGTATACCGCAACAAGATCTCGAGAAAAAGGAATCCCAATGCAAATAATATAAAAATTGGAAAATGTTCCCGGATACGTTTAAAAGATACCGCTTCGATCTTTACTTTCTCCATTCGATCGATCTCATCGTAGATCTTGCTTAACCCGGCTTTATCGCGGGCCCTGAAATAGTCCCCACCTGTCTCCCGGCCTATTTTCCGCAATAATTCTTCATCCAATAGCGGACTATTGCTGCGTTTGATCGCCCCCTGGATGGTCTTTTCCTCCACGGCGGCATACCCTTCAAGGGCCATCCCGATCGTGTACACTTTGATCTGCTGTGAGCGGGCAATATCAAGAGCTGTCAGGGGATCAATAAGCCGGTCCTCGGTGGGCTGTTCTTTTCCATCCGTGAGCAGAATTACAACTTTACTTTTTGCTTTGCTCTCCAGCAAGCGGGCGGAAGCGGTCGCCAGTCCTTCACCGATCAGGGTTCCATCCTGAAGCATTCCGCTTCGCAGCGAAGCCACCTGGGTGAGCAGGGTGTTCTTATCAGTTGTGAGAGGAGAAAGGGTAAAACTTTCTCCTGAAAAAATTACCAGTCCGATCTGGTCGATAGGTCTTTGCCGTATAAAGTCAGCCGCCACTTCTTTGGCTACCTCAAGCCGGTTGGGTTGAAAGTCGCGCGAGAGCATACTCCCGCTTACATCTATACAAAGCACAATATCGATTCCCTGTCCACCTTTAAGTTGTTCATCATTTCTTTCCCGAGGTCTTGCCAGAGCAAGAATGAGCGCCGCCATAGCCAATAACCGAAGCAGAAACAAAATATGCCGCCAGGTAGCTTTTCCCTCGGTTCTGCCAAAAGAAGCCACGGAAGTAACCGGCAACGAGGATGCACTTCGTCCACTCCGCTTTACATACCAGAAAATAAACAGGGGGAATAGCAGAAACAGCCCAAAGACCCAGGGGTATTCCCAATTGATATTATTTAGCCAGGTTGGCATGGGCCTCCATTTTTAGGGTGATCTCCTCCACTGTCCTTATTACATCACGGGTAATGCCCGCCATCTGTTCACGGTCCTCCTGTGTAACTTCTCCTTTGGCAAATTTTACCAATTCCCCCTTCTCCCATTGTTCCTTCCAGGCTGTTAGCTGGGTGGGAGGAACCGATAAGGCTTTCAGCCATTGCTCCAATTGAACACCGGTTTTCTCTCCGGCTTCCATACCAATGCGCCGGTGAAGATAATTTCGGAATAAGGCAGTGAGCTGAACATAATAGGCCTTGTCTGCCAGTTTTGCCTTTTCAATCTGCTCCATTTCCCGAAGGGTTTCAGCTAATATATCCACCCTGGGTGCCGGACGGGCTACTGGTTTTTTTCTTCGAAAGAAATAAAGCACCACGAAAACAAAGAGGGCTACAAAGGCGAGGATACCGGTAATGATAATCTTCCAATCCCATACTTTCTTTTCCACCACCTCTTCGTTCATCACATCCCGGACATCGTGATAGGGCTGACTGGTATCCATGGGTGAGAAAACGACTTCGACCGGTATGGAATCTGTAAAAGGGCCTTCTCCTTCCACCAAAGGGAAAGCCGGTATCACCCATTGGCCAGAATCAAAACTGGTGAGCGTGAGGCGTTGGCGAAGAATGGTTCCATCGGTTGTATTCAGGGTATCCGGTGAAGGTTTGTCAATGAATTCAAAATGAGGAATGGTGTCAATGGAAAAAAAACGGATCGCCGCTGTTTCAGGGATAGACACTTCCAGCTCAAGCTGAAGCCGCTCTCCGATCAGGATCGTTGATCTGTCCACCCTTGCTTTGACCGATACAGCCTGCCCTTGTGAATACCCCGAAAGCCACATCAGGGTCAGGAGCAGGATCCCTGCCCTTCGGAAAAAATGCTGTTCGGTCATTCGATTCGGTTGGTCATTCATTCGGTGGTCATTCATCGGTTGCGGCTTAAAAAGAACCGCTGTAATACGCGAACATAATCCTGGTCCGTCCGTACATGCAGCAGGTCACATCCGGCTTTGGAAAAAACCTGTTTACTATACTCGGTCACGCGGAAGAATTCCTTTTCAAAGTTCTGCCGTACCCGTTTGCTGTCGCTGTCTACCCATTGCTGTTCACCGGTCTCCAGGTCTTTTATCTCCAGCAATCCTGCCTTGGGTAATTGCATATCCATTTTATCATATACTTTGATCCCGATGATATCGTGCCGGCTGCCGGCTACACGTAGTCCATCCTCATACCCGGAATCAATAAAATCACTCAACACAAAGGCTATGCTTTTTTGCCTTGTAGCGTTGTTGAAACGACGCAAGGCCGTTGATAATCCGGTGGATTTTTTCTCGGAATTCATCGTCAGCAATTCCCGTACAATAAACAAAGCATGTTCCCTTCCTTTCTTGGGTGGAATGGAACGTTCCACTTTATCACTGTAAAAGATCACTCCCACTTTGTCGTTGTTGTTAATCGCAGAAAAAGTAAGTACAGCGGCCAATTCCGTTATAATGTCCTTTTTTCGGGCATGTACCGTACCAAATAAAGTACTCGCACTGATATCGATCATTAACATGACCGTCAATTCCCGTTCTTCTTCAAACAATTTGCTGTAAGGATGTCCAAACCGCGCGGAAACATTCCAATCAATAAACCGGATATCATCTCCCGCAGCATATTCGCGTACCTCTTTAAAGGACATGCCCTTCCCCTTGAAAGCACTATGGTACTCTCCAGTAAAAAGGCTGCTCGCGAGTTTTTTACTTTTTATCTCGAGCTGCCGGACTTTTTTTAGTATCTCAGTGGTAGTCAGCATTATTCTTGGATGTCGGATGTTGGATGTTGGATGTTGGATGTTGGAAATTCTATTTTAGAGATGCCGTATTATAATGCCTAATAAGGCCATTTAAAAGTCTTTTTATCATTTCAATCTTATTTAAAATTTTACACTCCTCTGGTTTATTAATATACCCTATGAAACCACTAAGTCTAATCTGAGTATCTAACTCATAAAGCGACCCTCGAGCAATACTCAAAAAATGAATTGTTTCGTTTTTATATTGCCGACCTATGCCCTCAGCTATATTTGAAGGTATAGATACGGCGGATCTTTTTATTTGTGAAACAAGGATAAACAATTCATCTTTCGGATATTTTTTCAGGATCGTGTATACCTCTTTGGCCAATGCCATTGACTCATTCCAGACTTCCAAATTTTGAAATCCAAGCATTCTTTCTTTCATAATCAAGGATAGACAATCCTCTAATACATTTCAAATCTCCGTCACGCTATTTTCCTCAATAAAATAAGGTTTTTCCCCATCCAACATCCATCATCCATCATCCAACATCCGTCATCCAACATCCGTCATCTGTCATCCGTCATCCGTCATCCAACATCCGCCACCCGTCATCCACCCCCCCTACGGCACCTTCACCTTCCCAACAATCTCCTTAACCACTTTCTCCACATCAACGCCTTCCGCTTCTGCTTCATAGGTCAATCCTATTCTGTGACGCAGTACATCCAAACAGATCGATTGAACATCTTCCGGGGTTACAAATCCGCGTTTATGCAAAAAGGCCTGCGCTTTGGAGGCTAATGCAAGATTGATGCTACCCCGGGGAGAAGAACCATAGGCGATGAGTGGTTTTAAATGAGCCAGACTATATTGATCCGGGAATCGCGAGGCAAATACGATCTCCAGGATATAACGCTCTACTTTTTCATCCAGGTAAATTTGTCGCACAAGATCACGCGCCTGTGCTACTTCCTGTATAGATACAACCTGTCGGATCGATGGTACATTTAATCCCTGCACATTCTGCCGCATGATCAACTGCTCTTCCTGCATGGAGGGATAGCCAACAATTACTTTCATGATGAACCGGTCTACCTGTGCTTCGGGAAGTGGATAGGTTCCTTCTTGTTCAAGCGGGTTTTGCGTCGCCAGCACCAGGAAAGGCTCATCCAGCTTGTAGGTGGTATCGCCGATGGTTACCTGTCTTTCCTGCATGGCTTCCAATAAGGCGCTTTGCACTTTTGCCGGTGCGCGGTTGATCTCATCGGCCAATATAAAGTTGGCAAAAATGGGACCCTTCCGTACCACAAATTCATTCCGTTGCTGGTTATAGATCAGGGTACCCAATACATCCGCCGGCAATAGATCAGGGGTGAATTGAATCCGACTGAATTTTGCATGAATGGCCTGGGAAAGTGATTTGATCGTAAGCGTTTTTGCCAGACCCGGAACCCCCTCCAATAATACGTGCCCATTGCTGAGCAACCCGATCAGGAGACGGTCAAGCATATACTGCTGTCCAACGATGATTTGCCCTACCTCTTCTCTCAACCGGTCGGTGAATTGGGCTGATTGGGCAATGCGCTGACTTAGTTGTTTGATCTCTTCGGCGGATTTATACATGAAAATTAGTTGTTTATGATAAATTTCCACATGAACTGCAAATACTTTGCCGAGTTGTGGTCAAATTTTCTATTTTTATCGATCAATTAAATACCATGCGAAAACTCCCGATCCTCCAATTTTTGCCGACCCTTTTTCTATTGATCCTTCTTGTTGGTTGTAAAAAAAATTCCGAACCCAAAACCCCAGAAGATATGTTGAAAAATGGGGCTTGGATCCTGGTAAGTGCTTCAGCCAATGGTACAGACGTGACTTCAGTTATCCCAGATTGCGTAAAGGATAATGAAACCACCTTTCAGGGTGCCGGTATCGGATTTACGCTTGAAAAAGCAAACGTCTGTTCCCCAAGCTATGAAACTAATTTCACCTGGACATTACAAAACTCCAATACCACGCTATCAATGAGCGCCACTTTAATTCCTGGTGGTTCAGGGGTCTTTACCGTTGTAACCCTCAACGAAACAAATCTGGTACTTTCTCAGGAATCCTCATTGATTCCATCCCCAACACCTGTGACGGTGGTCGCCACTTTCAGGCATCTTTGAATAAATTAAGAAAGATACTTCCCAACGATCGGCACCCTTCTTCCCACGCCAAAGGCTTTGGCACTGACACGGATGATGGGGCAAAACTGATTGCGTTTATACTCATTTGTATTGACCAGTTTCAATACCCGGTTCACCAACACCGGATCATATCCTTCGGAAATGATCTCCCTGGGTCCTTTGCGTAATTCAATGTAGTTGTATAACACCCGGTCGAGTATATCGTACTCAGGTAAACTGTCACTGTCCTTTTGATTGGGCCGCAACTCCGCCGAAGGGGCCTTGGTCAGAATGGATTCGGGAATCAACGCGCGATCGCGGTTGATCCTCTTCGCCAGGGCATAGACCTGCACTTTGTACAGATCGCCCAATACTCCAAGTCCTCCTGCCATATCTCCATACAAGGTACCATATCCAGTAGCCAGTTCACTTTTATTGGAAGTATTCAGTAAGATATAACCAAACTTATTGGCCAGCCCCATAAGCAGGTTGCCCCGGGTACGACTTTGAATATTCTCTTCCGCTACACTAAATGGCCGGTCTTCAAATACAGGTTTCAGTGTACTGAGAAAGGATTCATAGATATCCCGTATCGGGAGTATATGATACGGATTATCGAGGTTGCGACTAAGGGTTTCGGCATCGCTTACCGAATGGCCCGTGGAATAAGGTGAAGGCATCAATACCGCCGTAACATTCTCTTTGCCCAGGGCTTCAACCGCCAGGGCCAGGGTCACCGCGCTGTCTATACCCCCCGAAGAACCCAATATGGCTTTTTTGAAACCCATTTTGAAAAAATAATCCCGGATACCCAATACCAGTGCCTGATGGATCTCTTCGATATTTTTTTCATTGGTCAGATAAGCGAGTATATCCTCACCTTTGCCTACTTCGGCTGCCGAATAATAATAGGGTTCTTCTTTTATTGCCGTTTTCTTCCCTTCTACACGACTGAGTTCATCCAGGTCGAATACGGCAAAGTCCTCTTCAAAATATTTCATCTCCTTTACCTGCCTTCCCTGGATATCATAAACAAGACTACCTCCGTCAAATACGATCTCTGTTTGAGACCCCACGGTATTACAATACAACATGGGTAACTGATACCTGATCGTATGTGCCTTCACAATACTGTTCCGTACAATATCCTGAGCATAATTGTAGGGGGAGGCGGAAAGGTTGATCATGACATCGGGACCAAAAGCAGCGAGTTTTTCCATCGGGGTGATCCGGTACAAAGGATTATCCCCCATGTTCCAGATATCCTCACAGATGGTAACCGCGAGTTTTTTGCCTTTGAACGCTACCACCTGCCAGTCATAGGCCGGTTCAAAATACCGGTATTCATCAAACACATCGTAGTTGGGCAGGAGCGTTTTATGGATCTCTGCTTTGATCTCTTTTTCATACAAAAGAAAAGCGGCATTAAAAAGGTCTTTGCCTTCCTTGCGGGGATTGCGTGCGGGAGAGCCCACCAGTACACCGATCGTATCGGCCTCTTCCCGGATCTGATCGAGGCTCCGATAACAGGCTTCAATGAAATCATGAAACTCCAGAAAATCACGGGGTGGATACCCGCAAATGCATAATTCGGAGAAAACCACAAGATCGGCTCCGGCCGCCTTGGCCTCACGTATTCCGGCGATGATCTTATCCCGATTGCTGTCGAAATTGCCAATATGATAATTTTGCTGGGCCAGGGCGATCTTCATGTAACAAATTTACAGCAATGGCAGACAACAATATTCGAATCACCATCGTTTACGAACCATGCAAAAACTGACCCTTTTTCTCCTTAGCTCCCTCCTGTTCCTGGCCTGTAATGATCGGGATAAAGACCCTGACCTCAAAGGCATTAAAGTGAATATGCCGGTGGAACGGTTTGAGCAAAGCTTTTTTGCCATTGACAGCAACCAACTGATAGATGGTTTAAAGGGGGTCATGGCCAAATACCCCGATTTCTATCCGGTTTTCATGCGGAATATCCTGGGGGTTTCGGGCAATCCCGAAGAAGAGGCCACCCAGCAGGTATCCCTCATGTTTTTAAGGGGGTATGCCTCCGTGGAGGATTCACTTGGGCAAAAATTTGGTGATTTTAAAAAGAACCAGGCCGAGATTGAGACGGGCTTCAGTTACCTGAAATTCTATTTTCCCGAATACCAGCCCGGGAAGCTGATCACCTTTGTCGGACCCTTTGATGCACCGGGTGTAGCCCTGGTTGATAAAGGACTCGCGATTGGATTGCAGCAATATGCCGGTAAGGATTTTTCGGTGTACCAGGTACTCGACGAACAACAATTGTTTCCTAAATACATTTCTCGTCGTTTCGAACCTCAATACATTCCGGTTAGCTGTCTCAATGCAGCGTTGGGCGAATTGATTCCCGACAGCACCGTCGGCCGCCCCCTGATCGAACAGGTGGTGGAAAAAGGGAAACGTTGGTACCTGCTTGATAAATTACTTCCCAAGACCGAGGATTCAATTATTACTGGGTATACCCTGAAACAACTGGCCTGGTGCGAGCAAAATGAAGGGAATATATGGAGCTACCTCACCCAAAACGAAAACCTCAATTCCATTGATCCGATAGTGATACAAACCTATATCGGCGAATCGCCCTTTACCCAGGGTATGCCTGAAGCCTCCCCGGGAAATATCGGACAATGGATCGGGTGGCAGATCGTGAAGAAATATGCCGCAGACCACAAAACAGATTTGCGTGATATCTTAAAGATGGATGCAAGGAAGTTGCTGGAAGAGGCGAAGTATAAGCCGAAGTAAGGGGGGGTGGAGGATAGATGACGGATGACATCCCTCAAACACTTCAATTCCCCTTAAACGGAACAATCATTTCAAAAGCCGGGATATTCACGTCAAAAAACTGTCCGGTATTGACATTCTCCATTTGGTAGGTTCCACTCATGCGGCCCATTTCAGTGCGAAGATTGCACCCACTCACATACGAGTATTTTTCACCTGGCTGAAGTTGAGGTTGTACACCCACTACACCCTCTCCTTCCACCTCGCGGTAGCTGCCATTACTATCGAAGATATGCCAGTGGCGACGGTGTAGTTTAACGGGGAAAGTGTTGTGATTCTCCATGGAAATGCGGTAAGCAAACATGAACTCCGATTGGATCGGGTTGCTGTAATCTGCCTGATAAAAAGTCTCCACACAAATCTCCACCCCTTCTGATATTTTGCTTACCATAAGTATGGCTTTGTGTAAAAATATAAAAAATAATAGGGTTTTCACCCTTCTGTCTATTATACTCGGAATTTTATCGACAACCCCTAATTTTGACCCCGGATTTGCCCTTTATAATCAAAATTGTTAATAAGTATTGTATGAAAATAGCCGTAGCCAAGGGAGATGGGATCGGACCGGAGATCATGGACGCCGTACTCCGCATTTTTGACGCCAATAAAGTACCCCTGGAATATGAATTCGTAGATATGGGGAAATGGGTATTTGACAAGGGATTTTCGAACGGTATGACCGAGGAAGCCCGCGATACGATCGAGAAACTGGGGATGTTGTTCAAAGGACCCATGGAAACGCCAAAAGGTAAGGGTGTAAAAAGTATCAATGTTACTGCCCGCAAGACCTGGAACACCTATGCCAATAAAAGGGTTTTTCAAACCCTGCATGGCGTGGATACAGTTTTCTCCAAGGCCGGAATCCCGATTGACATCACAGTGGTCAGGGAGAATATTGAAGATACGTATGGTGGGATCGAACATATGCTTACGCATGATGTGGCCCTGAGCCGTCGCTTTATCACCCGACCCGGATCGGAACAAGTGATCAAATATGCCTTTGAAATGGCCCGGAAAAAGAATGCGCGCCGGATCACCTGCGGACATAAGGCCAATATCATGAAGATCACCGATGGACTTTTTCTGGAAATATTTTACGAAGTGGCCAAAGATTACCCGGGCATCAAGGCAGATGATGTGATCGTGGATGACCTCTGTATGAAACTGGTTACAAGACCCGACAATTTTGATGTCGTCGTGCTGACCAATCTGCAGGGTGATATCGTATCTGATCTTTGCGCAGGATTAGTGGGTGGACTTGGCTTTGCCCCCTCCGCAAATATCGGCGACCATATCTGCATCTTTGAGGCCGTACACGGAACTGCCCCGGATATCGCCGGAAAGAATATCGCCAACCCCACTGCTTTGCTGTTGAGTGGTATCGCTATGTTGCACCATGTTGGCCTGACCGAAAATGCTGCCGTCATCGAGAATGCCTTGCTTTATACCCTGGAAAGCGGGGTGCATACGGGAGATTTTGGAGACAAAAGCATACCGCCTGTCAATACCACCCAATTTGCAGACGCCATCATTGGTAACCTGGGCAAGAAACCAAAAGTTATGCCCCGGGAGGTGATCGCCAATATGCCGGGTACCCCTACCCCGTTGAAACTGGATAAAAATTCCATGATGGTTTCAAAAGAAAAAACACCCGAACATATTGTTGGAGTTGACCTGTTTATTGAAAGTGACGAACAACCCGAGGTCATTGCCGCCAAATGCCTGCGGCATGCCGGTGTTAAATTCAAATTGATCAGCATTAGCAACCGGGGCACACAGGTTTGGCCCACAGGTTCACTCTATACCAACCTCGTTAACCAATACAATGCGCGCTTTGAAAGCATTGACGGGGAACCCCTGTTTCAACAAGATGTCATCGGATTGTATGTAAGCATGAGCGGGAACTTCAAGATCTGCTCATTTGAATTGCTCAATCAGTGGGATGGCAAGAAAGCATATAGCCTGGCACAGGGTCAGTAAATTTTTTACTTGTGTTTGATCAAGAATACATCGACTTTTTCCCCAAAAACAGGGATTGGCATATTATTGGCTAAGAAATAACAAACACAGCCGGCGCTAACCCCGTTTTCTAAAAGCCGTTGATTTCCTTTGAAGAACACCATATAGTAAAGGTCTGATAACGATCTGAGAACCAATAGGGTAACGCTCGAATGAGATTTCCCCTATGCAATATCCTAAAGAAGTCCCGCCTCAGCGGGATTTTTTTTTGCGGGTATCTGATCTACCTGCTTTGGGTATATCCATTCTTCTGCAACCACTGAATAACCTTTGGACGCTGATCGCCCTGAATAATAATTTCACCGTCTTTAGCAGAACCACCGGTGCCACAATGGTTCTTTAATTTCTTTCCCAGTTCTTCCAGGTCATCCGCCTTTCCCACAAACCCGGTGATGACGGTGACCGCTTTGCCGGCGCGGTGCTTGGTTTCAAGGCGAATACGCAATTTTTGCTGTGCAGGCACAAGGGTTTCCAAATCCGGTTTTTCTTCTTCAAAAGAAAAACCTGGATCCGTGCTATACACAAAGCCCCTGGCATCTGGTTTATTTTTCTTCCCCATGCATTTTTCATTTTCCGTGAATGCTGTGTATTCCGTGAGCCAATTTTCTCACGGAAAACAGGAAATACACAGATGGTTATACGACAATTGCTTTTAAACTCAGGTCCAGACTTTTGGCCTGATGGATCAATGCCCCCACACTCACATAATCAACCCCGGTGGCGGCATAGGTTGTAATATTCTCCAGATTGATCCCGCCGCTGGCCTCTGTTTCAAAATCTCCCTGGATAACCCCAAGCGCCTCGCGGATCTTCTCGGGAGTGAAATTATCCAGCATGATCCGAAATACCTTGCCCTTCCCTACGGCCACAACTTTTTTTACATCCTCCAGAGAGCGTGTTTCCACCTCGATCTTCAGGTCTTTACCCGAATTATGTACATAGGCATGCGCCTTCTCAATGGCCGCTTCAATTCCCCCGGCATAATCAATGTGATTATCCTTCAGCATGATCATATCATAAAGCCCAAAGCGGTGGTTTACACCCCCTCCGATCCGGACGGCTTCTTTTTCCAATAACCTGAAATTCGGAGTGGTTTTACGGGTATCGAGTACCCTGGTGTGGTAACCCTCCAGTTTCTGTACGTATTCCCGGGTGAGCGTCGCGATCCCACTCATTCGTTGCATGCAATTCAATACCAGTCGCTCACAGGAAAGAATGCTGTGTACAGAAGCTTCCACCTCAAAGGCTTTTTCCCCGGGCTGCATCGCCTCCCCGTCCTTTTTATACGGGTGAAAAACCGATTGGGGATCATGATACTGAAATATCTTTTCGGCTACTGCCATACCGGCCAGGATGCCTTCCTGCTTGATCTTGAGCACCGCCTTTCCCCGGGCTAAAGGGGAAATACAACTCAGGGTGGAGTGATCCCCTTCCCCAACATCTTCCGCGAGGGCGGAGACCACCAAATGGATCAAGGATGAATCAAAGGAACTCATGGCGCAAAGCTATCAAAAAAGGATCGCCCCGCGCGATTGGCACGGGGCGATTAAAAAATTACTCTTCTGTTTATTACTGTTGCTGTATCCTTAATTCCTGGATCAGCATCTTGTCATTCTTATTCTTCATGAACACATTCACCCGGTAATTTCCGCTCTTTGTTTGGAGCGTACCGATGCAATACTGACTGTTGTTTCCATCACTCTCCCCTTTGTGCTTTACCTCAAAGGTTTTGACCCCGGTTGTGGCAAAGAAATCTTTCAGGATCAATTCTGCCTGACTTTTGCTGTAACTGTTGCTTTTGTCGGGCATGGTGATATCCACATAGGCATCAAAATACCGGGCCAGGTTGGAACTGTTTCCAGATTTCAACGCGCCGATCACACTCTCTATTCCACTTTGAAGGGTAAAAGAGCTGAGCGTAAAGAGCAGCACTACACCAACTAAAGGTATTTTTTTCATGTTCTGATGGTTTTCATAAGGATTTAATCGAAAAACATGCCATACTAAAAAAGGGGCGTATGGGGAAACTAAAATACTAAATATCAAGCTGTTTTCATAGCATAAACCCAAAATGAATTAGCTTTGCACTGAATTTTCTATTGATAATGAGCGCATTTCGCATAACTTACCATTAGATATGAATAACGGTAAAAAAGTTGCATTGATCATCATGGATGGATGGGGACTTGGAAAGGTCAAATCGGCCGATGCCATCCAGCACGCAAAGACCCCTTTTGTCAGTTCCCTGTATAGTAAATACCCCAACACCACCCTGACCACCTGTGGAGAATTGGTGGGTTTGCCCGATGGGCAAATGGGTAATTCAGAAGTGGGGCACCTCAATCTTGGCGCCGGCCGGATCGTTTACCAGGAATTACAACGGATCAATGTGGCCATCCGCGAAGGTGAATTTGCCAGAAATAATACCATGCTTGCCGCCATTCATTATGCGCGTGACAATAAGAAAGCACTTCACCTGATCGGCCTGGTGAGCGATGGTGGTGTCCACTCGCATATCAACCACCTCAAGGCCCTCATCGATGTGTGCAAAGCGGAAGGGTTGACCGAGGTCTATATACACGCTTTTACGGATGGCCGGGACTGTGATCCCAAGAGCGGTCTGGGTTTTATCAAAGAATTACAGCTTCACCTCAACCAATCCGTGGGAAAGATCGCCACCGTGAGCGGACGGTATTATGCCATGGACCGGGATAAACGTTGGGAAAGAGTAAAACTGGCTTATGACGCACTGGTAAACGGAATTGGAGTAAAAGATACAGATGCCATCGCCGCGGTGGAACACGCTTATGCGCAGGACATCACCGATGAATTCATCAAACCAACCGTCATCATTGCCGAGGATCAAAAACCGTTGGCTACCATCCAATCGGGTGATGCCGTGATCTGTTTCAATTTCCGTACAGACCGTTGCCGCGAGATCACACAGGTTTTGAGCCAAACAGATTTCCCCGATCACCAGATGCACAAACTGGATCTGCATTATACCACGATGACCGAATATGACAAGACATTCAAAAATGTCCATGTGGTATTTGAAAACGATAATCTTAATAATACGATCGGAGCCGTATTGGAGAAAAATGGGAAAAAGCAGATCCGTATCGCGGAAACAGAGAAGTATCCCCATGTCACCTTTTTCTTTAGCGGTGGCCGCGAAGTACCCTTTGAAGGGGAAAAAAGAATCATGGCCCCCTCTCCAAAAGTGGCCACCTACGACCTTAAACCGGAAATGAGTGCCTTTGAATTGACCGAGGCTCTGCTCCCGGAGATCAATGGACAAACGGCTGACTTTATTTGCCTGAATTATGCCAATGCCGACATGGTTGGTCATACCGGTATTTGGGAAGCAGCGATCAAAGCCGTGGAAACAGTAGACCAATGTGTAGACAAGGTGGTCACCGCCTGTCTGAACAATGGCTACATGGTTTTTCTCACGGCCGACCATGGCAATTCCGATTACATGATCAATGAAGATGGTTCGCCCAATACGGCGCATACACTCAACCCCGTTCCGCTTTTCCTGATCGATAAAGAATGGAGAGGTCCGGTTAAAGCCGGAAAGTTGGGCGATATCGCACCGACCATCCTGGGGTTCATGGGACTGCCCGTACCTCCGGAAATGACCGGCGACATACTCGCCCACCCATAACTTAGTGTCCTTAGTGCCCTATGTGTCTTCTTTGTGTTCTTCGTGTCCTCCTACGCCAGTCTTGCGTAGAAGGACACGAAGAACACAAAGAAGACACGAAGAACACAATGAAGGAAATAACTCGTATCTTGATATCCGATAAATTAAGTATATGTTTAAGAAAATTCTCGTGTTTCTTCTGATCGCGCTGGTCGTGATCCAGTTCTTCCGTCCGAAAAAGAATCAACAAGAAGGCATCCCCACCTCACACATTGCCACCAAGTATGCCATTCCAGAGGATGTAGCCACTATCCTCAATAAAGCCTGTAACGATTGTCATACCAACAATACCAGGTATCCCTGGTATTCAAATGTGCAGCCGGTGGCCTGGTGGTTGGACAATCATGTAAAAGACGGCAAGAAACACCTGAACTTCTCTGAATATACCAATAAGCGCCCCCGCTACATGTACCACAAAATGGAGGAAGTAATCGAGCAGGTTAAAGAAGGTGAGATGCCTTTACCTTCCTATACATGGACACACAAGGATGCGATACTCACCGAAGCCGAAAAAAACAAGCTCATTGATTGGGCCAATGCGGTGATGGATACGCTGAAGACACAGTATCCCATTGACAGCCTCATTCGAAAAGGCTAATTTCGTTCCTATTATTTTACCAGATACCCTTGACCCTGCCAAAACGATCTGTCGCCTTTCTTTTCCTGCTGGTTGTACTGGCACCCCTCTCCTACGCCATTACCGTAGTAGTAAAGGAACAGATGATTCACTGGAAAATGAGGGACAAACTGGGCAGGGACCAATTACTTACCATTACGCTGAAAGCGGATGATGTCGTTTGGATGGACAAACACGAGATCCTGGTGGATGGTTATATGTTTGATATCAGCACCAGGAAATTAGAGAATGGAGTCTATACTTTCACCGGACTCTTTGATAAGGAGGAGACCAGTTTGGTCAAGAACCACCAGGGCCATCATGACCGGAGCAAGGATAGCCAGACTCAGTTGCTGCAATCCATTTTTTCCCTGACCGCTATTACACCGGAAGCATCGGCTGCAGAAACGCACTTTATTAACCATTCCTGTATATACCCGGCATATCTCACTTTACGGATCCAATCACCCGTTTTGGATCAGCTTACCCCTCCCCCTCAGACCGTTGCGGATTTTTCCTAAGCAACCCATTTTATTTCAAACTAACGCAACGCAGTATATGCATAAAAAAATATTGCCTGTACTGGCATGTACATTCAGTTTGTCTGTATATGCCCAACAGGATACTCTTGATCAAAAAACGCTCTCTGAGGTAGTGATCTCAGCCAATAAATTTGAAGAGAAAAAAAAGAATGTCAATCAACGGATCGATGTCATCACGGCGCAACAGATCACCAAGGCCAATGCCCAGAACACGGGTGATTTACTGAGTGGTACCGGACAGGTATTTGTACAAAAAAGTCAACAGGGCGGCAGCAGTCCTGTACTCCGGGGTTTTGAGGCCAGCAGGGTGCTGTTGGTGATCGATGGCATACGGATGAATAATGCCATTTACCGGGCGGGGCATTTACAAAATGTGATCACTGTAGACCCGAATATGCTGGAGCGGGTAGAGGTATTATATGGCCCTGGTTCAACATTATACGGAAGTGATGCGCTGGGAGGTGTTGTCCACCTTCGCACCAAATCACCCAGGTTATCCTTGAATGGAAAGGTTATCAGTACCGGAACGGTGTTTGCCCGAGGCAGTTCGGTCAATAATGAAAAAACCGTGCATGGTGATGTAAGTATCGGTGGTGGCAGGTTCGCCTGGTTACAGTCCTATACCTATAGCTATTTTGGCGATATGCGGATGGGGGATCACTATACAGATAAGTACCCCGATTTTGGCCGCCGTTCAAAGTACATCACTTCTGTCAATGGCATTGACTCTGTCGTTACCAGCAAAGACGACCGGATCCAGAAATTCTCCGGGTACCAGCAATGGGATATCACACAGAAATTTCTTTTTAAACAAAATGAACGGATCACCCATTCGCTCAACCTGCAGCATTCCAATTCA
Organism: Chitinophagales bacterium; assembly: GCA_017303415.1. Classification (NCBI taxonomy): domain Bacteria; kingdom Pseudomonadati; phylum Bacteroidota; class Chitinophagia; order Chitinophagales; species Chitinophagales bacterium. Next base: position 169,655 of record JAFLBJ010000003.1, read on the forward strand.
ACCAATATTCCCCGGTACGACCGGCTTCAGGACCTCCGTAATTTTGGCGGAAGCATTGGTACTACCCTGCGCTTTGCGGAGTGGTTCTATGGTCCACAAACACGTTACCTGGGTGCTTATGAATTGAATTGGAAACCGGCCTCCGCCTTTGATATCGTCCGGTTGAATATTCATTATCAGGATATCGAAGAAAGCCGGCAACAGAGGGAATATCGCCGATATGATAGGTTTGACAGCCGTCGAGAAAAACTCAGAATCTGGGGCTTCACCCTTGATAGCCGAAAAAAATGGAAAACAGACGAACTCACGGTGGGCTTCGATGGCCAGTTCAATGACCTGAAATCAGTGGCCGATCGTACGAATTTAACTACCGGTGTGAAAACCAAACTTGACACGCGTTATCCGAACGGGGAGAATAACATGAATTATCTTGGTGTTTTTGGTCAACACCTGAAAAAAATGAAAGATGGCAAGCTGGTGCTCAATGATGGATTGCGTCTGCAAATGGTAAACCTTCATTCTACCATAGTTGATAATTCTTTTTTCAACCTTCCTGTTACAGATATCCAACAAAACACACTGTCCGTTACCGGTAACCTGGGTCTGGTCTATCTTCCTTCGAATACTTTCCGGGTGGCTGGTGGAATTTCCTCTGGTTTTCGCAACCCGAACATTGATGATCTCGCCCGAGTATTCGAATCGAGTTCCTCTCTTCAACGGGTGATTGTACCCAATGCGGACATCAAGGCCGAATACAGTTATACCGCCGACCTGAGTATTTCACAGGTGGTAGCGGAAAAGGTCCGTATAGAAGTGAATGGCTTTTACACCTGGTTTCGAAACGCGATCGGACTCGCCCCTTATCAATTGAACGGTCAGGATTCCATACTTTACAATGGTATCATGAGTGCCGTGTATGCAAACCGGAATGTAAAAAAAGCCAACTCATACGGTTACAATATCCAGTTGGGTGTAGATATTACGCCACACCTGAGCTGGGCAGGTACCATCACCTATACCTATGGCAGATTTAAAAATGAGCAGGGAGACAAGATACCTCAGGATCATATCCCGCCTGTATATGGGCGAACCAATTTAACCTATAACCAGGGCCGGGTTTCGACCGAGTTCTTTGTGCTCTTCAACGGCTGGAAAAAAGCACAGGATTATAATCCCGATGGAGAAGATAACCAACAGTATGCTACTCCCGAAGGAATGCCTTCCTGGGTGACACTGAACTGGCGTGGACTAGTAAATATCACACGTCATTTTCTGGTGCAATTGGCTGTAGAAAATCTGACGGACCGGAATTACCGGTACTTTGCTTCAGGCTTTTCTGCACCGGGACGAAACTTTGTACTGGCAGTAAGGTATAATTGGTAAATTTTATTTTAATAAAGCGATCCATGTCAACTCAACAACAAGCCCGGTTACTCCGGAGATTCAGATGGCTACACCGAAAAGTGGCGATCGTCCTTTTTGTATTCTTCCTGATCATTTCTGTAACCGGGCTTTTGTTGGGTATAAAAAAGAACACCGGGTTATTAGCACCTACCCAAAAAGGTAGTTCCAGACAACTGTCAGACTGGTTGCCCATTGACAGCCTGCATAAAAATGCCGTGCAATACCTGGCTGCTATTTCTCCGGATTTATCACCCGATATAGATCGAATTGATATCCGTCCCGAAAAGGGGGTGGCAAAATTCACCTTTAAGAACCACTATCATGGTCTTCAACTCGATGGTTCGACCGGCAAGCTTCTTTTACATGAGATCCGGCGAAGCGACTGGATCGAGGACCTCCATGACGGCTCCCTGGTGGACAGCCTGATCGGGACCCGGGACGAGCCCTTCAAGATTGGGTATACGCTCATGATGGGACTAAGCCTTTTCTTGTTGGTTATCACGGGTGTATGGCTTTGGTGGGGGCCGAAAAGACTGCGTAAAAGCAGGGGAAACCATTGAAAAATAAGGAATAAGGAAGGCTGCCACCCCTTCTTTATTCCTTATTTTATCTTTCTTATTCCTTATTTTTTATTTCTCATTCCTTATTCCCGATGCAGCATTCGTATCTCAAAAATGTCTAAATTACAGGCAACCAAACGGGATCTATGACCGAGGAAGCCATTTTAAGAGGCTGTTTGAAAAATGAGGCATCTGCGCAACGGGAACTGTACAATCGGTACAGCGCCCGTATGTTGGCTGTCTGCTATCGGTTCGCTCATAACAGAGAGGACGCCGAGGATATGCTCCAGGAGGGGTTTATCAAGGTATTCTCCCAGATTCATACGTTTGAGAACCGGGGCTCTTTTGAAGGATGGATCAGGCGGATCATTGTCCACACCTGTATCAATATCCTGAAGAAGAACAAGAAGTTCAATGAAAGCGTGGATATAATCCATGCCACCGGGGTCCAGATCAGGGAAGAATCTATCCCATCCATCATACAGGCCAAACAAGTTGTGGAATGTATCAGGATGTTACCGATCGGGTACAGAACCGTTCTTAACCTGTACGCCATCGAAGGTTATTCCCACCGGGAGATCGCCCAGATGCTCGATATTGAAGAAAGCACCAGCCGTTCACAGTACACCAGGGCAAAAGCCATGCTGGAAGATGTACTGGTTCGGAAAAAGATCTTGTCAAAATCAAAACCAACTGTATCCTGGATCGCTGCGGGAAATTCCCGTTGAAGATCCAATCCTACCCTTAATAGCGACTGGTTATGGAGAGAAATTCTTATAACGGCGACTTCGAACGGTTCTTGCGGGATAACGCCAACGGTTACCGGATGTACCCTTCGGAAAAAGTATGGAAAGGTGTTCACCGTTCCTTACATGTGCGGTCCAAATGGTACCGCCTTTCGGCTTTGCTCCTCCTGTTCTCCTTTCTTACTACCTGCATGATCCTGATTTTCTCCCTGAAAAAAGCAGATAATAATTCCCTGGCCTCGGCCCCTGCTGCTAATGGAAAATCGGTGACCAACGGACAAGCTGCCGGAACCCCTGCAGGTGAAATGACCAACCAACCGGTCACTACCACCCAGGATATCCTGACCCGCCAACCCGTCTTTGTACAATCAAATAAACATACAACCAGCAAAGAGCAAACGCCTGTAACTACAGGTGCCCTTTCTGCCGGGTTAAATCAACTCATAGCCTCCACACCGGAAAGCTTCGAACCAATTGAAGCAATCGCCAATGGAGTAGCCAACAACTTTGTGCAAGAGGCACAACCGGAGGAATCATTCTTCCTGTTGCCTGGTCAGCAAAATGATCCCGCTTCCGCTTATCGGGGAAGCCTGACCAAACCCAACCCGAATAAACTGGCCTCAGCCAATTCGATAGCTGTTTCCAATCCTGCCCTTCCTTTCCTGAGACCTGATCGCAGAAAATTAAGCTGGCAGGTTCATTTTGCGCCCACCGTCAGTTATCGTAAGCTTTCGGAAAACAAACAATACCGTCCGGTAGGTTCAGTTAACTATACCTCTTTGTTAAACGTAAACGAGGCCGTGAACCACAAACCCGATCTTGGATTTGAGATCGGCATTGATGCCCGGTATTCACTTTCTGATAAGATCCGTGCCCGCATCGGTATCCAATCCAACGTGACCCGTTATGAGATCCGTGCTTATTCTTCCCGGACCGAACTGGCCACAATCACCCTGAATTCACAAAGCGGTCCGCCCAATTCGGTCAGCGCGATCAGCAACTACAGGAACTTTGGCGGTGCCAATTCCAACTGGCTCGAGAATCTGTACCTGCAAGTGTCCATTCCTTTTGGCATAGACTATATCATTGCGGATAATAAAAAGACTCAATTCGGTATCTCCAGCTCCTTACAGCCGACCTACCTCCTGGGTAAGAACGCTTATTTGCTGTCTGCCGATTATAAGAACTACGTGAAGGTCCCTGAACTGGTTCGCCGTTGGAATGCCAACGTGGACTTTGAAACCTTTATCGCTTACTCCACCGGCAAGATCAAGTGGCAGGTGGGACCCCAGGTGCGCTATCAGGTATTCTCCAGCTTTGTGGATACCTACCCGGTACGCGAAAACCTGTTTGACTTTGGCCTCAAATTGGGCATGTCGCTCAATAAACGATAAGGCAACCAATACTCACTGCTAGAATCCCGCCACATGGCGGGATTCGTTTTTAAAGGATTGCCTAAATTTGACGTATGAAGAAAATGCTCCTGCTTACTACCCTATCCTTGATCCTGTTATCCTGTAAGGAAAAAAAGAAAAACGACTTCTTCCCCGTTCTTTCTTTTCTGCAAAGCCAGGTAAAACATGTCGACACCTCGGTGTACAATATTCAAAAGATCATTCCCATTACCGACTCCACCGCTGATACCACTTCTATACCCAGAGAGCAATTCCGCGCGGAGGCTGCCGACTTCCTCTCCATTCCCGATCTGACCGAAGGCCGTTTCACCGACAAATATGAACAACGAGAAGGGTTTGAACAGGAGATCAACCGCGCCATCCTTTCCTACTATCCCAAAGCCGGATCAAAGAACCTCGAGATCATACGACAGGATGTCGTCATCATTCCCACTACCACGGGCAATGACCAGGTAAGGACCTTGTTCATTGACCGCATCAAAGAATACAAGGACAGTACTGTTTTGCAAAAACTATTCTGGACCACGGATGAGAGTTTTAAAGTATTGAACATCGTCCAAAAGACAGGACAACCCGACCGGGTAAGTCAAAAAGAACTGGTCTGGAACAGACCGCTCGAGGAGAAGGAGTAAATTATGACGGCCGAGGAATTTAGAAAAATCGCGTCTTCGATCCCGGCTAATCCCGGGATCTATAAATACTTTGATGCATCCGATTCCCTTTTATATGTAGGAAAAGCAAAGAACCTGCGCAAAAGGGTGAGCTCCTATTTTGTAAAAAGGCAGGCCAATTACAAGACGCATGAACTGGTGAACCGAATCCATCGCATTGAATTCACCATTGTGAATTCAGAGCAGGATGCCTTGTTGTTAGAAAATTCCCTGATAAAAAATTTCCAGCCTCGTTTTAATATCGATCTGAAGGACGATAAGACCTATCCCTTTATCGTGATCAAGAACGAGGCCTTTCCACGGGTATTTCTCACCCGCACCAAGACCGACGACGGTTCTGAATATTTGGGCCCATATACCTCGGTGCAAAAAGTGAGGGAGTTGCTCCTGCTGATCAAACAGAATATACAACTGCGTACCTGTTCATTGGACCTTAAAGAAGCGAATATTAAAAAAGGAAAGTTCAAGGTTTGTCTGGAATACCATCTGGGCAATTGCAAAGGGCCCTGCGAAGGATTACAAAGCCCGGAAGATTATGAAACAGGTATAGTTCAGTTACGCAATCTGCTCCGGGGCAACCTGCAACCCGTAATCCAGCATTTTAAATCCGATATGAAGGAGTTGGCGGCCCAAATGGCCTTTGAAAAAGCCGACCTGATCCGGAAAAAGATCGAATATCTGGAGAATTATCAGGCCAGATCCACCATTGTCAACCCCCGCTTATCTGATATTGATGTGTTCTCTGTTTTGAAGGAAGGCCCGGTGGCCTATGTCAATTACCTGATGGTGCAGAATGGTTCGATCGTGCAGACCAAGACCATCCGTCTCGAGACCCATTTGGATGAGCCCGTGGAGGAAATCCTTCCCGTGGCTATGCTGCATTTGCGGACCAAACTGGAAAGCCGGGCAAAGGAGATCATTGCCCCGTTCCCGATCACCTGGGAGGAACCGGAATTGACCATTACTGTTCCGCGTGCAGGAGATAAAAAGAAATTGCTTGACCTCTCCCTGAAGAATGCCGCCTATTTTATTGAGGAGATCAAGAAAAAACAAAGGCTGCAACTAACCCAGCCCGGAGCCTCCATGGAGCCGGTGTTATTGCAATTACAGGAAGACCTTAAACTCACCGATTTTCCGGCGCATATTGAGTGTTTTGATAACTCCCATTTCCAGGGAGCCTACACCGTTTCCGCCATGGTTTGCTTCAAAGACGGTATCCCCAGCAAAAAAGACTACCGCCACTTTAATATCAAGACCGTAAAAGGGATCGATGATTTTGCGAGCATGAAGGAAGCCGTTTACAGACGCTATAAACGCGTTTTAAATGAGGGTTTGCCTTTCCCTCAGCTGATTATCATTGACGGTGGAAAAGGCCAGCTAAGCGCCGCTATTGAAGCCATGGATGAATTGGGCCTGATGGGAAGTTCGACCCTGGTTGGATTGGCCAAAAATGAGGAGGAATTGTTCTTTGCCGGTGACCAGGAATCACTCAAGCTTCCCTATGACAGCGCTTCACTTAAGCTGGTCCGTCGTATCCGCGACGAGGTACACCGTTTTGGAATCGGATTTCACCGGGATCAACGCAGCCGGGGCACTTTCAAGAATGAATTGGAGGGTATCAAAGGCATTGGTAAAGCCACGGCCGACCAGTTACTAAAGCAATTCAGGTCGGTAAAGAATGTAAAGGAACAATCCCTTGAAAAACTGACGGAGTTGGTAGGGGCGAAAAAAGCTTCTTTGATAAGGAAGCATTTCGAAGAAGGAAGGAAGTGAATGGGAAACATGAAAATAAAATCCTGAAAATCAATCAGCTTAATCCAAATCAATTCCCATAAACCAAGGGCAAAAAAAATGGGGCCAGGATAGAAATCCAGCCCCGTTTTTAAAATCCAATATCCTATGAAAAACCGAGGTAAAAGTACAACCAATTTTTAGATTTCCTATACCCATTTCGTGGTATTTTTATTTTTTTTTATTGTGCTCATTATGAACTTTTTATAAAAAAAATGCAGCGCCGGAGGGGCGCTGCATAATCGTAGTTTTACGAGTATTTTTCGGTATTAATACGACCACAAATTCTGTTCGTAATCGAAGATCTTGTTTTTGATGTTATCTCCTTCCAATAAGGCCAGGATCGGATCCTTGATATACTGACGGATCACCTTGTTCGACGGGTTGTCGAGTGTGGACTTGGTGATATAGCTGCTGAACATACGGGCTTCGAAGAGTTCTTCCCAGGTCATGCGGCCAAGGCCCATGTTCTTGGGGTTGTACACTTCATTTTTAGCCAGCAGGGCGCGCAGGTCAGGGTAATAGAGCCAGAACATGACCACAGTACCTCTTTCCTGTCCATTTTCCGCGTAGCGGATCTGAACGGGGGCGATACCAAGGATGCGGACAAACATGCGGCTGGATTCGCGGTCGAATACCCATTCTTCCTTAAGGCGCAGTTTCAGCACCGTTTTGGAATCAAAGGTTTTCATGGTTACTACGCGGGCAATGATCTTGCTCGGGTCGTTGATATCCACCTGGTCGGCGGTATCATAACCACCGGCGGTTTGTTTGTTTACATCATCCAGTGTCAAAGGAGTAGTGAACCGGTCATCGGAGAAGGCGGTTACTTCACCCTTGCGAACGGCATTCAGCAGGATGTCTACGAAAAGCTGGCTTCCGTTATCATTTTCGGATTCAAAGCGGAAGGGCATATTCATTTTTTCCCGGAGGTCGAGTTCGCGCCATACCTTTTCGGCATAGAGGGCATCGTCCCAACGCAGGTGCTCGTAAGGCAACGGGGTGCGGTCGTTGACGGCGCTTTTATCAAACGCGTTATCGTTCCGCATCGAGGGCTTGGGGGCACCGCTGGTTGCATTGGCCGTATCGTAGGTAATCGGAATATTGATATTCGGATTATACGTGGGCACATTGCTCGCGTTGGTTACTTCCTGCTCGTTACCCGCAGGTTGGTTGGTTGCGGCAGGCTTCTTTTTACCCGTACGTTGGGCATCGGCCTGCGTGGCCACCATTACCAGGGCGGCGATTGCGAGAAGACCTTTGATCATGAACCTCTTCATTGTAGTCTGTTTTATTACTTACTTGATATAATATACCAGCGAAGGTATTTTTCTGTTTTCACCATCTTCACCTACTGCACGGATACCATCTACATAAACGGTCTTACCGGCTTTAATATGCCTGTTGATGATGTCCCTGGCTTTGGCATCGAAAGCATTACCAGTTACTACGGCCTCCACGATATCACCTTCATCGCTGTCGGTGCTGATCGTGAACTGGGTAACGGTGTACTTCAGGTCAAAGGGGAAATCCTTGATCCAGGCAGCCACACCACCCTGGGCACGGAAGGTACCGGCGGGGATGTTCTCACCGGAAGCGAAACCACCGATAGTGGCAACGGCACCGGGAATACGGCGTACACGGAACTGGGATACACCGGCGAGTTTGCCATCTACATTTACCGAGATCTTGCAATCATCGGACTGTTGGGCAACGCGAACAATGTATTTACCATTTCCAATTTTCTTGATCGATCCACCTGCACCGGTGATAGTAGGAATCACCTTATCATCACCACCACCGCTGGCAGCGATCGTAATGGGGTTGTCCACACCGATGTAGAGTACGTTCATTTTATCCAGGGCGATCGAAGCGTTAGCCTGACCGACTGTATAAGTGATCGTTTTTTCAATGGTCTGCGGCTTGTTGTCCTGGTCAACATAAGAAATGCGAACCGGGATCGTGTGGCTTCCGAGGGTACCACCATTCACTTTCAGGTGGGCGGCACCATCTTCTCCCAGGGGAACCGTGCTTCCATTGATGCTGATAGTAGGCTGGGCAGCTTTACTAAAGGCACCCACACCGGCCATTACTTCGATTTCCTGACCAGGCATGATGTAGTTGGAGCTTTGTCCAACGATAGCGGTATACGTATCAAAACGCACCTCTACCTTACCTACTTGCTCATGGCAATAGCTTACCACTTTGTTCTCGGAGGTTTTTACGTCATTCTGGAATTTGCTCAGGATCGTCAGGGCAGCCACCGTAGGCACCATCCGGAAATATGAAGATTCCCAGGAGTTGTTGCCTTTGTTTTTGGTTGGGGGCATACTCAGATCGATCGGTAGCGAGTTGGCGAATTCCTTACCGATGGCGGGATCCACGGCGAGGATATCTTTTTTGAATTGGGTCAGTTTCTGGAACAGTGTTTTTCCTTCTCCTTTCTCCACCATCAAACGGGTAGCGATATCGAGGTTGTCCTCTTTATACTTACCGGTAGCGGGATCGAAGTTGGCACGTTTCAGGATTTCAGATTTCAAACCTGAAATGTAGTCATTGAGGGATTTGGTCAGGGATTGAACCTGCTGGGCTTTGGGATACCAGACCTTAGCCTTTTCGGCAGACTCGGTCTTGGTGGTCTTTTCCAGCAGAGAACCCATGACGGTTTCAGTTGATTTATTTACCGTAGTGACAGAGCTTTCCAAGCTGTTGTTTACAGTCTTGAAAGCGTTGAGGATCTCCGATGATACGTTCAGGGCCAACAAGGCTGTCAGCACCAGGTACATCATGTTGATCATCTTCTGCCGCGGCTCACGAGGTAAAGCCATATTGTTCTGTTTTTTACCCGCCTGTGGCGGGATGGATTAGCTAAATGGTGACTATGGTTTAAAAACTCACGGGATACGGATTTCGTGTCTATTAAACGAAACCATTATAATCTGTTATTATGCGCGGCCCTGCATAGCGCTGAGCATGTTGCCATAGATCTGGTTCAGGCGGCCCAGGTTGGTGGCCAGAACAGCGATCTGATCGTGTGCTTTTTTGGCATCATCTACGCTTCCTTGCATGGCATCAGATGCCTGCGTGAGGTTGCTATAGAATTTGTTCATTGCTTTCAGGTGGTTGTTGGTATCCTGCAGTTCCAGTTCATAGATTGTGTTCAGGGAAGACAGGTTCTTCGTCAGTACCTGTACCTGCTCATGGAAGTGCTTGGTACCTTCAGCCGCGTTGTTGAAGTGCTGAATGCTATGGGCAGCGCCGAGGTAGGCGTCTTTCATTTGACCCAGGGCATTGGCCGCTTCGTTGGTCTTTTTAGTATAGTCACCGGTAGCAGCCACAACATCTGTGATGTCGGCCATCTTATCTACGGTTACACCGAGTTTTTTAAAGTTGTCACCGAGTTTACCGAGGTTGGTCGGTGTGATCTCAGCAGCGGAAAGCATATCGTCCAGTTTCGACAGAGCGGGGTTTCCGGAGTTACCAGCCAGGGCCAGCGGAGTTACTTCGAACTTGCCGGTACGGGCTCTTTCAACATCGGGGTGCTCGTTGATGTTGGGGAAATAGCGCTCCCAATGGGGTTCTTCAGGAGGGGCCACCATGAAGGCCATGATCAGGAACACGGCTACTTCGCAAAGGAGACCGAGGGTGATCATTTCATCAGCAGCGGGCCAGTGGCGGATCTTGAACAGGGCGCCAAGAATTACCACGGCGGCAAAGAAACTGAACAGAAAATTGAGGACTACGTTTCCTCTTTTGGTTTTAAAGAAAAGCATAATGGGCTCGTTTAATAGGTGAATTAAAAGATTATAAAACAAAAAACTTGCAAGAAGTTAGTCGGTTGGAGAAAGGAGGCCGGAATAACCCGGCCTCACTTTAATTCGTTTCAAGGGGATCATCCGCCACGGCGTCCTTTTTCAGGGGCGGCAGGCAGGTCGATCACACTGCGGAAACCAATGTACGATTTAGCTGTATCCTGGTATTCGTAAGTGCGTGTTCCGGTTTGAAGGTAGTAGCTGACATCTTTCCAGCTTCCGCCGCGGATCACTTTCCGCTTCATCAGCGGAGAATCTGTATCCTTGGCATTCCAACGCACATCAGGGTTCATATCATGCTGGAAGGTAAATCCACCTTCATAAAAGATCGAGGAGGTCCATTCGGCAACGTTACCTGACATATTATACAGACCGAAATCGTTGGGCCAGTAAGCGTCGGCACGAACTGTATAGAATCCGCCATCTTCAGGATAGTTACCACGGCCGGGTTTGAAGTTGGCCATCAAACAACCTTTCTTGTTCCGGGTATAATAGTTACCCCAGGGGAACATGGATTGAGAACGGCCACCACGTGCGGCATATTCCCACTGTGCTTCTGTCGGCAGACGGAAGTCAGACTCCTGGGCCCTGTTTTTAGAATTCAGGAAGGTGTTGAGGTAAAGTGTTCTCCAGTTACAAAACGCATCCGCCTGTTTCCAGTTTACACCCACCACCGGATAATTTCCAAAGGAGGGGTGGCTGAAATAACGTTTTGTCATAGGCTCATTATAAGAATACGCGAAGTCGCGGATCCAAACCAATGTATCAGGATAAACCCGTACAGGATAACGATCAATGAATTTAGAGCGGGGGATACCGGCATTTTCACGTTTGGCGGCCTCTTTAAGGTCGAAACGCTCTACCTGGTAAACGATCTCGTTGGGGTTGATCTCCATTTTCCCGAAAATGCGGTCATCGGGAGGAAGGATCAGTTTGGTTTGACCCAACTCTTCCAATACCTTGGGGTCATTCCATTTGAGGGTCTTCATTTTTGCCCAATCCACATACTCCTTTCCATCTTTACCTGGTTTCAGGTATTTAAGCTCTGTCGCAGCCACCGAGTCGCGTACCCACCATACAAACTGGCGATACTCGTTGTTGGTGATCTCCGTTGCATCCATCCAAAATCCACTGATGGATATGGCACGGTTGCGAGCACTAAATGAATAGGAAGGATCCTCATCGCTGGGGCCCATATGGAAAGTTCCCTGCGGAATATACACCATGCCCGGAGGACGGGGTAGCGTATACTTGCTGCCAGGGGCGATTCCGTAAACCTGGCCGTCATTTGGCAAGGCCCCGGATTTCTTCTTCTTACCCAGGATGCCACAACTGCTTAACAGGATCATGGCCACAAGGGCGAAGAAAAGATAGATAGGGTTCTTCATTTTCATACACTTAAAGGGTATTGGACAAATATAAGATTTTGACAAAAACCGACTCACAAGGTTAAAATTTATTTTTTTAAATTCAAAGCTCTTTTACGAGGTAAAAACTCTAACGTCTTTTGTACTTTCTTATTGTATAAAGGGCAAAATTTCACCATTCATTTACACGGGTAACTGTCCTGAATTCCATTAAGTTACTAACGGGCCGGAGGCAGGAATAATTGTGGCAAACGTATACCAAACCATTTTCTTCCCCCTTTTTATCGTTCAGAAGCGGGAAATGGTTGTTTGGCCCTTTTGAATACATTATAATATTATGTGGTATGTATTGCGCCAAAATCTCCCGAAACAGGTCATCGGCCTTCTCCCCCACTACCGCGATCTCCCGGGTTCCGGCCACCTGCTCTAACAGGATACAGGCCCAACGGGCAAAGGAAGTTGGATATTTAATGATGGCCTGACCCAGAGAGGTGGTTATCCTCCGCCCTCTCTCCCCCCACTCGGGCCGGTCAAAATACAAACCGAGTTTGATCAGGTTTTGTGCCATCACCGAATTCCCCGAAGGCAGGGCGCCGTCGTATACCTCTTTTTTCCGGATGATCACGTCGGTTTGCCCGACATGAGTATAATAGAAATAACCGGTATCTGGTTCACTGAATTGTTCAATTACCTGTTGGGTCAGGTCCCTGGCCCGCTCGAGATAGTCTGTTTCACCCGTTACTTCCTGCAACTGGATCAAGGCTTCAATAAGAAAGGCAAGATCATCCAGAAAAGCAGGGAACCGGGCTTGCCCGGATTTATAGGTATGGAGCCACTCCCCGTCGGGTTGTACAAATACCCGGAGCTGAAAATCCATATTGGCTCTGGCCATTCGCAGGTAGTCCTTTTCTCCGGTGGCCGCATAGGCTTTGCAAAGTCCGGTCACCATCAACGCATTCCAACTCAATATCTGCTTGTCATCCAACTGTGGCCTGACCCTTTTTTCGCGGTAGGCCAACAGTTTTCCCTTTCCCTCTGCAATGATCCGCCCCAGATCAGGAATTTCCCCCATTTTGGCCACCCGGTCCCTTGCCACCCAGGGAATATTCCGGCCTTCCCAATTTCCTTCCTCCGTAATATCAAACCACTGGCAAAAAATCTCTCCCTCCTTTTCCGGCAACAAGCCGATCACTTCTTCCCGGGAAAAGGTATAATATTTACCTTCTACCCCTTCACTGTCGGCATCGAGTGCGGAATAAAACCCTCCTTCGGGGGAGGTCAACTCGCGTTCCACAAACCGAACCGTCTCGGCTATGACCTCCCGGTATTTCTCCTTTTTGGTCAACGCAAAGGCCTCGGCATATACCCCAAGCAATAAAGCATTATCGTATAGCATTTTTTCAAAATGGGGTACGAGCCACTCGGTATCGGTAGAATATCGGGTAAACCCACCCCCTATTTGATCATATAAACCTCCAAGGGCCATCCGGTCAAGGCTCAGCAAAGCCTGCGTTAATGCATCTTCATTCCTTGTCTCGTGATGATAACGAAGCAGGTACTGAATCACTCCGGTCTGAGGAAATTTGGGGGCACGGCCAAAACCACCCCAGGTCTTATCCGCCTGGCGAAGAATATTGACCGCCATGGCATGGGCATTTTCCTTTTGGTAAATGCTATCGGCTTCGGGTGATTGAATCCCAAATGAATTGGATTGGAGTAAATGCGCGGTCAGGTTCTCGGCCTGGGCATCGATCTCGTGGCGGCGTTCCGAAAAAGCCTGTACCACTCCCGTCAGCACATCCTGCCATGCGGGTCTGTTTTGAACAGGCTTTGGAGGAAAATAGGTCCCTCCATAAAAGGGTTTTCCCTCCGGGGTAAGAAAAACATTGAGCGGCCATCCCCCACTCCCGGTCATCGCCTGTACGGCATCCATATAAATATGGTCGAGATCGGGTCTCTCCTCCCGGTCAATTTTGATATTGATGAAATGGGTGTTCATGATCGCCGCGGTCTCCTCATTCTCAAAGCTCTCCCGTTCCATCACATGACACCAGTGACAGGCAGAATAACCAATACTGACCAGTATGGGCTTCTGATCATTCTTTGCTTTTTGAAGCGCCTCTTCACCCCAGGGATACCAATCTACGGGGTTATGGGCATGTTGTAATAAATAAGGACTTGTTTCGTGAATGAGACGATTGGTGTGGGACATGGGGCAAAGGTAGGGATGACGGATGACGGATGACAGATGACGGGAAAGGATGTTGGATGTTGGATGTTGGATGTTGGATGACGGAGGACAGATGACAGATGACAGTTGACAGAGTTTCTACAATTGACCATTCCTTTGCCCCGGAGGGGCACCCCATCTGTAGCCCCGAATTATTTGTATTTCCCAAAGGCTCCGGAGGAGCCTCCTAATAATGCAATGATTTAATCAGTAATATTTGATCGACCGGAAATTAAAATTGAATGATTAACCGGCGACCCCCTCCGGGGCAAAGAAATGGTCAATTGCAGAAACTCCGTCATCTGTCATCTGTCCTCCGTCATCCAACATCCAACATCCTTTCCCGTCATCTGTCCTCCGTCATCCAACATCCAACATCCTTTCCAGTCATCTGTCCTCACCCCTGACTATTCAAAAAAACCTCCAGCGCAGCTACCATACTCGGTACCTGAGGACGTGGTGCCTGAATACCGATCTTCATGCCTGCTTCTTCCAGGGCTTTGGTGGTATTGCTACCAAAAGCACCCAGTATGGTTCCGTTCTGACGGAATCCCGGCATATTATCAAAAAGGCTTTTTACACCGCTGGGAGTAAAGAGACAGATGACATCATAGGAATTCTTTACCAGAATATCCTTGACATCATTGCTTTCGGTGCGGTACATGAAGGCGAGTGAATATTCACAATTATTCTCTTTGAGCCAATTGCAGATATCATTGTCCTGCTGATTCTCGGAACATACATACAGGAATTTCTCGTTGGCCTTATGTTTGTTGATGGCATCAAACAGGCTCCTGTTGGAACCATCGGCGCCATAAAACACTTTACGTTTGCGGTAAAGAATAAACTTCTGCAGATAGAGTGCCACCGCTTCTGTGATACAGAAATACTTTGTATCCTGTGACACATTCACTTTCATTTCTTCGCAGGTGCGGAAAAAATGATCAATCGCATTCCGGCTGGTGAAGATCACCCCGGTATAGTTGACGATATCAATCTTTTGTTTGCGGAATTCCTTGGCCGGTATAGGTACCAACCGGATTAGCGGATGGAAGTCAAGCGCAACTTTATACTTCCTGGACAGCTCGAAATAGGGCGATTTTTCGCTTTCTGGCCTTGGTTGGGTAATCAGAATCCTCTTCACTTTTCCTTTGGGTTTGATGATGGCATCCCTTTTATTTGTCATAAGGCTCAGCTCAAAAGTTTTGCAAAGTTAACGACTTCTTTTAAATAACAAGCAATAACAGCTTGTAGATCAAGACAAGGGGAATGATCTCAAATCCGAATATGTATAACAGGAAATGGAATAGATTGACTTTAACCCGGTTACGTGATAATTGAAAGGTTAAAACAATTCGATAAAGCCAGGCCAGTGTCAGTCCCACAAAGGAAAAATAGAGTGCAAATTGGGCCAGGGACGAACCAGCCAGAAAGATCAATACGAGACAGGGAAGCAAAAACATCCCGATCATCTTATTGATCATAAATACAATAAAGGAATAATCATCCGCAGGATCAGTAAGCTGGAATAACCAGCCAGAAAACTTGAGGGTCGCGTATTTTCCTAAATAAATAGCACAAAGCCCCCCGGTAGCATACAGGGCTTGTATCCAGAAATTATCTACTTTTTCCAGATTATAATAGTTAAGCAGGAAACTAATATACAAACCTCCGACAACGAGAAAGAAGATGTTCAGCAACAACGATGGCAAGGGGGTCTGCACCAATTGCTCATACAATTGTCTTTGCTTTAGGGTACGTTGAAAAAATATGCGGAACAGGTCAGCAAAATATTTGGGGAACAATTTCTTTAATATCCCAAGAAATAAAATGAGCACTACCAGCACATAGAAAAAGATCTCTTTCCCCTGAAAATCCCGTTTGGGGGGATCCTTGCGTGGCGGTGGCGGAGGAACAGCCCTGGCCTTGGCGATCGAGTCATTCAGGTATTTCACCTGGGCAAGACTATCGGCGATCCGGATGGAGTCGAGCTTTGCACTGGTGGTATCTATTATCACCGGTGGTATGACAACGGTCCTGACCGTATCGGGTGGGACAGAAAGACTGTCTGGGCCCTGCGCGGATACGGACCGGGAAAACCAAATAAACAGGAATAAAAGAAAATAGGGCCTCATCATGTTGCGGCAAAAGTAGATAAATCTTAGCGCTAGAAATAACTTACAAAACCGACATGGACTTTGGATTGCTGGAGGTTGATCCGGGTATCGTCCCTTTTGCCTACCGCCCAGGCCAGATTGAATACCCCGGCCTTGGTTTCAAAGGCCAGACCCAGACCGGTACTAAAATAACGGTGTTTCTGTCTGTTCTCTCCCCTTGAGCCGCCCCAACCGCCGTCGGTAAAGACATAAAAAAAAGAGTTCAACCCAATGAGGTAGCGGTATTCAAGGGTGGCCACCAGGTATTCGGAGAGGTATTGACTTTCTTCGTCGAAGCCCCTTAAGAGCTTAAAGCCCCCGATCTGAAACAATTCATTCCGGAAAATGGATCCGCTCTGGAACCATCCGCCGTTTAGGGAGGTGCGGATCACGCTTTGCCCCTTTAGCCGGAAATACCGCGAAGCATTAGCCTTTACCCGGAACTGATAAGAACTGAGCTTAACGGTATCGTATAAACGCTCAAAATCATAGGCCGGGTCAGATGGGTCTTTCAATTCCACAATCTCATTGTTCTTTCTGATCTTTTTTGTCCCGGCTGTACCCGTAAGCTGTACCACCCAACCTTTCCGGGGATTGTTGCGATAGTCTGTTTGATTCCATTCATAATCCAATCCCAAATTGGAGGAACTGACATCTGCAATATCCGGCAATCGTCTTGTTTGCAGAATGGTGGCTGTATTGATGCCACCCTGGCTCAGGATGGTTTGAAAACGCTGAAAGAAGAGACTGACCGTTCGATTCGCCGTAAGGGCATATCGTCCGCCAAACTGCATATTTACATTGAGAAAAGAACTGTCCTTGCGAAACATGTCAAAGGCAAGGTCGAGACCCAGGTTGGATTTAAAAATAAAGGGTTGCCGGAACAGGATATTGAGCCGGGGAGATTTGACCTGGAGCTGTTGCCAGTTGAGGCCAAAGATCTCTCCATTTCCCAATGCATTATTGAGCCGGATATTGGCTTCGCCGGTAACGAGTAATCTTTTGGAGGAAAACTGATCGCTATTGGGAAGAAAACCCACCAGAAAATTGATCTGGCTGCTTTTCTTGGGTTTCAAATGAAGGTTGAGTACCGAACCTGTGCCCAGCAGGCTGAGGTCATAAGGTTTAATTTCCTCCACATAATTCAACTCGAGTAATCGGGCGGATATCCGTTCCAATTTAGAGCGGTCAAAAAAACTTCCATTGGGTATCTCCAGAAAACGCTGAAGGAAAAAATTAGAAATCTTTGCACCCCCGTAAAGACGAATGCTGTCAATTTTATAAGCAGGGCCCTTATCCACCACCAATTGGCCTGAAAGGCTGTCGCCATTCACCTGCATGCTATCAAAATAGATACGGCCAAAAGGATGACCATTGTTTTCCAGGTAACTGAGCATCCGCTGTTGCAAACCCTGGTTGAGTTGGATGTCAAGCGGTTTACCTTCAAATCCGGAGGCCTTCCAGCCAATAGCATCCAATAAAGCGGGGTCCACCCGGCGTGTATCCAATTTGTTCCAATAATAAATACTCCCGGCATAGATCACTACCCGGGCAAATGTAGAATCATAGGAAATAGAATCCAGGGAAGCCGTGATATACCCTTTTTCCTGCATCAGGGCGGGCAGCCCGATTACATATCGGGTACAGGCATCCCTGTCGGGAAAATCCTGGGTCAGGCGTAGGGTATTGGTAAAAAAGGAAAGCGGTTTATCTACCGGAACGATCTCCAGGCGGTAGCTGCCCTGGGCCATGGCATAACTTGCCAGGACCAGGAAAAACTGGATCCCTACAAGACTCCTTAGATGCTTTCGTACTTTTGCCATGAACATCGATACAAAAATAGAGAACTCCTTACGTGGCAGGTATTTATCTTCATATCCCTTTTTGCCGGCAGGCTTGCCACTATTGCAATTTCCACTTTACCACTTCTCTCCGGCGTAAAAACGAATTAACCGCCGCTTTATTGAAAGAGATCGATATCCGTCGTGATTACCTGGGGGGCGAACCCATAGAAACCATCTATTTTGGCGGGGGCACACCCAGTCTCCTCCATCCGGATGAACTGCGGTCCATCCTTGAAAAGATACACCAGACCCATTCAGTGTCCGGGGAGGCGGAGATCACCCTTGAATCCAACCCGGATGATATTGAAATAGGGATGCTGGAGGCCTGGAAGGGATCAGGCATCACCCGGCTCAGTATCGGAATTCAGTCCTTTTTTGACGAGGACCTCCGTTGGATGAACCGGGCGCACAATGCGGACCAGGCATTGAAGGCCCTGGAATGGGTGATGCGTTATTTTCCCAATACCACAGCCGACCTGATCTATGGAACGCCCTATCTGACCGATGAAAAATGGAAACAAAATCTGGATCAGCTGCTGGGTTTTGGTGTACCCCATATCTCCTCCTATGCCCTGACCGTAGAACCTCAAACCCTTTTACACAAAAAAATAGAAAAAGGCCTGAGCCCGGATGTGGACCCTGACCGCCAAGCCCGGCAATTTCTGCTATTGATGGAAAGAATGGAAAAGGAGGGATTTGAACACTATGAAATCTCCAATTTTGCCAAACCGGGTTTCCGCAGCCGGCATAATTCATCGTATTGGGATGGGAAGAAATACCTGGGCCTTGGTCCCTCAGCTCATTCTTTTGATGGCACATCAAGTCAATGGAATATCGCCAATAACAGCCGGTACCTGAACGGCCTGGCCTTCGATGAATTGGTATTTGAAAAAGAGATCCTGACTCCGGTACAACGGTTGAATGAATACATCATGACCTCGCTGAGGACGCTTGAAGGAATTGACCTGGAAAGGATACCCGCTGATTATCGGGATCATTTACACAAAGCCAGCGAGAAGTATATATTGGATGAGACCCTGCGACAGGAAGGGGCCAGATTGATACTTACCCGAAAAGGGAAACTCTTTGCCGACGGAATTGCCAGCGATCTCTTTCGTGATCAGTGATGGCGGTGGCGAAAGTAAAGCCAGGCCTGCCGGATCACCAGAGAGAGCACCATCAGGGAGATGGCCATGGGTCCTATACCGTGAAAAGAAAGAGGCATTTTATTTAGCTTTTAGCTGTTAGCCTATAGCGTGTAGTTTACATCTTTTGCCATTTGTTTCTTAAAATTCCTGTTCGATACAAACTCTAAAAAACGAATAACTAACCACTAAAGGCCTAAAGCTATATTTCAGACCAGCACTTCTTCCACCCGTTTAAACCCTTCTTTCGCTTTAACATTTTCCCAGAGAATCTCGTAAATCGTTCGGGCTATCGGCATATCCGCACCGATCTGTTTATTTATTTCAAACACACAACGCGAGGCGTTGTATCCTTCTGCTACCATGTTCATTTCCAACTGCGCTGTTTTGACCGAGTAGCCTTTCCCGATCATATTCCCAAAACTGCGGTTACGGCTGTAGAGGGAATAACAGGTTACCAGCAAATCACCTAGATACACACTCGCTGCATAGTTGGCTGATTTCTTATGGGTTACCGGGTCTTCACCTTCGTGTATCCCTACCTCGATATGGTGGATACCCACTTTGCGAAGAAAACCCGCCATTTCATCCGCACAATTAGCGATCAACACACTCAGGAAATTATCACCATAATCCAGGCCATGCGCCATTCCTGCTCCCAGTGCATAAATATTCTTCAAAACCGCGGCATACTGCACTCCATAAACATCACTGTTGGAAATGGTGTTGAGGTAGCTGGTTTTAAAGTATGACGCTATTTCAGCGGTCTTGGTTTCATCTTTACCGGAAAAAGTGAGATAGGAGAGTTTTTCGGAGGCTACTTCTTCCGCGTGACAGGGCCCCATGACCGTAAAGTACTGGGAGATATCCACCTGAAAATCATCGTTCAGGTATTCATTGATGAGGATATTCCTTTCAGGCAGGATGCCTTTTACAGCTGAAATAACAGTTTTACCTACCCAGTCGGCCGGCTTTAATACCGAAAGCGTTGAATAGACATACGCTGAAGGCACTGCCAGCAGTACGGTATCAGTGGCTGCCATCAGCTCCCGTATATCCGTGTGCAGGGTAAGCAGTGAGGTGTCAAAATTTACCGAACTGAGATAGGTCGGGTTATGTTTTCGGGTGGCTATATGCTCCACCATGGACTCCCCCCGCACCAGCCAATGGATGGGATGCCTGTTATCGGTCAGTAATTTGGCAAGCGCGGTAGCCCAGGACCCCGAGCCTATGATTCCAACATTCATTTCTAATTCTTCGTTTCGAACAACTTGTCCTTGTCCACCTTGGTCACTTTGGCGCCATCTTTCAATGTTTTGCTCACCACATTAAATGGTCCGGAAACAACCTCTTCTCCACCTTTAAGTCCGGTCTTGACCTGTATATTATTGATGTCCTGGATACCAGTGGTCACCACGGTTTTCTTCACCGTACCATCGGCCTGAAGAATGAAAACTACTTCTTCCAGTTCATCAAGGTCTACTGTAGGTTCTGATTCTTCTCCGTTTGATTCGTCAGGTTTATTGTTCTTTTTCTCTTCTTTTTTCTTGTCATCAATGGTTTTATCACCGCCTTTAACACGGGTAGCTACTGCATTGATCGGAACAGCGAGTACATTTTCAACCCGGCTGGTTTTGATATCTGCACTGGCATTCATACCGGGGCGGAAGGGGAACCGGCGAGGTTTGGCGGGATCGATCAGGTCTTTGTAGGAAGCGGGGTCAAGACGGATCCGCACTTCATAATTCGTAACATCTGTAGCGCTGGTCAGTGAAGTACTCTTCACACTGCTGGCGATCTGCGTCACTACCCCTTTGAATTTGCGGTTATTGTAGGCATCCACTTCCACATCGGCAGAATCACCGATGCTAACTTTGATCACATCATTTTCTCCTACATCCACACGTACTTCGATCACCGACATATCCGCTACGCGCATCATTTCGGTACCGATATTAAAACTGTTACCGGCCACACGTTCACCTTTTTTCACAGTGAGGGCAGAGATTACTCCGTCCATCGGCGCAACAAGTGTTGTACGGCTCAGGTCTTTATTGGCCCGGGTCAAACTGGCCTGGGCACTTTGAACACCGGCCTTGTTTCCACGAATGCCTTCTTTCGCTGCATTATAATTGGCCAGCGCTGATTGATAGGCACTTTCGGCTTGTTCAAATTCCGCTTTGGAAATGATCTTATCATCCAGTAATTGCTTCTGACGATTGTATGTCCGTTCTGCCTGGTCGAGTGTAGCCTTCAGGGCATTCAACTGAGCCGAGCTGTTGGCGGCCACTGCTTCCTGCTGATTGACGGCAGCTGCGGCCTGGTCACGTTGTGTAGCATAGATATCTGCATAGATACGGGCAAGTACCTGGCCTTTCCGTACGCTATCCCCTTCTTCCACATTCAGTTCTACTACTTCCCCGGAGATATCCGGACTGATCTTGACCTCAATTTCGGGATAAACTTTTCCGCTTGCATTCACGGACTCAACGATGGTCTTATTGCCGACCTTTTCTACGGACACCTTGATCCCTGTTTCTTTTTTGCCTGAAATCAATTTCCCTATAAACAATATCGCGATCAAAGCACCCAGGCCGATCAATATCCATTTAACTGTTTTGCTCATGTTGTAATTTTTGAAATACTTATAATTTGATGCCCTGGCCTTTATAAAATTCCAGCAGTTTCATTTTAAATACAAAATCATATTGCGAGTACAATACCTGGAAGCGCGCGCGCTGCAGGTTGGTCTGACTCGTCACCAGTTCAAAAGAAGAAAGCAGGTTCAGGTCATACCGCTTCCGGGCATAGTCATATGACCGTTGCGCTGTAGCAAGTGAAACCTTATCGGCATTGAACTTTTGCATGGAGATCATGGCGTCGTTGTACGCTTTATAAATATCCTGTTTCAATTGCAGGTCGCCATTTTGCTTTTGCAATTCAAACTGGCGGATATTCAATTTCGCCCTTTCCCAATTGGTACGGGAAGCCTTTCCATTGAAGATCGGTACGTTCAGGTTGAGGGTGATACCCTGACCAAAGTTGGTCCGCATCTGTTTGCCAAATGCATCGGGTTTGACCACGGTCACCACCGTATTGCCATTGACCACAATGGGTCTTTCCACATCATAAAAAGTACCGCCGTTATTGGCCCGTAACCCGGAAGATGTATATCCGGTGATCACCTGGTCATATATCGGTACATCTTTAAATGAAACATAGTTGGAATACAGACTACCGCTGGCGCTGATGGAAGGATAGAGCCTTCCTTTAGCCGCTTCAGCTGATTTGCGGGCAGCCAGCAATCGCAGTTCATTTACTTTTTGCTGGGGCAAATTGGCCATGGCAGATGCGTAAACTGTTTCAGGTAACAGATCGGCCAGGGCTTCCAATGGAATCTGGTCCACAGGCGGTGTAGCCACATCAAAGGGAGTGGATGCATCCATCGCCAGTAATGCCTTTAATTGAAGGATGAATGCCTGTACACTTCCTTCCGCCGTGATATAGGAAGAACTGTCACGCGCCAACTGGGCTTCCAGTTCGGCGGCATTCAATTCGGGAAGTGATCCGGCGCTCACGCGTTTCCGTGTGTCATTCAATTGCGCACGGGAAATGTCCACCTGCGCTTTGGCAATATTCGCTTGTTCCCGGGCCAGCAGCACTTGCAGATAAGCTACGGCCACATTGAGGGAAATATCATTCTGTATTTTTTTAACCTGCTCCCGCTCTGCCTCATAGCTGATGCGGTTGGCTTCTACGGTGTTCTTCTGGGTAAACCAATTGAAAACGGTCACCTGACTTTGCAGGCCTACACCCGAGCTGAAGATATTGTTGTTTTCAAATACACCGGTGGTGGGGTTTTCCGCCAAACCAAATCGGAAACCGGCATTGCCACCAAAATTCAAAGAGGGGATCCGATCGGCATTGCTTTGCTTATAGGTCAGTTCGGCTATACGGGCCGTGATATCCTGTCCTTTTACCGAAATATTATTGGCCAGTGCGTAGTCCACGCATTTGCGCAGGTCCCATTTTTCCTGTGCTGCCATGGATTGAAAAAGCAACAGGGCAGCAGCCAGTTTGAGGTAATTTTTCATGATGAGGCAAATTTAGGTCAAATGGTTTTGCTTATTACTGAATTGTGACAAACGGATGAGAAAAATTACCTATCTGATCGAAGAAAATCCCTGTTCGAGGTCTTTTATCAGGTAGTCCGGTTCTTCCAGGCCCACATACATCCGGATATACCGGTGTTCGGGATTGGCCGGATCGAATTCAGCGGGTTTCAGACCTGCACATTTGGGAATGACAAGGCTTTCGTGCCCGCCCCAGCTTACGGCCATCAGGATATGTTTCAGGGACTCACAAAATCGGACGATCTCCTCCATATTTTTTGTCTTCATCACAAACGTAAACAACCCAAAGGCATCCTTCATCTGGGCCCGGGCCAGTTCATACTGGTCAAAATCAGGGTCAAAGGGGAAGATCACCCGTTCTACCTGGGGGTGGGCTTTGACAAATTCCACGACTTTTCGGGTACTGGCAGAAATTCGTTCCAACCGGGTTGGGAGGGTACGCAGTCCGCGAATGAGTAGCCAGGCATTAAAGGGCTGTATCCCCGATCCGATATTGAGGTATTCACTATCAAATATTTTCTTCATCATGGCGTGGGAACCGGAGAGTACTCCACCCAGGGTATCACTATGTCCGGAAATGTATTTGGTCGCCGTTTGCATGGACAGGTCGATCCCCATAGGGGCCGTTTGCTGATACAATGGAGTGCAGTAGCTATTGTCAATAAGGGTGATGATATTCTTTGAGCGGGCAAAGGCCGCGATGGACCGGATATCCTGCAAAGCAAAATCCCAGCTATTGGGAGATTCCAGATAATAAAAGGTCGTATTGGATTGGGTGGCTTCAAAATAATTCGTCGTTGTACGACCATCCACATAGGTGGTGGTAATACCAAACCGGGGCAGGATATTGTCAAACATCTTTTGCGCCCAGGTATATGGTTTAGCGACAGATACGATATGATCCCCGGATTTTACATTTGCCAAGACAGCCGCAAATATGGCGGCCGCACCATTATTAAATACCAGACAATCCTCGGCCCCATCAAGCGCGGCTAATTTTTTCCGAAGAATATCCACGGTAGGGTTCAATCCCCGGCTATAGAGGTAACCCCCCATTTCATCTTCAAAAGCCCGGTGCAGGTCTTCGACCTTTCGGAAAGCAAAATTGCTGGTTTGGATAATGGGTGGGGAAACGGCATTGAAGTACTGGTCTCTTTCCTCCCCCCATTCATTGATGATCTGGGAAATATCCATCTCAGACATGTTTTTTATTATAAAAAATAAAATATATCCCCAGGAATAAGCTGAGCAAGCCTACACCGATCAGTGCGGCCTTTACATCTTTAATAACCACGCCTACCGCGATCATAAAATAACTAAAAACAAAAAAAGCGGCGAGCATGGGGGTGAACCGGTTCCAGGTTCCGGTGACCATGGCCTCATTGGTTTTTCTTTTTCTTAAGATAAAAAGGGTGGCCGCGGAGGTGCTCATGCCAATGCTATCGAGAAACATGGTAAAGTTGAGAATATTATCCACCCCTTTTCCAAAAAAAGTAACCACAATGGTGACAATGGAGAAGGTGGCCAGCCCAGCCACCAGGGCTTCGGTTTTGGGATGCCGGTAGGAAAATATTTTGGGAAACACTTTATCCTCACTCATAGCATACATCACCCGGGGATTGCTCATCAAGAGAATATTTACATAGGCGAGAACGGAGATGAACATCAGCGCGTCAAAGACCTTGCCGCCGGCCTTTCCAAACCAGGCTTCACAAAGCAAGGCTCCGATGGCGGAGGCATTTTTCATTTTATCATAACCGATCACCTGGGTATAGGCCACATTGATCAATAAATAAAGCAGGATAACGATCAGGATACCGATGATGATACCCTTGGGGATACTGGTGGGTGATTTGGCTTCACTGCCAAAATTGATGGTTTGCTGGTATCCTCCATAGGCAAAACAGACCGGTATCAGCGAGATCAGAAACAGGGATACGGCATCTTTATCGGCCAGGGTAAAAAGGGGAGATCCCTCCTCGTACCCATGTGGCTCGATCACCACGCCTTTGAGCACACTGGCAATAAGCAATACAACCAATCCCACTTTAACAATGATCAACACATTCTGGGTACGGCTGCTTGTTTTTAACCCAAATAAATTGACCACAAAAAACATAGCCACGGCCACGATGGCGACCATGGTATTAAAGAATACCCCACTGGGTTTGCCGTATAGAAGGTCGCTTACATAGTCGGCGCCGATCAGGGCTACCACGCCCAGGGAGGCGGCATTACTGATGAGTATGATGGCATTGACGGAAAACCCGACGGCCGGGTGGTAACATTGGGCAAATACTTTGTAATACCCGCCCATGGCCGGAAGGCGCTGCCCGATCTCCGCATAGGTAAGCGCACCACACAGTGCAATGACCCCACCGGCGATCCAAAGCAAGAAAAAGATGGAGCTGGTACCAGAGGTAGCGGCTACCGAGGCCGGGTTGCGAAAGATCCCCATTCCGATGACGAGGGAAACAACAATAAGGCTGATGTCAAACAGGTTGAGTTTGTTCTTGGCAGTCATGGGTGAAAGATAGGGTAAAATCTCTTCGTGTGCTTCGTGGTTCTTTGTGTCCTTTGTGGTACGTGAGGCAAGTCTTGCGTAGGAGGACACGAAGGACACAAAGAACCACAAAGGACACAATGGACACAATGGACACAAAGGAAATGGTCTATTTTTGAGGAATGAGATCGGGAATAATAATCGCTTTTTGTCTTTCCGTAAAAATGGTAACGGCACAGGAAGAAAGGGATTCGGTGAAGGCCCTCGAGGAAGTAACCGTGCGGGCCTTTGAGCAACATGGGGCAAAAAGAAATTCGACTACTGCCGTCATCCGGGTCATTGAGCCGCAGCCAGCCCTCTGGAACAACAAGACCTCCCTCGTATCCGCATTCAATACTGTTCCCGGTGTACGGATGGAGGAAAGATCGCCCGGTAGTTATCGCATCAATATGCGGGGAAGTTCTTTGCGTTCGCCCTTTGGTGTCCGCAATGTAAAAGTGTATTGGAATGATATCCCGGTGACCGATGCCGGTGGGAATACCTATTTCAATCAATTTGCCATTAATAATTTTTCGTTTATCGAGGTCAATAAAGGTCCGGCTGCGAGTATGTATGGGGCCGGCACCGGAGGTCTTATCCTGGTCAGCAGCCTCGAACGGTGGAAGCCGGGTGTATCACTGGAATATATGACCGGAAGCTATGGCTTGCAGAACCTTTTTGCTTCAGCCCAATTTGGGCGAAAAAGCAAACTGGGAGATTCACTGGGTTGGGTCTCGCAAAACCAGGTGACCTATTCCCATAATGAAACCGATGGTTACCGGGCACAGAGCCGGATGCGCCGGGATAATATCAGTTGGGAATCGAAATTGAACGTTTCTGACCGGCAACAGATTCGCGCTTCGCTGCTATATTCCGATCTCTATTATCAAACACCCGGTGGACTGACCTATACCGAATACCTGGCCGATCCGCGCGCGGCACGTCCGGCAGTGGGGGCTTTTCCATCAGCCGTCAATGCCAAAGCCGCTATTTTTCAAAAAACACTTACGGCCGGATTTACCAGTGAATACCAGATCAACAGCCACCTGCTCAACCGTACCACCTTGTATGGGGCACATGCAGAAGTCAGCAATTCGGCGGTGCGCAACTATGAACGCAGAAAGGAACCCGGTTGGGGCGGGCGGAGTGTATTTGTTTTTCTCAAAAAAAATGAGGGGAGAGAATTTCAGGCTGTGACCGGTGCCGAATTTCAAAAAGGATATTTCAATACCCAGGTATTCAGTAATCAGGGTGGTCATCCTGATACAGTGCAGACCAACGACGATATCGCCTACACCACTTATAGTCTGTTTGCACAGGCACATTATTCCATGCAAGATTCCTGGTTGTTTCTGGCCGGTGTCAGTGTAAATAAAACAAAAGTGGGTTTTACCCGGTACAGCGCAACACCGGTTTGGCAGGCAGATCGCACGTATAAAAATGAGATCGCCCCGCGCTTGTCGGTGAAAAAGACCTTCCGCAACGATCTTTCGATATCGGCTATCCTTTCCCGTGGTTTTTCCCCTCCTACCATCTCCGAATTACTGCCTTCTACGGGGGTTATCAGCACCGACCTGGAAGCGGAATATGGTTGGAACCGTGAGTTGACCCTGCAGCATCGTTTATTTAAAAAACGACTTGATGTTACGATCACCGCTTTTTCTTTTACCTTAAATAAAGCCCTTGTACAGCGGCGCGATATTTCAGGCGCAGATTATTTCATCAATGCCGGTAAGGTCAATCAGCGGGGGATTGAATCCAGCCTGCGGCATTTACTCTTTTTTCCAAAACGGTCTTTGATTGATTACCTGGACCTACAAGGGGCATTCACCTACCACCATTTCCGTTACGGTTCTTTTATCCGGGGCAGTGATGACTTTACCGGGAAAACAGTTCCCTCTGTTCCTTCGCAAGCTTATTCGATGCTGGCATATGTAATTCTAAAAAATGGTTTATATCTCTCTCTGAATTTTTATGCAGCATCGAAGATCTATTTGAATGATGCGAATACGGCTGTAGCTTCTCCCTATGAAATTATAGGAGGGCGTATGGGTTGGAAAACAAGCAAGAAGAAAAAATGGAACTTTGATCTGTATGTGGGAGGTGATAACTTATTGAATGAGAACTACAGCTTGGGAAATGATATTAATGCGGCTGGTGGGAGGTATTTTAATGTGGCGTATGGAAGAAATCTGTTTGTCGGCGTGATGCTTAACCGCTAAGACTCAAAGACGAGAGAGATTCACGGCAGAGAACAAGAGGGCGCGGAGTTTCGCAGAGTTTTTACCGCTTAGTCGCCATGACGCATAAGTACGCCATTGATAAATTAAATAGTTAATAACTAAATCCTTTCTCTGCGTAACTCCGCGTCCTCTTGTTCTCTGCGGTAAATCCCTTGCGCGCCCATGCGCAAAACCCAACATTGTTGAAAACTTTTGAAATAAACCCATTTTCTCTCTCTACATTTGCACCGACCTGGTTCCTCCAACGAGGATGAAAAGGGAAACCGGTGTAAATCCGGTGCTATCCCCGTAGCTGTAAGTCCCGCTTATGCGGTCCAGTCACAAAGCCACTGCACGCCTCCAGCGTGTCGGGAAGGCGGTTGGACCGGGACAAGCCAGAAGACCTGCCAGATCAGCAATACTTATTTGCTTTCGGGTGAAAAGCAGGAGATGTAAAAGTCGAGGGACATTTATATTTCTTACTCTTTTAGTTTCCGGAAGCAGTCACAAAAAAATTTTTTCTAAAAATGAAAAGAAAATTTTTTGCCGTGACTGCCCTGATCGCCATCGGCAGTCCGCTTCTCGCGCAACAAGACAGCTCCATTCTCAACCTGGATGAAGTGGTGGTCACCGCTTCCAAGACGCCCCAAAAACAAAGTGCTACGGGCAAGGTCATCACAGTCATTACCAAAGAACAACTGGAAAAAAGTGCCGGCAAATCCTTGGCCCAGGTACTGAATGAACAGGCTGGTGTGGTTGTCAATGGCTCTTTGAACAATCCAGGCAGTGTGCAAACTCTTTTTCTCCGTGGTGCTTCCAATGGCCGGGCCCTGATCCTGGTGGATGGTATTCCGGTAAATGATCCTTCTACCATTACCAATGATTTTGACCTCAACCATTTCTCCATTCAGGATGCAGAGCGGATCGAGATCTGCAAGGGCGCACAATCCACACTCTATGGCAGTGATGCCATTGCAGGCGTGATCAATATCATTACCATTAAAAAAGATCTCAAGACCCCTTTTGGTTTTAAAACAACCAATAGCGTGGGTAACCGTAACAGTATCCGCAATCAGTTTCAGGGATATGGAAAGGCGGGCAAGTTTCAGTACATTGCCCGGTTCTCGAATTATTCAACCGATGGGTTCTCTTCCGCCACCACTCAAAATGGAAATAGCGGATTGGAAAGGGATGGCTACGATGGCCATACGGCCAATGCCTCGCTGCAATATGAATCGGGTACCGGCTTTTCCATTCGTCCTTTTGTACAATACAGCCGTTACCAATCCGATGTAGATGCCGGGGTATTTGCCGATGACCGGGATTATTGGATCCGTAATAAGAATATCACCAGCGGCGTGAACCTCCGGTATCAAAAAGGACGCGTGACCCTGGTGGGTAATTATCAGTATGGCGAGCTATCCCGCATTTATCTTAATGATAGTTTACATACGCCTGGTTTTACCTTGTTTGAAGACAACCGGTATGATGGCCGCACGCAGTTTGCCGAATTCTTTGGAAATATCCGGTTGAATAAATTCGCCAGCTTACTGGCCGGCACCGATTATCGTTGGGGAAACATGAGCCAGTACTATTATTCCGTCAGTGGGTTTGGGCCCTACCTCAGCCAGTTCAATGATACATCGATGAATCAGGTATCCGGATATGCTTCCTTGTTTCTTCATTTTCTGAATGAGGACCTGAATATTGAATTAGGAGGGCGACTGAACAGTCATTCCAAATACGGCGGTAACAGTACATTCACCATCAATCCATCCTATCGCATCAATGCGCATTTCAGGGCTTTTGGCAGTGTGGCCTCGGGTTTTAAGGCCCCGACCATCTATCAACTGTTTGATGTATTCAGCGGTACCCCTTCCTTAAATCCCGAACGTTCCATCAACTATGAATTGGGTATTCAGCATACCGGAAAAAAATGGAGCAACCGGATCGTTTACTTCTATCGGGACATTGACAATGGGTTGGATTTTGATTATAACAGTTTTGTGTACTTCAACTTTGTAAAACAAAAAGTACATGGTGTAGAATATGAATTCACCGCGCAGCCTACGGAAAAATTAACTCTTTCCGGAAGCTATACTTTTTTAGGTGGGAAGGAAACCACCCAAAGCCGGAAGAATTTTTCCGACACCACCTATAATTATTTATTACGCCGCCCACAGCATGCGGTCAATTTCACATTAGGGTATCAGTTCAATAAAAAACTGGATGCTTCCCTCACCGCCCGAAGCATCAGCAAACGTTATGACCTGGGGGGTTATCAAATGGAAGATGTGGTACTGGATGGATATTTCCTGCTCAACGCACATATCCAGTACAAGTGGAAAGAGCATATCCGGTTTTTTGCCGATGGCCAAAATCTGTTGGACAAAACGTTTTTTGATCTCCGTGGATACAATTCGCTGCCGTTTACGGTTGTTTGTGGATTAGCAGTTGATATTAAATAAGGAATAAGAAACAAAAAATAAGCAATAAGAAAAGAGAGGATTATCCTTTTTTTCTTATTGCTTATTTTTTTCTTATTCCTTATTTTCCTTGCATCATTCCCACCGCCAATCCTGCCACATCCTTTTGCCAGATCTGTTGTTCTTCTTTTACTTCTCCGAGGGCGGGAATATTAGGTCCCAGCATGGCCAGCCAGGTTTGCGAGGAGCCTTTGATATGCAGCCCATGGCCTGTCCACCGGGTATCGCGTTGCCCGCGGCCATGATCGGTGGTTATGATCAGGGTCGTATTGTCTTTGTATTCCGGGGTCGTTTGTATCCAATGCCAGAGTTCCCCAACCATGCGGTCAAATTCATTTGCTTGTTGCAGGTAGAGGTCATAGCGACCCTGGTGGGCAAATTCATCTGTTTCACCAAGTCCTAAAAAAACGAAGCGCGGGTGTTTCTCGGCCATGTATTCTTTCGCAGCGATAAACGTCAGCCGGTCGTGGCGGGTATGTTCTTTTTTATAAATGCCTTCTTCCTGCAAGCGGTTCAGGTAGGCGGAAGTTTCGGTAGTCAGAGAGAGTGAGTCGTAGCCACTGTTGATGGGGAGATTTGATCTTTTTTCATTTAGAATATAGGGAAATACATCCCATGAACTAAAGGCCGCCACCTTTCCTTCAAAATCAGGCTGGCTATTCATGTATTCCAGGATATTCCGGTTCGGGTTATTCTTTTTCCCGTTTGAAAAAATACCCAGGTCGGTATTTCCCGTTAGTATTTCATTGTATCCCGGATAAGAGATCGAATAGGCGTTGGCGGTATTGACCTTATTGTTGTGTTGACGGTTGCCATAGAGTTGGCCTTGTTTGGCGATCACGCGCCAAAAGAATGGCATCAGTCTTTCCCTTCTTTCTTCCGGAGTATCTCCATCATAAAGCCAGCTAAGGGTTTCCCCTTGGGGGGTATAATCTGGATCCTGGAGCAGATCAGGATCGGCTCCCTTAAACATTTCCTGCCAGCGAAAACCATCGGTAGTAATGAGGATAAGGTGCTGAACCGGCTTTTGCGGTACCACAGGCTTTTTTGGGTGAGGCTTAAAGCCCGGCGTGATCAATGAAGCGAGGATAAGGAAGCTTATCCAGTTTCTTTTCATTAGTGCGGAAAAAGGTTGCGCAAAGATGGAAACTGTTTGTGAACGGAATGTTATCGGATATTTAGGAAATAGTTATTTAATAGAAAGGGGTTCTCGCAGCGTTCGCAGCGAGGCAACGGTCGCTGCGGCTGTACCTAGGTCAGAAATGGAAGGGCCGCCGCGTCCGCCAAATTCTCTGCGGGCGCTGCGAGAAACCCCCTGCTATTCTCGTAATCACCATAACTATCGCTACCTTTAACCTATGGACTTCTCCCTTAATTTCAACCAGCTTCTTACTGTCACTTTCACGCTTTTTGCGGTCATTGATATAGTCGGGTCTATTCCCATTTTGATCACCTTGAAACAAAAGATGGGTGAGATTCGTGAGGCGCGTGCCACACTGGTATCGGGAGCGTTGATGATACTCTTCATGTTTGTAGGCGAGGGATTTTTAAAAATATTGGGCCTGGATAAAGAGGCTTTTGCTGTGGGTGGTTCCATTGTGATCTTTATCCTTGGATTGGAGATGGTGTTGGGGATGGAGTTTTTCAAGAGTGAGAAAGATGTAAAAGCCGCGACAGTGGTACCCATTGCCTTTCCGTTGATTGCCGGTTCGGGAACTTTAACCACGATCATGTCCCTGCGTGGGGCGCAGTACAATGAATTCACCCTGCTGGTGGCTATACTCATCAACCTGATCATCATTTACCTTGTACTTCATTCCCTGGGTCGGATCGCCAGGATCCTTGGTCCGGCAGGCCTGCTGGCTGTACGTAAATTCTTTGGGGTCATTTTGCTGGCGATTGCGGTGAAGATCTTTGCGGCGAATGCGAGTCATTTGATGCATTAGGTCGGGAGTCGGATGTCCGGGGTCAGAAGTCGGGAGTCCGACGTCAGAAGTCGGCAGTCCGGCGTCGGATG
Organism: Chitinophagales bacterium; assembly: GCA_017303415.1. Taxonomy (NCBI): domain Bacteria; kingdom Pseudomonadati; phylum Bacteroidota; class Chitinophagia; order Chitinophagales; species Chitinophagales bacterium. The sequence continues at coordinate 202,196 of JAFLBJ010000003.1, forward strand.
TTATAAGTTTTAGTATAAAATTCTGACTCCGGTCCCCGGACCTCCGACTCCCGACACCAGACTTCTAACCTCATTTTTTCGGGCTAAAACGCTATCTTTGCCCCCCTCCGGCCTCGTAGTACAATGGATAGTATAAGAGTTTCCGAAGCTCCAGATACAGGTTCGATTCCTGTCGAGGCTACACTCCAGCTAAATTAATGGGAATTAAAAAAACAGAAAACCTTACGAAGTCATTGACTGGTAAGGTTTTCTGCGTTTAAGTACTCTTTTTAATTCCCGTGAACTCCCGTTAATTCGTTTACGGTTTTGTTTACGGTTTTTTTAAGAAATCTAAAAACGACCTTTGTATGGTGAGTATCCCGAGTATTGCTGTGGTGATGAACTGGAGAAATGAAAACAATAAATCCGGACTGTATCCGGTGCATATCCGTATTAAGCAGGGGAACTTTGCACGGTATTACCGGGTCCCAACTCCAATCAAAATAAGGCATGATCAATGGGCAGGGAAAGAAGGTGCCTGGATCAAACAAAATCACCCCTTCGCCTTTGAGATCAATAATAAGATCATCGAGATCAAAGGGCTCATTAACGAGTACATCAAACGCACGGTCAACTTCGGCAAGCCGGTAACTGTGGAGGGTATCATTGCCGGCCTTACCAATAAAGGAGATAATAAAAGTTTTCTGGACTTCATGCAAAGCTATATCAGCCGGCCTCCTGAAAAACTGGAACCTAACACTATTAAGAAATACGCCACCACGCTTACGCATTTAAAGAAGTTTAAAAAACAGATCCTCTTTGCGGAGATTGACAATACACTACTCCGGGATTTTAGCCGCTTCATGCAAACCGAACTGGAACTCGGCGGTGCAGCGACAAAAAAATATTTGGAAGCTTTTAAAAAAGTGCTCCGTCATGCCCGCCGGGAGAATTATATATCGCCACAGCAAATGGAATTTCTGTTTGATGGATTAAATGTCCGGGTACAAAAAGCAAAAAGAACATTTCTGGATTTACAGGAAGTGAGGAAATGGAAATCCCTGACATTTACCGAAAACCAGCAACACCTGGAACGTGACCGGGATATGTTCCTGTTCCAGATATATACCGGGTATTATTTTAAAGACCTGTTGATATTTACAAAAGATCATCTGCAAATGGATGAAGAATATGGTCATGTGATACTCGGTGCAAGAGATAAGAACGGAAATCAAACAATCATACCACTTTTTAAGTTCCCTTATGCGCAAACTATATTAGAACGGTATCGCTCCAGGGCATCAGATAAGTTGGTATTCGATAAGCAGTACCTGGTCGAGGAACCCGTTTACAACCGTAACCTGAAAGAGATCGCAAAAATGGCCGGTATCCATAAAAATATTACCAATAAGGTAGCACGGCACACCAATGCGCAGTTATGGATCAGGTACGGGGCAGAAGGAGCTGTGCTTTCTAAAATGATGGGGCATACCAAGCAGGAGACTACCCGGAATTACTATGATGTCAATTTGCCGGAGATAGTGGAAGGAACAAAGCGGGTGGATTTTGAAGCGATGGGGATTTAAAATATGTAGCAATCCGGATGACAAAACCAGTAAGATGAATGCTTTGAATATATTTATAATTTAAAGGTCACACTATATAATAGTTCCGATTGCTGTGATTTTTTGTTCCTCCCAGTCCTTATAATTAGGAGAATTAGCAAGAACTTCAGTCCAGGCCTCATTAAGAATCTTTGATATTGGTAAATCGAATTTTCTCAACTGTTCTGGATAAGATCGTAGGTCAATCTTTTGACAACCCTTAATTACAGACTGACCCAAGGATTCGATCAATACCTGCGGAAAAATCTCACCATAATTGGGCGGAACTGGGTTCTTTGTACTTAAAAGAAACGCCTGCCACAATTGGTTTATCTGTTTAACCTCTTTATTAAATCCAAGTTGATTTAACATATAAAAAACAGCCCGCATTCTCGCTTCATCTGAAGGGTGACTTGGAAAATCGGCATAAATTCGATCCTTACCGCTGCTAAGCGTCGATATTTTTAAATTTGTATAGGCATATGCCGGTCCAACAAGATAAGTAGCTATAAAATCACAGGTAAACTCCATTATCCAGCCATTCAGCCAACTCGCATGTTTGTCACGGTAAAAAGAAATCAACTTTGGGTCGCGCTGTTCATCAACAACCCGTTGCTCTCCATCCCGGTAAAATCTATCAAGTGTGGGAAGAAAGCCATCACGCAGATCTGCCCTATGCTGTTTATCGATTAGATGCCCAATTTCATGATAGAGGTCTGGAAGATTGAGAAGATTCTTTTCCTCACCGGTGGGAACTGCAATAATATTATAGGAAGGCAATGCCCAATAATAGCTTTCAGAGTTACTGATCGTTGTAATTATTGGCTCGGATTGAAGACAATTAATCTCTTTGTAAATCCTGGTAATTTTTTTCTTAAAGTATTTTTCAGGTTCTCCGTAATTAATGATCACCAGGTAACGGAATAGTTCAATTGTCTGTAGTCTTTCAGTAAACGTATTATACTTTACAATCGTAGAACTCGCAAGAGCGGGTATTTCCAGATCTCCTGATTGAATAAGTTTTGTAATATCCTGGTGCAGCTGCTCCAACAGCTGAATAGTACGTGCAAGAAAAGCCTTATCAATTTCAGGGTTAATCCCATCACCCCTAAGACGGGCCAGCATCTTCAGTGCTGCATTAGCCTGATCAACAAAAATACCTGTTAAAAACTGCGTCATCCTCTTGCAGTTTTTAATTTCCTGAACAAATTGTTTCTTTCCGTATCCAGGGTAGCAACGAGAAAATCCATCGACTGCAGATCAGCCTCTGTAACAGTCTGCTTTTCCTGCAGATGTTTTTGAAGACGTTTCAGGTCCTCGTCCAAGTAAACATTTTTTCGAAGCCTCGCTTTATAGTCATCCATGACGGTCAGGGGTATAAATTTCTTTTCCGCAATGGTATCATCATGTAATAAATCAAAAACGTTCAACAAAAAAACCAATAAGTTATCGCTTGCCTGGGCAATTTCATCCGATGAAATTTTCAGGTTTGGATATTTTGTCCTGCTGGTCGCATCCTGCAACAAGGTTTGTTTTTTAAAAACGATCACTGAGTTATTGATTTTTTCTGAAATATCGACCAGTTGATCGTATTGATTCGACAATGCACTGATATCGCTCATAATAATTTTTTGAATAGTTATTCTAATGTTGATTCATCCAACTCTTCCTCATCTTCCTCTACCATGTCAAAGGTAGCAGTTAGTGGCTTTAATAAGGTATCAATCAACTTAATCGTCACTGGGAGAGAACTACTTCTATCCGGGGCTGAATAAGCCAGCATGGATTGGCAGAACACATCTTCCAGAACTTTCAAAAAATCAAGATTCCCAGATTGAAGCCGTAAATGTTGCGGCTTGGCGGTACCTCTCAACTGAAAGGGATAGCCGGTATTGAACAGGAATCCTTCTGTAGCACTAATGATTTTATAGGCCCCTGTCACCGGATTGTCCAATTGGTCATAGTTATCTGTCTTCATGGCAATCCGGAAAGGGATAGAGCTTTGTTTATAAAGATCAACCACGCCAAACTTCACTGTGGCTTTATTTATTAATCTATCAGCCGCAAGATCATTCACCACCCTTTCGAGGGCTTTTTGTTCTTCGCCAAAGCTGCGTCCGTCTCTCATAAACACAATACCGTTAGGATTCAGAGCATAGCGGGGTATAAATGTTTTAAGTTTTTCATAAATATGCTCGTACAAAAAATCAGCCTTTAGTTTTTCAGCTCTTCTGCCTCTGGCTTTTTTAGGAACAGAAATAGGAATAAAGAACTGATGTTCTCCATTTTTGAAAAAGAAAGTGAATCCGGCGTGGCGGCCATGAACATCGATCCCAACATATACATCATAATGCAGGTCTTTTCCCAATGCATAAGGCCATTTTCTATTCATGATCAGATGTTCCATGATAAGGTTGAACAGGTAAGACCTGAATCTGGGTTTCGCTTCCTCGGGCACCTTGTACTCACGTACCTTTTTGTCCAAAGAAGACTCGAACGGGTGGAAGTAACTCATGATCTTTGATGCGGAGGCGCACTGGACTTTTAAGCCCGGATAGAACTTACTTTTCAAGCAATCGTGAAAAGTGCTGGCAAGGCGCTTCGCGTCCCGTCCGAGATCAGGAATAATAAATAAGGCAAAGCCGCTTGTTGCACTCTTCTCAATCAACGCCTTTTCGATTTCCTGTATCTGGAAGGTAGCCGATAACCCTTCTCTTGCCTTAAAGCGCACGACCTTGAATTCAGCAAATTTCGGAGCGAGCTTTTTCAATAAATGCTCTGCATTTTTCTTGAATGCTTCCACCTGCTCCTTTTCCATAAAGTCGGGCACAATCAGCCATTGTGGATCAAAATCAGAATTATTCAATATCCCGTTATCTTCCAGGAAATGTTTGCGCTCCAGTCCATATTCACGCAACTTAACATTTCCACCTTTACTGTAGTGCCCCGGTTTTAATATGTGGTCATTTTTATATTTCAAAGCCGGAACTTCGAAACTATTAATATATTCTTCCACCGATTCTGTTTCGATTCTCAACGGATGGCCATTAAATTTGAGTCCCTGGAAAAAGGTAGTAATGCTATGAATAATCCCTTCAAATCGGCGCGAAGGATCCTTGATGGAGTATTTGTGTAATGCTCTCACCTGTTTATCCTGTGGACTGAGAATAAGTTTGGCAATAGAAGTGGCACCGCTATGTGCCTCCATTGACCGGCCTGGGTAGGTATACAGAAGAGCAAGATGATCCTCTTTCAATAATTGATGAGCCTGGAAACGATGCCTTTGAGTTTTCTGAGTAATGAAATCAAACACATTCGTTTCTGCCCCATTAAAAATAAAATTGTGCTCTTTCAGAGGATTTCCAAATCCTTGAATTTCTGCTGCATACCAATCGTCACCATTTTGATAAACCACCCTTCGGCCAAAAAGTTTTCTAAGTAATACATCAAAGTTCTTTCCGTTAACATACCTGGACAGATAATACTTATCAATATACCGGGTAGTAAGGTTCAGACAAACATAGATAACTCCATTCCAGCAAACCAGCCGATAGGAAAAGCCACCATAAACTTCAATGGAAGAATCTTCATTCGATTGTAATGGCTTGCGGTACAGAAAATGGGAATTAGTTAATTTCCAAATCCCTTTATTATTGCCAAGCTGCCTCCTGATTTCAAAGTCCAGAAAGTTGATAACAATAGGAAGATTGCCATATTGAAAAAACTCCGTTGGCTTTACACGATAGACATCAGGCAACTCGGTAACGGTAACGACAAACGGACCAACATCAACCCGTGATTCACCAAAAGTACGATCCTCCGGGATAGCAATAAACCATGTTCCATCACGTTTTACAACAGCAACCGGCCCCTCAATGATGGAAGCTACGCGTTCACCAGCTTTGCGGAAATGCTTGTTAAAAACTTCCTCTTTATCCGGGCTCGATTTTAAGTCGGTCTTCACCAATTTGTATGAAAAATTCAGTTCATGCAGATTGGGTAGCCTGAACAAATTCAGCAAATGCTTTCTCGTCATAACTATTATTATTAAGATATAAATAAGCACAAATAGACCGGTAACTGCAGATTTTGCAGGAGCCATCATTGTCAGTTCCCTCAAAGTCATCAATATCCGGCTCCTCATCTTTCCCCCGCAGCAATAATATATCCCGGCTGGTAAGGTTAATCTCGTCAATCATATCATTGGCACGCTCTTCAGTAAACTCATGTTGCTTGACCGTTCTTTTGAATAAGTTTACTTCAAAAAGCTGAATATCTTCATAAGCATAGGGCTGTTTGTCTTTATTTTCCAACCTTTTCAGGAATACTACCAGCCCGCAGATTATAAGCTGACGGGAATAGTCCGCTAAATAGCTTCGGGATAGTTTCCAGTCGATAACTACCGGCTTCCAGTTATACTGTGCCAAAAGGTCAATCTGTGGTTTTACCGCGGCTTGCTCAATTTCCACTTTCCAAGTGAAAACGTTCGGAGTAAGAGCATTGCATTGTTTCAAAAATCCAAGCAAGGTTTGTCCGTCAGGCATCCGGATTTCAGGCAATCCTGTAATCGCCGCCCTGATATTGATATAGGCTTCCGCTATTTCATTTTCCTCATAGCTTTTTCCTTGTTCGTGAATATCCAATATGCAGAAATCCAATGCAGTCTCCAGCTTTCCTGCTATGGGATCTGTATAGATTCTCTGCCTGGAATAATCGAATTGCTTTTGGGCAAATTCAACAGCTTCATCGGCCAGTGAATCGAAGTCCAGCGTTTCCTTATTGTTGATTTTCGGGATAATGACTGTCTCCATGAATTTATCCACTACGCTTCCCTGCCACATAGAAAGTGTTTGCATTTTTTTTAACTCATGAACCTTTCGTTGTAACGGGTTAGACCGGTTCTTGGAGGCAAGCAATTGGGAGAAATAATACTTCCTGTTGCATTCCCGCAACATATTTACCGCAGTATTGTCCCATTGAACTTTCTTTGTCATAACAATTTATTCAGTCATTAATTCCTCTAACCGGTTCAGGTATTTATTTAATGCTTCTTCGTTTTCAAATAATTCGTTACCCTCTGAGATGCTATCCATCCTGACTGATTCATAATTCAACTGTTCATGTCCTTTCCGGTATGCGGGAATAAATCCAAATGCAGTTGTATCATTGAAACCTATCTGTTGCTTCAACTGACCAAATGTTTTCAGCACAGCAGCCCTTACATTCGTATACGATAACTCCAGTGCCATAACCAATTTCTTAAAGACCTGTATAGGTACATTATTAGGATAGACAGCGTCGTTCTTTAACTCACTAATTAGAACCGGAGTCAGCCCCGTCTTTTCTACCAGCAATTTTTCCTCAACATTGCTTTCTTTCATAGCCCACTGGATTAATTGACCCAAGGAGGGCTGCTGCATTAGGGCTGTCAATTTTGACATTATTATTTCCTCATTTGCCGGCGATATTGATACCTCTTTACTGTTAATCATCCTAGACAATTCTTGCTGGGTATGATCGGGGTCCATGGCATTTACCTGGTCCAGGTAAATCAGTCGCAACATCTCGTCAAAACGGTCGATACTAGCTGGGTTATTCATAATTTAAATATTCGCTTCGTTAAGTAGATTTATCAATTTTTGTTTAGCACGGTGGTGTCTCACTTTCAGCTGCTTATTTTCAATACCCAGCATTCCGGCTATCTCTTCATAGCTATAGTTCTGGGCCCGCAGTAACAAAATATCTCTGTCCATTTGCTCCAACTGTTCCAGGGAAGTCTTTAGGATTTTCATGGCCGGACTTTCCAACTTGTCAGAGGAATAGTATTCCGAAAAAGACTGCCTGTTTAAAGCATTCTGAACATTGGAAGGCAGTTCAAATTCTTGTTCCAGGTCAAAGAACTCAAGTTGCGGCAATTGTCTTTTTCTGGTCTCCCGGTATTTCTGCTTTAAAAAATTGATAAACACTTTAAAAAGAAATCCATCGAATAAAGCCTGGGACCCAAATTCATAATTAGGAAGCTTCAACACTAAGGTTTCCAATGTTTTATAAACAATTTCCGTAGCTTCATCTTCAGAAAATTTCCAACGCTCTAAAGCAAAGGAATAAAACGGCTTACCATACCGTAAATAAAGCAATTCCAACCCTTTAGGGGAATTCTCAGAGATAAATTGTAGTATCGTCCGGTAATCGTAATTAATCATTCTCTATTTATTATAATGCAATAAGGTTACAGGGTTTCCAAAACAGCCCTGATTTCTCCAAAACTAAACTCGTTTCCAAGTTCCAGCCTTAATTCGTGAACAGTCAATAAAGGGTTCTTTTGCCGAAGAGTTTGGATTTGTCGGATTTTTTCCGGGGTAACCAATTGATTGAGGCTTATTTCTCCCGACTTAATGAAACTTTTCAGGTGATCTTCAATAACTCCCCGATCCAATTTACGTTTTTTAGCAATTTCATCAATTGTCAGCCCTTTTTGAAAAAGGGCCAGTGTGGTCTTTTGCGTGGTTGTTTTGTTTTGGGGCTCTTTCTTTTTTATTTCTAAAACTGATTTTTCGAATCTTTCATACTGAGTATTTATCATTTCAAGCAGTAACTCTGTCTCTGTACTGTTTATGAACCCTTGAATTAGTTTAACTGCAGTGCCGAATTCAACCTTTTTTTCAGTGTAAAGGACATGAAGCAAATTTAAATCTGCAATTAGTGGTTCATTCTTTTTTATTTCTTTGACTGTAAATGCAAATTCATGTAAAGGTTGAATCAATTTGTTGTCAACTACTTCAGTAAAATATTCAACTGCTTTTTTTATCCGAACATGAACCACATTGTACCGATCTCCTTCAGCAACAGTTAAAAGATGAGCAAGTTGGACATTGAACTTAGTGGATACTGCCATTAAATCTTCTAAAATGGACTTACACGAATCCGCAAATAAAAGTTCATGATATTTACCACAGAAGGTCTGGACAAACCGGTTTAATTTTTCTATACTTAATAACTTGAATAATAAATGATGCCGGTATGATAGCTTTTCGGTAAATAATGTTTTTTCCAAATCTTTAGTTGGAGCCGCTCCATTATTAAAGCTGACAATACGAGGGTCTGTTTGAATCGCTTCTCTTGTTAAGGGAGCTTGAAGAAAAAGCCCATCAAGGGTTCTCAGTCTGCTCAATGCCACATACACCTGACCGGGGGCAAAAGAATTCTGAGCATCAATAATTGCTTTGTCAAAAGTCATTCCTTGGCTCTTGTGAATAGTGATAGCCCAGGCCAGTTTGACAGGGAATTGCCGGAACTTGCCCAGTTCGGTATTTTCAATTTTGCCTGATAAAATATTATACTTTGCTCCCCGGTTTATCCACGTTGATCGGTCAAGGTCGATGCTGTCCGATTCATTTATCCGAATCCGTATCCGATCTTCCCCAATATGTACTATTGTGCCTGCTTTGCCATTATAATACTCTTTTCTCTCACTGCTATCGTTTTTTGTAAAAATGATCCGGGCACCAACCTTCATCTCCAATTTGCGGGGAGCGGGGTCAGAAGATTCGGGAAATTCTCCCGTAATGTTTGCTTCTGATAAAACTAACGGGCTACTTAATTGGTCAAGGGCTTCCTTGTTGATGCTGGCTGCTTTATGCTTATGAGTTGTAAGAAAAACATACTCACCGGTATCTTCTGCAGGATAAATACATCGCTTATTCAATACTGTCAAATCATCATCACTGCATGAGTTGTTACGCACGTTGTTTAGCAGTGAAATAAAACGGCTATCGAGCTGTCTGAAAATAGAGGTAAACTCAATCCTTACATAATCCAGTCGCTTGATTGAATCGGCTTCAAAAAAAAACGGTGACGGGTATATCTTTTTCATAGTTTCCGCATCCCGATCATTAAGCACAGGTGAAAGTTGGAATAGATCACCGATCATCACTAATTGAACTCCACCAAAAGGAATTGAATCTTTTCTTCTGTAATAGCGTAGTACCCTGTCAATTGCATCCATTATGTCCGCTCTAACCATTGACACTTCATCAATAATCAAAAGCTCCATTTCTTCAATAACTTCCTTCTTCGCCTCATTGTAACGTGGAAATGAATTCTTATAAAATTCTTCATCCAGGATAGTAAACGGAAACTGAAAAAAGGAATGAATTGTAAGCGCATTCGCATTAACGGCCGCAATGCCAGTTGGCGCAAGTACTATTAATTTCTTTGAGCATTTTTCACGAACCGATCTTAAAAAAGTAGTCTTGCCGGTTCCAGCTTTGCCCGTGATGAACAGGGACCTGTTTGTAAAACAAGTAAATTCTGTCGCTGCTTTTATTGGTTCTATAATACTTTGATTTCCCACAAATCGATAATGCCTATTGGCATTGCAATTTGCTGAATATCAGTGACATTTCCCAATAATCAAATTATGTCATTGTAGCCTGAGTTTATGGATTTCCTATGTTGAAGTATCTCTCTATCTCCCCAACCGGCACATAAATCTTCCGGTCCTTCTTGATCGTCTTTACTTTATTCGCCGCCACCAACTGGTCAAACTTGGTCCGTCCGATCCGTACAGCCTGCATAAATTCCATCGCTGTAATAAAGGGAACTATGGCGGCTGTAACAGGTATTGTGCCTTTTAATTCCTGTACTAGCCGAAGCAGTTCCGCTTGCCCTTGAAGCAATTTTTGCCAGTCGGCTTCAGGCACCACAACAACATTCACAAGCGTTTCCATATTGCACATTTTCAATCACACAATTTCATTATCCAAATCAATCAACCCCACCATACTCCTGCCCGGCGTATAACTCGGCCGGTAATCAATATACCCGTATAAGTGCAATTCCTTTAAACACCGGTTGAGGGTGACGGGGGAACAGATCTTGGCCTTTTGCATCACGATGGTACGCTGCAGGTAAAAAGGAATGGCCAGGGTATGCCCAGCTTCGTGCAGCAGGGCAAAGTACAGGCTGATATGGGTTGGGCTGATCCGGTTATCAGCACCGGCTTTCCGGTAAAACAATGTCTGCCAGTCAGCCCAACCCGGCATTTAAATACCCAGTCCTTTTTTGCTCGAACTGCGTTTCTTGGTTACAAAGCCGTTATCCTCACCGGCAGCACCTCCATTTACTTTACGGCCTTTACCCTGCTTTTTTTCGGGCTGGTCCTCCTTTCCCAGCTCCTGACCCTTTTCCTTCCCTTTGCCTTGCTCTTTGCCCTCTTTTAATTCAGGTTTGTTCATCAGTTCCTGACGCTGTTCCTGGTCCAGGCGCTGAAATTTACTGTTGTAAAGGTTGATGGTTTTGTATTGCGGGTTAGCTTCAATAAAAATCTTTGCATCTTTACCGGAAACCTGCATGGCCACCATCTGAACATTTCCTTTCTCCAGCGAGCGGATCAGCTTTTCCATGTCTTCCTTCTGCTGCATCTCCTTGATAGGATAATAGCTTAAAGCCTCTTTCAGGTCATAGCCATAATTCTGGTGGAACTGTTTTCGTTCATAATTACCGTGCTTATCCTTGGCAGAAAAATCCAGTTGTATCCAGGCCTGGTATTTTTCCTGGTCTTTGCTCGTTAGTTCCTTGTGCACCGCACGACCGTTAAGCAGGTTATATGCCTCTTTCAGTGTTACACCCCATCCGTTATTAATGTAAAAGGTTTGGGCAATGGTTTCATCCTTTTCATTTTTCAGGCGGGTATCGTACTTATTGAAAAAGTACAGGTCGGATTCATTGGATTTCTTGAAATAAAGCGTTGCTTCCATTTCCCGCTTATTCACTTCAGTCTTAAACTCCAGGGTAAATTCTGCCTGCCCTTCTTTAAGGGCTTTTTCCAGTTCCGGCCCCAGCGTCTCGCCAAAGCCATGATTCCTGATATTAGATTTCAGGTAATCGAAATTTCGTTCGTTCATAAGGTCATATTTAATTGTTAGAAAATCTTCTTTATAAGTTTGCATTGGATGCCCTTCCCAGTAAGTAGTTGCCAGTTGCAGGGCAGCTTCGGGGTCCCTGTTGTAAAGGTTCTCCCATTCAACAAGCAGGGTTTCCATCTTGGCCAGGTCGTCTTTCTCCTGTTCCGTTGATGCTTCAATGGTATCATGCAATGGGTCATAGAATGCATCCTGCCAGTCAATTGATTTGAACAGTTCCTCCAGTTCCTTTTGTGTCAGGTTAAAATGAATGTCTTGTCCATAAGGCAATTGCCGCATGAGCGAGATCATGGAATTCGCGTAGATCACAGCATAGGAATCAACGTCACTGATATTATCATTAGCAAATTCAATGGCCTCATCCTTATCCCGGAAGAACCACATATCTGCATTGTCCAGGAAATAGGTCTTGGTATTGTAGGCAATCCAGTTGCGTCCTATGGCAAATTCTGCCTGCGCTTCATTGAACAGGCTGTCTGATATGACATGACTCTTTTCCATAGTTCAATTAAGTTCAGGCAGCATCCTTGCTTTCAGGATCTGTCCATTATATACTTTCAGGTTAAAATGTCTTCCCCCGTTTTTCTCCATGAGCTGAATACGGAGAAATTTCGCATCTGGTATCGTGAACTTATCCAGCGCCACCACCACAACGGAGAAGTTATAAGCCTTCACCTTCGACCTGTTGCCCGCCACATACAAGGGCACCAGTTCATTTTCCTGTACAGAACTTCGTTTCGACCTTTTCTTATCGGTAATGAAAAACTTCAGCAGTTCAATATCAAAGTCCAGCGGTGAATGATTGTGTATCTCCAGTTGGTAGTAGATCACATCGTCTTTGATATAAATGCCGGACAACTTGGTAATCACAGCTCCATGCTCCACCTTCGAGATTCTTCTCGGGGGATTGTTCAGTATTGCATTAGCATAAGCCGAGATCGTCGCCTTTTTGTTAGGGGGCAAATGAAGCACCAGCACGGAAGGCTGCGGCGTATAGTTCACGGTGAATTCATAGACATTCCCGTCACCGGTTACCACACTCAGATTCGTTTCCGCAAATTGCTTACTGGCTGCTTTCACCAGCAGGATACGTTCATCTTCCTTTACCGGCTGTACCAGTATATCCCTGGTTCCTCGGTCCACATACTTAATAGGAAAGGGAAAGATCAGCGAAGTGGTTTTTTCCGTGCTGATGGATAAAGGCTGTTGTGCAAAAGCTGCATTCATTGAGGCAATGAGAATAAATAAGATTTGTTTCATGGGTTTTGATTTTTATTGTTGAGTAATACTTTATAGCCTGCCTTTAATTGCACCCGGATCAACTTGGCTTTTTTACTCACCAGTGATTTTAAGGCGCTGATACCAGTGGTGGTAGCCTGGGCTTTAAAAGAGGGATCGAGAGAACTGACATCAGCCAGGGAGAGTGAGTTATTCAGGGATTCTTTAGCCACGTCCCGGTTGATGGTTCCCGGTATATAAATACCGGGCAACCCATCCATATCAAAGACTTCAAGTTTTACGGAGTAGATGGATTTGCCGGACCTGATAGAATTAATTTCCACCTGGAGCCTTTCCCCATCCAGGGAGGCAATACCGGATACCAGTATATCATTCGGGATCAATTTTCCGTTGATATAAATTTCATTCAGCAACCGAAACTTTACTACAGCCCCATTGACAATAGTTTGGTTACCGGCAATGACCGCCTCAATGGCATTTTGCTCCGCAGCCTCAAATTCCTTTTCCTCACTGAAACTGTAAAACCCTTTTACGATAGTATCAGCGACCGAAGTTTTTCGGACGGCATAGACAGCTTCCTTATTCCGGGCTGATCGTTCTTTGACCCGCTGCGGATGCTGGATGTCCAGTATCTTATCCAGCGTACCCTCTAATTGTTTCATTTCAGGATCTACGGTTGAGGAACCATTATTTACTTTAAGTAAATGCTCAAGCCGGTCGAGTTCAGCGGAAAGTTCATTCCCAGATATTGGTTGTGCTGTTTTTTCTTCATAATGGCCGGAACTGTTCTTTTTCATTTCCGCTTCAAGCAACTGCAACTTTTGCAAAAGCTGGTCCTCCGGTTTATTGGTATTCCCCTCGTAAGGGGAACTGTTTAACCGCTGGTTATATTTTTCTGCGGTCATTGTTGTCAGTTCCTCCAGTTCATGGGGAAAAACCGGGCTCGTATCCCTTCTGTAATAGGGATCACTTCGCATCCACTCGGCCATTCGCATACTATCCTTATCCGCCTTCTCATAAAAGCTGAGCTTGTCCATTAATTTATCTTCTTGCAACCGGGCATCAGGCAGATCAAGATTCAGACCGGGGCCATTTACAGCCATTTTCTCCTTTCCTTTTCCCCCACCCAGGGCCCAGAAAGCCATGGTCAGAAACGGTATCGCCAGCAGGGGCAACACCAACAGTAATTTTCTTTGCTTCACATTGCTATTCATACACACATTTTTACTGGTTATTAATTTTATCTTGAGTTCCTCATTCAACTTTACTTCTGTTGCTGCCAATACAATTCTTCCAGTGTCCGCATGGAATCCTGTAAGCCCGGACGAATAGGTTCTCCGATACTGTCCATATAATACCGGTACTGCTGTATTTCATGGTAAACATCTTCAGGCATCTCGTTTTCCATCACTTCGTCCCCTGAACGGTCAAAATGCTGCGGCACTTTTACCTGGTCGATCTTAAAAGCCGGTCTGGGTTTAGCTACTATTGCAGAAACAAAAAAATACAGACTCAGCCCTCCGCTGAAAACACAGAAGGCAATCAGGAAAATCTTTAACCGCCGGGCCGGCATATTCTCAAATCGTTTATTCATCATATCACTGAATTTGGTCTGCACCAGTACAAAACCACCGGCAATTTTTCGGGCCAGTTTGTCCTGCAGCGGATTTTCATTGGGTTCCTTTCTTTTTCGTTTCCAAAACATCATTGCCGGTTTTCAACTTTTAGGTCAGCATTCTCCAGCGTTTTCCACCGCTCGATCAAAAACCCATGGGCATTATTATCTGAACGGGAAACATTTCTCAGGTATCCTTCCGTTATCAGGCTTCGTGTGACGATGGTGGTGGGCCTGATAATCTTCTGCAGCCCCTTGTACCGGAAATAGTACGGGTAATCATTGGTGTTGATGATGATACTGTCCGCCTGTATCTCCTGGCTGATATTTCCCGAAATCAGGTTCGTGTAAAACCCATTTTCTTTCAGGTTGTCATATTGCTGTTTGGCAGAACCATCGGCGAGGTAAAGCGCCTTAGTCAGATTATTGCTGATCACCTTATCATCCGGATCCATCGTAAAGAAATAGTGATGGAACATCTTTACATGATCACGGGCCTCTACCGGTATATTATCCTTCCGGTCAGCGGCATAAGCTTCCAGGGCCTTTCCATTCGCCAGGATGAATATCTTTTGCTGCGACTGACTCGCTAACTGGTAACTTTTGTAACTGATGAACAAAGTCAGTATCAGGCAAACAACCAAGACTCCAATGGAAAAAAGCCTTACCTGCCGGAATGCGGTGTCTATATTTTTAGTTGTTCTGAACATTTACTTTCCTTCAATTTTATCTTTGAAATATCCACCGGAGGCGCTGCTGTCAGCCATACTATTAGCCAACCGGTTATATGCAGCACCCATAGCATCCTTTGTCATCGACGCTGATCCGCTGGCGGTATTGCGGACAGAAGTGCTCATGATGTTGGTTACTTTTTGCAGCAGGGCATTATTACCACCTGCATGGATGATATAGTTTGCCACGGAGGGGACAGTGAAATAACCAATGATCCCGATGATCATAAATATCAGGTAAGCCGTATCGGTGGTAGAGAAAAACGTATCACCATTAGTGGCTATCTGCTGCAGATCTTCTTTGAGCATATTCTCCTGGATCTTACCCATGATGCCACCGAAGATGTTGGCAACCGGCAGCCACAAGAATATATTCAGATAACGGGCGATCCATACGGTGAGGGTATGCTGAAAGCCATCAAAGACCGCTATACCAAATACCAACGGGCCAAGGATCGCCAGAACGATCATATAAAAAGTGCGGATGGTATTGATGCAAAGAGCAGCGGCCTCAAATAATACCTTTAATACTTCTGCCATCCATTGTTTGATCTGGTTACGGAGGTTATAGCCAAATTTGTCAAAAGCAAAGCGGATATTATTGCCGATACTTTTCAGCCATCCTTCTTTTTTATCTCCGTAATGATACTTATACCATTTATCCCGGTCGCCCCTTCCGGTCTCACCCACATACATCTGCCAATAGGCTGTTGTTTTGATGGCATCCTCCTTCATCTTTAACAATTGCGCTACGGCTGCATCGGAATCTTTTACCATCTGGGCAGTACCGGTAACGGTGGGTTTCATCAACTGGTTGATGAGTTGGATAACGGAAGGGAAAATCAAAATAGCAAAACCCAGCACAAAGGGCCGGAACAGTGGATAAAAATCAATAGCCTCCGCACGGGCAATATGCCCCCATACTCTGGTGGCAATATACCAGGTGGCAGCAAAACCGGCAATACCCCTTCCAACACCTATTAAACGGCTGCACAAAGGCATCATATCGTCATAAAGTTGTTCCAGCACTTCGTGCATGGAACGTATACGGGTGGCGATCTGGGCATCCGCCACAGAAGGCAATAATAAAACCACCAACACACAAATCAATCTCACAAATACTCTCATAGTTTCATTTTAAACCGTGGACCTTTCTCATTAAATCAATATCCATCTTCTCCTTTTCTCGTTGCAGAGAGAGGATAGCGGTGCCGTTATTGAATTCATTCAGGAAAGTATATTGCTCCATCACCTCATCATATATTTTGTCAATAGCCTGCAGCCGTTCATCATCACTCATACGAAGTTTACCTGCCGTGACCACCATAGCCAGTTCATCCAGTGTTTTCAGACATTCTTTCAGCAGGTTGGCATATACATTTCCCAGGTACTCGATTTCAGTTATCGTAAATTGTTTGGTGCCCCGGAATTCTGCGAGTGCAGCTTTACTTTCTTTCACCAGTTTCAATTGAACCCTGATAATGTCCGCAACCTTACTGTATTGCTTTACAGCAGGACTGACCTGTAACAATCCGTCCAGGAAATCCCGGTGCAGGTTGAAATTGCCCTGAGAAATATTTTTGATTGAGGTATAGCCCTTCTCCAGAATCTGGTAACCTGTCTTCATATGCGAGAGCATGAGTTTTAGCTGAGCCAGTTTTTCTACATTCAGAAGGAGTTGCTTGGCTTCCTGTGATTGTGAAAAACAGGTGCTGTGAATAACCAGTGTCAGCAGTATCAGTAACTTTTTCATAATAATGTATTTTACCCCCCCTTTAGGGGTTGGGGGTTAATCCGTATAATTTTTTAATATATTCGATCTCACCTCTCGCAGATGCCCGCTGAAGACTGATAAGTTTATTCTGGTTGTTAAACTCTTTCAGGTCCATGAACCCCTTTTCCATTTCATCAGCGGCTGTATTGATAATTTCCATCCTTGCCGCATCAGTCATCTGGGTGGTAAAGGCATTCACAACAAGGAGCAACTGGTCAATAGCCTTGACACTTTCTCCCAGCATTCCGGTATAGACCTCGCTCATATACTCCAGTTCTGCGGCCGAAAAATTCCGGTCCTGCCGGAACAGGGCCCAGGTTGCCTTGTATTCCTTTACCATGGCCACCTGGTCTTCAATTATATCTTTGATCCGGTGATAATAACTAAGCGCATTTTTTACCTTCTTTAGTTCCTGGAAATACTCATCATAGAGTTTTCGCTGCTTTTCCACCCAACCGCTGATCTCTGTTAACTTCGTTTTGGATAAAACATTCTCCAAGGTTTTTTGGGCATTCTGCAGCCAGATCGTTTTATTCTGGAGTTTCTGGATCTTCAGGTCAACCGCCACAATCACTTTTTTGATACCGGCTTTGATAATCTCGGCTATCGGAAACTGGGCCTGGCAATGCACACTCAGAAGTATCGCCAGCGTTATCATTAATTTTTTCATACACTAATTTTTATGGATACAGGTGTCCTCCCGAAATTTCGGGAGGACGATCCTGTATAGCCGCAACCAGGAATGGACATGAAAAAGATCTTCTTTAATTGATGGTCAGTTCGCAGCCATTGCAACCACCCTCACAGAAATATATTTTCTTAGCTGCTGGTTCACCCGTTCTTGGCGGGAGATTAATCACCTTTAACATGCAGGCCTGGGTACCTTCACAGTCACAACTTGCTTTTTCAAGAAAAACCTTCTCCTGCTGTACCAGATAGAATGATACACCCAGTACAGAAAATTTACCATAGGCCTCCAGCGGAGAAACATTGTTGCTGATGACCCGGATCATTTCCTGCACTTCCGGCAAACTGAAAAATGCTTCCTTATCTGCAAGATGGATCACCCGGTCAACACTATAGCCTTTGTAGGTAAACTTTCCGGTACAGGACCCTGTACAGGATGATTGAAGACATCCAAAGCCAAGACCGTCCGCATAAAATACCTGGCAGGCATTATTCACCACACTGCAATAGCAGGCGTAAGTGGCAAACACCGGTAGTGCCTTCTCTGTAAACGATATTTCCTTAGAAAGAAAAGCATATCCTTCAGGCAATTCGACCCTTATTTCCATGTTATCCGGAGTGATACACAGTTTTGTACCCGCCGGCAATATGATACCGGTTTCCCCTGCCTTTACGGGCTTATCAGTTAATATTTCCTTGCCGCAGACAGCCATCTTTGCCGCGGCATTTGCAGTTTTACCCACTTCAGTTCCGGATTGCTCTTTCTTTTTGCAGGCAACGAAAAGCAGGGTACTTAACAAACACACACAAATCATTCGCTTCATAATACTTGGTTTTTATTGTTTAAATAATGAGTAATCGCTTTTTCTATATTCCCGTTAAATTGCTCGGCCAGTTGCATTACTTTGAATTTTTCAGTTTCTTCTGTTGTATAGGCCAGGTATTCCTCTGCAGATACTTCCACCCGGTAAACTTTGGAAAGCATACCTCCGAGGGATATAAAAACCTCTTTATATTTTTTACCGGGATCGTTGGCCTTATTGATAGAAAGCACCTGGGCTTTTTCTTTTTCAGTCAGCCCGAGTAATTCCTGGATCTGGTCAAACTTGTTCTGGTATTTGGACTGATCAAGAAGTATCTTACAATCAGAATTATTAATAATGGCCTGCTTCACAACCGGGGAGGAAATAATATCTTCTACCTCCTGGGTTACTACGATGGCTTCGCCAAAGAACTTACGGACCGTTTTAAAAAGATACTTGATATACTCTGCCATACCCTCCCGGGCAATCGCCTTCCAGGCCTCCTCAATCAGGATCATCTTACGGATACCTTTCAGTTTCCGCATCTTTGAAATAAACACTTCCATGATGATGATCGTAACGACCGGGAACAGGATCGGGTGATCTTTGATATTATCCAGTTCAAAAACGATAAATCGTTCCTGTAACAGGTCCAGGTTTTCGGTGGCATTCAGCAGGTAATCAAATTCGCCACCTTTATAGTATGGCCGGAGTACATATAAAAAATTTGAAACATCAAAATCCTTTTCCTTGACTTCATCCCGCTTCAGTACTTCAACAAAATCGGTTTGCAGAAATTCATAAAAAGTATCAAAGCATTTGAAAACTTCCTTCTCCCCTTCAGGGGCGGGGGTATAATAAAGCTGCAAAGCATTGGAAAGTGCAACATACTCGCTGCGATTAAACGTTTCATTATCCTTTTTCCAAAGAGCCAGTAATAAAGTCTTGATGCTTTCCTTTTTTTCGGTATCCAGCATATCGCCTTCCCCGATATGAAAGGGATTGAAACGAATGGGATTCTTTTCCTCATAAGTGAAATAATATCCTTTCACTAGCTGGCAAAGCCCTTTATAACTATGCCCTACATCCACCAGCACAACATGTGTTCCCTGTTCATAGTAGGAACGCACCATATGATTGGTAAAAAAACTCTTTCCGCTTCCGGAAGGCCCCAGAATAAATTTATTCCGGTTGGTGATCAAGCCTTTTTTCATCGGCTCATCACTGATGTCCACATGCACCGGTTTGCCATACTGCCGGTCGCCTAATCGGATTCCACAGGGAGAAACCGATGACCGGTAATTGGTCTCCAGGTTCAGGAAGCAACAGGCCTGTTCAGCAAATGTGTCAAATGAATCATTCATGGGAAAGTCGGCTTCATTACCCGGTATGCCCGCCCAGAAGATCTGAGGCACCCCCGACAGCTCTTGCTTCGGTACCGCATCCATCTGGGACAGGGCTGATGATACCAGGTTTCTTGTGTCCTTCAACCCGTCTTTACTATCCGTCCACACTAACACATTGAAATGGGATTTCACAGGTAGTCTTTGCTGGCTGATGGCTTCATTCAAAAATTCATTGGTGGCATCCCGGCTAATGGCATTTTCTCTCGAATAGGCACTCAGAGAATGCAGCCGGAGTCTCTTGCTTTCCAGTTTCTGAATCGTTTTCTGCGGGTCTTCAATAAAAATGTACTGGTTATAAATATGATTGCAGGGTAACAGTTGCCCTAATGGAGAGGCAAAGCCAACACTGAACTTAGTTTTATCTGTAGAGTACTTGTCATAGTTGATCCGGGAACCGCAATAAGATGGTAAATCAGCGGCATCGGCAAGAGTAAACAACTGGCAATGATTGGGTCCGACTTTCAGGCCATCATCAAAGCTGATATCATGGAGAATAAAGGATTTTTCATTGGGTTGCAGGTTCAGGTATCGTTCTACTAGTCCGCAGTATTGTTGTTCACCGCTCAGTTCTTCATTGGTAAGTCTTTTCAATTGCATTAACCCGCTGTCATTGAGAATACGTTCAAACTGTCCCGCATTATCCAGGAAATCCTGTAAAAGCTGTGGCTTCAATGTTTGCTCCGGAACAATGGACCGCCGCAGTAAATTGGAAAATAGAGAGGAACCGGGTTTTCTCCCGGCTGGCTTTTTGGTCAGTAGGATATAACACTGGTGATCCAGGTAAGGCCGTTCATTAAAAAACCGTTCGCTGGCACGGGATAAAAAACTAACGCCGATAGCGCTGAAATCTGCAGCATGTTTGGATTCGGTGAACCAGTCCTGCTTATGAAAGACGGTTCCCGAAGGAAGTATCTTAATGGCACGGATCAGGGTTTGGTGCAATACTTCGTACTCCTGGTCTGACAAGGTAAAGAGTTCGGGTAGTTGCACTTCATAAGCAATGGTAACATCACCTTGCTTGGACAAAATGCAATCATGCTCCACGCCAAAAATGGGTAGTATATCTTTTATTTGTTTTTCCACAGTCCGGTGAAGGTTTTTCTTGAATAGATTTTTACAACCGATGGAACGGATCTTCTCGCCAGGGTTTTCATCATTCCATGCTCCCCGTATTGGCGGCTGAGTTTATAGACATGCATAAACAAACCCGTTCCTGCAACAACGATGATCAGTAAACAAATAAATGTGTTAACCCCGCAGATATACAGGATGGCAAACAGGATCAACAGGGCCAGTAAGCCGCCACCCAGGTACCAGATATATTGCGCCTTCAGTCCCTTGAATTCTATCGGTCGGTTGATGCCCTTATTTACAGTATATACACTAGTTGACATACAGGAATTGTTGAGTGAATTTTTTGCTGGAATTGCGCAGTACGAGCTGGTAAATACCCGGAGCCAGTCCGTTCATATCAATCTGCCGGATCAGGTCGCCATTGATATGATCAATTAACTTGTTTCGGACAGCTTGCCCATCAGGTGAAATAACCGTGAGAATATACCTTCCCGGATCAGCATTTTTTAATCGCAGGGACAATTCTGCTCCGGTAACAGGATTGGGATAAATGCTGAAAGACTGATCTGTCGCAGTGACCGGGATATTTCTTCTTACAACCACCACATTACTGTATAAAACACTGCCCGAATTTTCAGTAGCCTTGATCCGGTAATAGGTGATTGCTGCTGTCTGGCTGCTGGAATAAGTATAATCAGTCCTTTCTCCACTATTACCGGTAGGTAGTATTGTTCCGGTTGGCTGAAAGACAACAGCATCCGATGAACTTTCAATGGTATAATGTTGAATCTCGGATTCAGTCATATTGGACCAGGAAATGGTTACCCGGTCAATTGCGTCAATCTCAGCCCTGACATTGGCAAAACGAACTGGCAATACGACAGTTCCGCTTGTATCATAAGATAGCAATCCCCTCCGCACTAATTGAAGCGGGCCACCACAATGAAAATTATACAGGTTATAGGGAGGCCCAGGGAATACGGACTCCGGGCTGAAATTGACATTGCCCGGATTAAAATAATAAGGATGCATAAAATCATACCAGGGCAAACAAATATTCGGGGCGGGAAAACATTCAATCGGCTGACCCGTACCTCCGTCCACATCCCAGTAAGAAACCGTGATAAAGCCACAATCCAGTTCATGGCCATTCACTACATAATGTGTGGCAGCATTGGGATCACAATCAATATAGTTCAGCCCAAGGGTATTGTAATAAGAAACGACTTTAGGGGCTGGCCAGGCATAGCCTGGGTAATTATTACCCGTGGAATCCAGAACCCCACCCATCACATTACCATATTGCAATCCCTGTTTATACACCCAGATATCATAATTGGATAATACAACAGGCGTAAATACATTCTGTGTGCCATTAAAACTGACTGTAAAGAAGGAAAGTATCAACCGGTTTTCTCTTTTCGGGGGATTGGGTGAATCATCCACCAATCTGGTTTCAGTATATCTTGCTCTAACACCGATATACTGTGTAAACCCAAAGAAATGCATACAGAGCAATGCAAGCAAAAGAATAAACTTCATTTTCATAAGTATTGATTTAATTGTTGATAATCATTTTAAATTGCCCCTCCTTTCAGGGAGGGGTTGGGGAGGGCTACACACCAAAAAAGCTTCGGATGACTGTGGCTACCACCACAAGGAACACGCAGGACCCGAACCAGGCAGCAGCAACTTTGCTGGTATCCGGGTCACCGCTGTTCCATTTTGAATAAACCTTTACGGCGCCGATCAAACCAAGCACCGCGCCAACAGCATACATCAAGTTGGTGCCTGAAGCGAAATAACTTCGGACTTTTGTATTGGCTTCATTGATACCGGCATTGCCATCCTGGGCAAATGCACAGGCGGTTATGATCATTAACAAAAAGAACAGACTCCTTTTTTTCATACTCTCAGATTTTAGTTTTCATTTATATTGTTCCCATATGGGGAAATAGGGTGCGGTGCTCCATCACGTCATTTCCATAGGGTCCTCAGATCATCCTCTCCCAGACGGATGGAGCATTTATTTTGGCATTCTGACAGAATAAACCGGTTAATCGAGTCCCGGAAACCGGGGTCTTCTATCTCCTGGTAGGATTGGATCTTCTTTTGTAATGCCAGGATGAGTTCACTTTTATTCTGTTTGTTCGCAAATGTTCCTTCCAGGTCACGAAGGATAACATTTATATCCTCCCCATCAGTTCCGGAACTGAATACAGCATCTGAAATGCGGGGTTATAAATTGGGCAATGAAAACTTTGCCTTATAGATTATGATCCAGATAAGGAAATAATAGATAAAACTTGTCAGGATAATAACCAGCCAGAATTGCGACCAGGAAATGTTTTGTAACATGTCGTTTCGTTTGTAATGCAAATATGGGCTGGCGGGAAAGCGATCTTTCAATAGATGTTCCCGAGTCGGGAGAAATAAATATTCGGATAAGAGGGAAATAATCAGAATTCCTGAATAGCAGAGGTAATACTGTGTGGTGGAAATACATCAATAGGGGAAACAAGTGACCAGGTAACCCTTCTAATAACCTTCATCCGCTTCATCCATCCGCTGGATCAGCCGCTCCTTCAATTGATCCAGAAAACTGGTCCTGTTTTTTTTACGGATACGCATTTCCTGGAAAACATTGTAAACGTTTCCCAAATCTACCTGGAAGGTTCGTTCAAAGAAATTGGTCAGGAGCTTAATATCGGCGGTACCATTATTGATCACACCGGTTGTTTGCAGGGAATATATCAGCTCGATCAGCGAAACTTTAGCACCGGTCCATTGTAGTTTCTTCTCAATGTTTTTAGGTTCAGGGGGATCCGTCAGCTGAATAGAGGATATTGCTGTATTAAGATAGATGCGGAGAAGTTCATAGGCAAACAGTTTGGAGACCTTATAACTCTGTGTCGTGGAGAAACTATGATCTATGCTCAACGTAAGATCATCCGGTAAGAGCCGTACATCTTCCTGTCCCCTGATAAAATAGACTTCATCAAAATGCGTGGCCCCGCTTCTGTAGTATTGATAGAAATCTAGGTTATTATCAAAAAAATGCTTGATCCGGTTGAGATGCGATTCCAAATAAGCAATTTGGACTTTGTCGCTGGCTGCGGGCCGGTTAATCTCAATATGAAATACTTTGACGTAATAAATAAACTGAGAATAGAACTTGGGTTTCATTTCCTTGAAGAACTCAATTTCTTCCTTGCTGTCCTTCAGTGGGTTTTTCTCCACCATTTTTCTTAGCTCCTGAAGCGATTCCTGGCATACATTAATGCACTGGGATGTCTCCTTCAGTAGTGGGAATGATTCTGTCTGGATTTCCCGTATCCTTTCTTCCATTTTCTCATATAATCGTTGCATGACGGCTCGCATATTGTTCAAATGAGAAGTGAAATATATAAAGTTGGTGAAGTCCTTTAGTTGTTCAAACAGATACAAGAGCTTTTCAAAGTGAAATCCTATGCAAACAAATAGCGCAACTATCTTTTCACTTTGAATAACCAAAGTGCAGAATCGTTAGCTGAGATTTAGTATATGAAAAGATCGCTGCCAAAACAACTGTACATTGAAATTGTTGTAGCCCTCTATGTGCTGCTTTTTTTGTACACAGCGATTATGAAGTTCAGGGATATTCCTTTCTTTATCGGTTCAATATCGCATACGCCGGTACTTAGGCCCTATGCCACCCTGCTTGCAGGAATGATTCCTGCCATGGAAATAGCCATAGCCATTTTGCTGATCATCCCCCGTACAAGACATTATGGATTATTGACCGGTACCGGGTTAATGGGAATTTTCACGTTGTACGTGGCATTCATACTTGCAACCATGGAAGAACTCCCATGTTCCTGCGGGGGTGTACTCCAGCAGTTGAACTGGAAAGAGCACCTGGTTCTTAACAGCGGGTTCCTGCTGGCTGGGATATTAGCTTGCTACTGGAATAAACATTTTATCATGATAAACAGGAGTAGCCGAACACCTGTGATATAGTAGGCATTAACCGTTTAAATATTGAAACATGAAAAAGTATTTGATTGCGATTTTCGCCGCAGTGCTGGCGATTACATTCAGTTCCTTCAGTTCCGGCACTAACCGTGAGCAGGATGAATATTATTTCCAGGACAGCAATGGCTGGCATGCGATTGAAGCGTCTGCTGTATGTCCTGAGGGATCTGCAATTGTCTGCCAGATCGATAACCCGGAAACCCCGACTATTCCTAACGACCTGGTTACAGTGTACAAATCCATGTCTGCCACCTCTGGCAATGAACTGAAATACAACGAGTAGTTTTCGTAGCGTTACAAGGTTAATGCCTTGTAACGCTTTCGTTTTTTGGAGTCAGTACAAGAACCTTGGTCGGCTTTTCCCTATTTACTAAATCAAACCCATTTTTATTTAGCTGCGCTTTTAAGGTGGCAAAATCTGATAATACTCCTTCGATTTGAATATCTATATTGCCCTTCATATTTGTTTCATCGATGATAACCGGATCAAATGGATAGAAACGACGAAGTTGAACAAGAAGATTAAATCGTTCACAGTTGTTCACCTTAATTTCAGTGTTAGACGCAACCCCTGAGGTTACTTTATATTTGGTAGCGACCTTTGTGGTATCACCGTTAATAGCGATAAAAGCCCAGTAAGGCATTTGTTTGATATCCAGGCGGGCTTTAAAAGGAAAAATCCGCTGCAAGTCCTGTTGCATCCATTCAGTAATGTCGGTCTGCTTGGAATCAGTACATCCAAAAGAGTAATTGTATTTTTTTTGAAGTAATAATGAGTCAGTAGAAGAGAAATCTTCCAGCACGGGTGTAGTTTCTATTTGTGCATATAGGGAGTCCCCATAGTATAACATTCTCCTTTTCAGGAAGGCCAGTTGGAATAACTGTTCCATCGTAGCAGCTTGTGCCTGGAAGGAAGTTATCCTTTTTTCTATTGCAAAGGGTGCGTCTAAGAGTACGCCATCCTGTCCTTCTGAAAGTTTGCTTACGTAAATAATATTGGGCGGGCCTAATACCTTGTTGCTATGAACTTTGGGTGGAATTCCGTTATGAATGAATTGAAATAGATTTTCCTGATTCACAACGGCTGTTCCAGTTTGCGCTATAATTTCTCCTTCACTATTGACCCATACAAGGGTAGGATCATACCTGATAAGTAAAGCTTTAAAGATAGCAGTATCAAATGTAACCGGGAATTCGTAGTGATAAAACTCCTTATAGTGTTTGTAATCTGTCTGTGTTTTGTAATTGTTTCTGCCGATTAATGCCACTTGTAATTGGTCCCCAATTGAATCCTGGAGTGATTTCAAACGAAGCAATGGATCATAAGCACCCGAACAGGCAGAAGAAAATAAATAGAAAATACGCGGCTTTGAATTATTGACCTCTTTTTGAAATTCTGTCGATAGATCTTTGAAAGGAAAGGGCCTTCTCCTATAATCATTTTGCCCGAAAACGGTTACGTAAAAAAATAGGGAAAAAGCGATTATTACTTGAATACGTTTCATTTTCTAATTTTTAATATCCGGGGTTTTGCTGCATGCCGGGATGCCTCAGCATCTCGATAAGTGGTATGGGAAACAATTGATCAGTGCTTACCCAGTTGCTTCCTTTGATGTTTCCAAGTATAGTGTTGATTTTACCGCTTCGTTTCAGATCAATCCACCTGTCGCTAAACTCTCCGAACAGTTCACAGCGACGTTCTTTATAGATAGCGTCCCGTAATTGTTCTTTTGTAAGCGTTGAAAGCGCTGCTAATCCGGCCCGTAAACGAATAACATTCAGATCGGCCAATCCGTCACTTAGCTTGTCCAACTCCATTCTCGCCTCAGATCGTATAAGAATTATATCCGCCAACCTGATCATCATTGTATATTCTGTAATTGAAGGTGCATTTTGTCCAACCTTATACTTATACCACCAGTAATAAGTATTGGCACCTACTGTTGTGGTCTTTACCCAGTTGATCTTTCGCTGGTCACCGGCTGAAAAACTATCGATCAGGTTTTTTGTAAGGCTTATAACCGTTGGTGTAGAACTGGTAGGCTGAATCGTACCTCCGGCATAGGAATTAAATCCGGCAATGTTTGCCTGCAATTGCCAAATGGCTTCTGAACTGTTTTTCAGGAAAACATTATTCAGATTGCTGGTTAAGGAATATGATGATTGAGCAAGAACATAATTCGCCGCTTCTTCTGCCTTCGCCCAGTTGCCTGCATTCAGGTATACTTTGGCAAGCAACGCCATTACCGCGGCTTTATTGACACGCACCCTCTCTGTGGTAATATTGTTCGTTGCACTTAGATAGTGGCTCGATACCAGGTTTGAACTGGTTGTAAGGTCAGCAATAATCTTCGGGTAAATTCCATTAGCATCCTCCTGAACTTGTGCGAGATTGACCCTGTAGTCAGTGGAAGTGTTAAAGGGAATATTCCCAAAATACTGGAGCAAATAAAAATGACACCATGCCCTGATAAAATAAGCCTCGCCTAACAGGTAATTTTTAATAGCAGGGGTAATATTGCTGCTCTTCTCAATACCCCTGATGATCGCATTAGCCTGGTAGATATAAGAATAATAATTGCTCCACATGTTGGTAACAGGTCCGTTATCGGGAGTAATGTTATTGTTGGATATCGCCACCGCGTCTGCAGCAGTGCGGTAGTTAACAGCTTCATCCGATGCTGTTCCGAAAATTAAGAAAGATTGATAGGCCAAACCGGACGACTCCATTTGGGAGTAGATACTTAGCAAAGCGGCAGTCGCCGTTGCATCAGAGTTAAATAATGTTTCTCCGGTCAATTGTGTATCAGGACTACCTACATCCAGGTATTTTTTGCAGGAGGTTAAAAGAATAATTGCCAGATAAAGGATATAATAAGTTCTTGTCATAGCTAATTTTTTTAAAGTTTGTACAGCAATCCCAGCGTAAGCATACTAAGCGGAGGCATCAACGATTTTGTTTCAGGATCGAAACTTTGGTATTTAGTGATGGTAAACAAATTTTGCCCTTGTAGGAAAACCTGCAATTCACCAACTTTTGTTTTTAAGGCCTCATAAGACAAGTATAGATTCCGAAGACGGATAAATGAAGCGTTACTGTAAGCTGCATCACTTAATCTTAAATTGGAATAGCCTGTAGTAGCAAGACTGTTGGAATTACTGAAACGCTGAATGGAGGTAATGTCTCCAGCATGCTGCCAGCGATTCATCACAAGCCTAGGTTGATTTGATACTGTTCCGGGCCGGCCGAACAGAGATAAATAACTGGTTGCATTTTTTTGCCGGACGAATTGAAGATTCAAGCTTATTGTCAACTTTTTATATTGAATGACGTTCTCGAAGCCGCCATAATATTGTTGGCCGGTAAAAACTACTGATTGCTGATCGTTTGGGGCCGATATTTTGTTGTCACGATCAACGTCCTGGTAAATATATATTCCGGTTTGGGGGTCTACACCAAGGTTAAAATAGCGTTTAGCAATAGTCAGGGGCTTTCCTATAACATACGTATTGGCATAGGAAGAGTTGGCCAGATTATCGAACGCCAGTAGCTTGTTCTTCGGGATAGTAAGATTGAACGAGGTCGACCATTTTAAATTCTTTTGCTGGATATTAACGGTACTCAGTACTATCTCCACACCGGTATTTCGGATCTTTGCTGGGAGGTTCCTCAATATACCTGTAAACCCGGTACTCGGAGGCAATGGATATTGGACAAGTTGATTGCCCGTTGTATTGTGATAATAATTAAGCCCGATCAGTACGCGGTCTTTCCAGAACCCCAAGTCAAGACCTGTTTCAACTTTATAAACCTTTTCCCAGCTATATTCAGGATTATAAAGCTTGTTTGGCTGGTAAGGTGTTATACCTAAATAGGGGAAAAGTGACGGGGTATACAAATCGAAATAATTGTAATCACCAATTTGATCATTACCGGTAACACCAGCACTAAATTTAATTTTTCCGAAGCTGATTAATTTGGACTTGGATAAAAAATTCTCTTTCGAAAAGACCCATGAAGTACCAACCGACCCAAAAGTCGCATATCTGCTTTCCGGTCCGTACCGGCTTGAACCATCTCTTCTTGCATTTAACGTAAGCAAATATCGTTGCTTAAGGCTTGCAGTGATTCGGGAGAATAACCCAGTATACCGGTAAGAGAGGTTGGTTTCTCCGTTGGTAGTCACGGTGGCGGCTGCACGCAAACTATTCAGGAGGTCATCACTGGGATAACCCGTACCTGTTTGTGAAAGTCCTTTCTGGGAAGTTGATTGAATCGTTCCGCCTGTAAGTACTTCCAGTCGTAACGACTTTAAGTCACGCTTATAATTGATTTGTGGCTCTATAATTAGCGTATTGATCATATTACTTCCAAATCCTGCAGATACTGAAGCATTCTGGGCTGGGTCGAAAGATGATTTTGGGGTTCTGATTCGGTCGCTAGCACGAATCATAGAGTAACCGACAGTAACCTTAGCTTCAAATCCCGGAAGAGGAAGAGCCGCTAAAGAAATAGTATTAATTGAACTTTCAGATTCACTTCGGTAGGTCTTCCTTAAAGTACTCAAAGGATTAAGCCAGGTAGAGTTTTCCCAGTTAAGTTCACCTGTTGGTTTGTATAAAGCAGGAGCATTAGGAGCGATCAGGATTTGACTTGTAAAATCTCCCTGGGGTAAATAAGTGTCATTTCTTGAATAAGTCGTAGCGACATTTAAGTCAAATCGATTGTCTTCAGTATGATGGTGAATATTTACACCTGCCGAAAATTTCCTTTCTCCAAAATCATCGTCCGGCAATACTGTTGATTCCCGGTGTATACCGGTATTGAAAAGGAATTGAGTGAGCGCAGTGCCACCACTAACATCTATCTTTCCATCAAAAACACGCATAGTATTGCCAATAAATTCCTTTTGCCAGTCCGTATTTCGTGTTGTATCCCATACAAGAAGGTCAGGTGCATTAGCTGTTGTCGGCGTCGTTCCATCGTTTCGATATGCTTCGCGTCGCATCTGGATATAATCAGGAGTTTGAAGCAGTTCCAGGTTGCGTGTGATCCTTCCGAAGCCGCCATATGTTCTTGCCTGAACCCGGGTTTTCCCTGCTGTCGGTTTTTTTGTGATGATTAAGATTACACCATTCGCTCCCCTACTGCCGTAGATGGCTGTGGCGTCCGCGTCTTTAAGCACTTCGATGCTTTCAATATCGTCAGGGTTTAATATCGCTAGAGGACTCGAAAAAACGCCTGCACCGCTGAAAGAATTTATGGTGGTAACCGGGTACGGTATTCCATCTACCACGATCAGGGGATCGTTCCCATTAACCAGGCTATTCTGCCCCCTTATCCGGATAGTGTATTGTGAACCCGGACTGCCGCTTAATGGTGTCAGTTGAAGACCGGGCACCAGACCCACCAAACCGGCCAAGGGATTGGAAATGGGCTGTTTGGCTATCTCATTGCTTTTCACACTGAAAACAGTCCCGGTACTAAGCCGCCTTGAAGTCTTGCCGTATGCTATCACCATGGTTTCATCCAACACACTCATCCGCTGCTGCACCACGATCAATTGATAACTGTTGGAACTGGCCTCCAGTTCCTGCGGTACAATTTCACCACCAGTAACGAGTAAGGTGGCTTTTGCTGGTAAATTCAGGAAATAGAATTCGCCATGAACATCGGTGGCCATGGCCAATCCGTTTTGTTTGATGGTAATGGTAATCCCGGGAAGCGGTTCATTTTCGGTATTAACCACCTTTCCCCGCAATTCCCTTGTAAGCGGGACTGGTTTTTCAATAATCTTTTTTCGGACAATAATATGTTTTCCTTCTATACTGTAGCCAAGCGGCTGCTGGTAAAAGCATAACCGGAGAATGGAATCTAAAGGGGCATTGCTGACGGTAAAACTGACAGGGTTGCCCAGGGCCAGTACTTCCTCGGAGTACAGGAACCGGTAACTGCTCCGTTACTCAATTTGGTCAAAAACCTTTGCCAGGGATGCCCGTTGAAACGAGAAGGAAAATGATTGTGCCGCCCCGTTGAGTGACACAAAAAGGGAAACTGGTAGTAGCACTTTGCGCAAGAATCGGTGTCTCCATTTTAGGGTTAAAAGCATAGCTTTGGGTTGTTTGGGTGAATCAATAATCGTTTCCGCGATATAGTTGGGGTAACCCAGACACGCCGGGGAGTGTTAGCGCACAACCCGGTTTTTTATGGGGCTACCTTACTGAGTGACAATAATGGTTTCGCCTTCAATTTGAAAATGTACCTGCCCGGTTGCTTCCAATAATTTCAGCAGTTGGGAAATGGGTACATTCCGGTCAATAGTTCCGGTAAAATGATCGGTTACTTTACCTTTATAAACAATCCTGGCATCATACCAGCGCTCCGCCATCCGCATCACTTCTTCAATGCTGGTATTCTTTAATTTAAATTGGTTCTTTGTCCAGGCAACAACCGGAGAAATGTCAATTGTTCTGATCTCCCATTCGCCCGGTCGTATAATAATTTGTTGCCCCGGTAAGAGTTGCTCATTTCGATTGGCAGCATTAACATTTATTTTTCCCTCCGTCAGGGTAATACGTAACCCGTCCTCATTGGGATAAGCATTCACATTAAAAGCAGTGCCGAGTGCTGTAATATCCACTCCATTTACCGTAACAATAAAGGGATGAGCAGCATCTTTGGCTACTTCAAAATAAGTTTCTCCTGTTACCATGACCCGCCGTTCGTTTCCGGTAAACCGGGAAGGATACCGTACAGAAGAACTGGAATTGATCCAGGCCTTGCTGCCATCCGGTAATACCAGTTCATAAAAACCCTTGCGGGGGATGCTGATCTCATGCATTTCAGGTGCTGATACTGTACTTGTGTAAACAACTGTGCCATTGACAATCCGCACTTCGTTACTGATGATGGTATCACGCAGGTTGGTCAGATCTATTTTTTTACCATCGGCCAGTGTCAGGGTGGCGGAGGCTTTACCGGGCAATATATCCGCTGTTTCAGTACCGGTTGAAGTAACAGTTGATTCATTTCCCCGAAGGCCAAAATAATAAATCCCTGCACCCAATAACAATACTGCACTGGCTGCTGCTGCATATCGCCAGATAGGTATTACTTTCCCTGGTTTTGTAAATTGTAATCTTCTCTTGACCTCCTCCAGTTTTCGTTCTGTATCCCGCTCAGCGTACCATGTCAAAAAATCACGGACCATGGATTCGTCCGTCAGGTCCTCGAAGATCTGCATGTTGAGTTCACTTTGCTGCATCCACCGGTCCAGTTCCTCTTCATCTTCTTCAGAAATAGTTTCCTGGATGAACTGGCTGATCAGGTATGCTGCCCTGAAATTTTGTTCAAGTTCTGCCTGGTATGGTACCGAAGCTTTCATACAATAAATTTAATTGTTAGGCGCCGTAGGTATATGATCCGGAAAGGACAAAATGCCGGACATACGAATCCCGGTTTTTTTTCTGACATTTAATTAATCAAAGTGAAATTTTAGTTTTCCTAAGTGCCATGATGGCCCGCAGGTGTTGCCGGGTTACGGTGTCGGGTTCAATATTGAGTTGGGCGGCGATTTCTTTGTTGGACTTTCCTTCTAAATAATACAGGCGGATGATTTGCCGGAGAGATGGGGAAAGCGAATCGATGAATTGATAAAGTTCCCTGGCCGTTTCAGCCGCAATAACAGCTACTTCAATACTGGGTTCATTTCTGACCGGCTCATTTAACCCAACCTTCCTTTTCTGCTTTTCCAGGTGTTTCAGGCACTGGTTTCGCACAGAACTGTACAGGTAGCTTTTAATAGCTTTTATATGACTTAACCGCTCCCGGCGTTGCCATAGCTGCACAAAACAATCCTGCACCAGGTCCTGGGCGGTATCGGGATTGGAGATGATGCGGTTGGCAAAATAGCTAAGTACAGAAAAGTATTCCCGGAAAAGGCAGTCAAAAGCAGCCTCCTCTCCCCGCCGGAAGGAGTCAGCAAATAAAGGGTCCTGTGTACCTTTTAGCCGAAGCACTATAGCGATACAATGTTGACATTCCGGGGAGTCTTTGAGTGGAATTCGCAACAAAAAAAAGACGTGGAACTCCACAAATCGGCTTGGAGGCCCTAGGAGGCCCTTGGACACAATAAGGGAGCCCACGCCTAAACGTGAGCCCTTGCTTATCGTCTTGTGTCCAATGAAAATTCCTAGGTTTCCAAGACAAGACTCAAAGCGAAAGCTTCAAATAAGTTAATTCAATATGAAGATTCGCAAATTATTTAACCAGTTATAAAAGTATGAAAAAAGATACATTTCGTATGCTTTTGATTACATAATGTTAGTTTTTAGCAACTTATACACAGGACGCCGCTAACTTTTCAGGAATCACAACAACAAAATGGCGGCAGAGGAAAAACAAAACTCATTTAAAGGTCTGAGATCAATGTTTCTTGCGGGAAGCGTAAGCAAAATGCGTGACATTGAAGACCTATACCCGACAAATATTGCAAAATCTCTGGGTTTAAATCATAGCAGGTATATTGAAAAATTATACAAACCAGAGGAATTTAATTTCAGACACATTTGGGAGCTTTCTAAATTGTTGGATTTAGATGTTCAATTAATCATTGACGTAATAAAAAAAGAGCTTACAAATAAATCAAAAGCAAGTAAGAAAAAATCATGACACTATACTAGTTCTGCTACCAAAATGCCCGCCTTCGGAAAATGAACGAGTATTAAAATAATGGGGCAAATGCTGGTGTTAAGTTGCAGAAGTAAAGGCTGCAGACATCCTTTCTTGTTCAGCAGTAGAAATTTTACAGGCTGTTGCCACTTTCCTCCAGTCTTTCACTACAGTGGAAATATGTTGTATGATCTGCGCAGCTTTACCATCTGACAGACGAAAATAACCCGCTACTTCCATGGCGGTATCCAGATCCAGTGAGTTATCTGTTTCTGTGATAGCCAGGCTTAGCCCTTTTCCGTATTCATTGGGGTTAATATCATATGCCGGGGAAAGCAGCCATCCTTTTTCCGAAAGTAAAAAACCGTGGTTACGCAGGTGGTCGTCGGTGTTTTTAACGCAGATACTGAATACAATTCTTCGCCAAAGTTCCTCGAGATCATTTTCTACCGAAGCGCCGTGCCGGGATATAAACTCCATCAGTTCCAGGTAACTTGCGCCGGAGGCTTCCTCTCCGTCCATATGACCCAGCAAGGTCATGGCAGAGGCAAAATGAATCCGTTCCCCTGCAATGGTCCTGTCAAAACGTTTTGTGAGATAGGTATGATAGCGGTTGTTAAACTGCAGCAACCTTCCTTGAGCGACATTGATCCCTGCGCTTATGGCAAGTTGATTGGTTACCATTTCCCAGGCTGCTATATCTTTATCATCGTTCCTGCTGGGGAATTTTGCGATCCATAAATTATTATGTTCATCCACCACACTTGCTTTTGGCCGGGCTCCTCCTAAAGAAGAACCAGGGGCTATCAACAAATCCACCCATTTCAGGTATTCCGGGTCATCTGTATTGTCTTCTTCAAATTTAAAACTCGCATGCTCCAATTCTCTTAGCGATGTCCATGGTGGAGCAGCCATTGTCTTGTTGTCGTTCAGGAAAGGGCCATCATGCGCTGATTTAAAACGCAGTGCACCCATCCTGTGCCCATCATATACGCCTAATAAAAAATCTGATTCCAGTAATTTTTTTGCAGCCCTGCCCTCCTGTTTTGCTATAGCAACTTCCCTTCGTTGCATCAATACTCTTCCCCACCTGTCAGGACATGAATCCAGGAAAACACCAAAATTGGGTTTATCATCCCGTGGATAATAGGACCCTGAATAAAGTTGCAGGTCTGGATCTATCATTTGGGAAAAGCCGGATTGCAACCATTCCTCCGCATATTCGAAAGAAAAGGTTTCCTTTCCTTTCGATGCTGTAACGGACAATATACCCATTAGCGAAGGCGCTTGTAAACCCAGCCAATGAGCATACACTTGAATTTCTTTTTTTGAATTTGTTGCTGCCATATCTTTATTTTCTGGGTGCCCTTTGCTTTACTGTCAATTTTGCATCCTGAAGCTTTCTGCCTAGTAAATCATCCGCTGCCACTTTTAATAAATCCTTTTCCAGGTTCAATACAAAAAGCACCTGGGCATAGGAGCCCATAGCAACCCCCGGTTGGCCCTTTTCTATGGAGTGCAGGGTTGGCCGGCTGATATTAGCCCTTTCTGCCACCTGCTCTGCACTTAACTTACGGCGTAACCGGGCCAGCTTAATATTCTCACCAAGTTCTGTCAGGATTTTAGCGGTGCTCGGCAATAGTTGAGGCTTCCTACCTTTCATAATGCTAATTATATTTTACAAATATATCATAATTTGTAAAATATTATTTACATTAAAACAAACTTCCAGCATATATATTCAGGCTAAATAGACGGCTGCTTGTAAGGTATTGTTGTTCAACACAATAAGCAAGATGACAATTTCATTATGCCTGCTCTCTTTAAAACCCCCGCCTCTCTTTTCTCCAGTCATTTGGGGTCATCTTAAACCGCTTGCGGAAGGCATTAATAAAGCCCGGCAAGGTTTGATATCCGGACAGGTCGGCGATTTCTTTCAGTGGTTTGTCGGTTTTTTCCAGCAACAGTTTGATATGCTCCATTTTCCGTTGCATCAACCGGGGGAATAATCCGATGCCAAATACCTTTTCATAGTTTTTCTTCAGCGTCACAAAATTGGTCCCCAGCTTTCTGGCCAGTTCAGGGATGGTTATTTTGCCATCCAGGTTATTGGCCATGATCCGGTCGGCCTCATACATCTGGGCGATCTGTTCGGGGCTCAATTCACCGGGTAAAACCACAGGTAGGGAGACTGTATGGGTGAACAGGATCTCACGGACTTTATTGGCATAGTAGAAGTCTCTCAGGGATTCCTGGAAAGGGCATTTCAGGATATCATACAGCATCTCAAGCAGGTCTTTAGGCACCGGCCCGGGTGGCCGGGTACCGACTGGTTGACCGCTCCCGATCCCGGCAATCAGTTCAGGGGAAAAATGGAGGGAAGCGTAAATACTACTTTCCCCTTCGGAATGATTACTGGCAAAAACAGGCTGGTCGGAAAGATGGTAGGCACCCGGATCCAGTTGAATTTCGTTGCCATCCCTGGATATAACTGAAAGCTTTCCGCTCAGCGGTATTTCCAGTCTGAGCCAGTTGTTGGGTTCTGTGGTAATGACCTGGGTGGTTTTAGCAAACTGAAATTGCCGGAGTGTAATCGTATAAAGCCGGTGCTGGTAAATATGCAGGGATACGGAATGACCGGCCCTGTCTGAGCTATATAAAATGCTGCCGGGAATCCGGAGCCCCGTGAATTTTCGGTTCGGTGATGGCTTAAGGTGGAGCGGCTCACCGGAGGACAGGCTTATACGAATCATAGATCAATCGTAGATCAAATGGAATTTCGGCTTTTAGTATATGTTTTTGTTTATCAAAGTTAAAAATAAGTTTTCCTAAATGTACAAAAGCTGGCTGGCCTATACAAACAATCCCTGCCCAGATTAAAATCAGCCAACGCCATTTTGGTAGCCTGGTAATAGCTATAAATTAAGCATCATCGTTTATTCATAATAATAAAAATGTAAATCTTCAACTTACTTTTAGCAAACTTACAATGAAAGATGCTGCTATACTATTTAAACTCATCAACACTGAAACTACAAGGTGCTAAAAAAGTGTATGGCTTTCAAAAAACTCAGCCACGATAAAATCTTTCTTCAATCCTGAACAGATTACTATTTTTTGACATCTAATAACAATTTGCTGCTATATCCATCATTGGATATGAATTAAATCACCCCCAAAATATTATAACCTGCATGACAAAGCTTTTCCAAAAACTGATATAAAAAGAATATTGTTTAGAAAAACTGCATAACTGCGCCGATATTTTAGAAATAAGTACTCACTCCAAACTGAATCCCCGCCAACTTAGCCGGAGGGTTTCCCAAAATATCTTTCTGCCAGTTGTAACGATAGTTCAGCCGTATTACTGTTTGTGCAGTAGGCCGCCAGCTGATAGCGGGAACGATGGAGAATACTTCATCGCTGATATTGTCCCCGGTGGATTTAAAATTCCCTTTATTCCAGTCCACATATTCAAAACGCAAAGCAGCGCTAATAACCGATTTCTCAAAACCAAATACGGGTTTCTTAAAAACTGGCTGCACAAAATCAATAAAGCCGCCTTGTTGTTTTTTACCAAATTGTTCGGTATAAGTTTCGGGTACATCTACATTCACCCAAGCCCATTCAGCATTAATATAAGTATTGATTTTAGGCAGCGTAGTATTAAAGTCTATAGCATATACGTTAACCTTTCTTTTCTTATCCAATACCAATCCATCTTCCTCATATTTGTTGTATATCCCGCCCATATAGGATAATCCCAATTCGCCAATCTTCCTGTTTCGTATAGCCACCTTACCAGTAAATAATGGGCTTCCGTTGAAGCTTTCTTCAAACCTGTCTTTATTTTCTTTGCTGGCAGGAAGAAAGGTTTTATTTGCTGCATTATCAATGATTTTATCATCAAAGCCATTGGTGAAATAAGCTTCATACGCATACACCCAATCCTTTGTTGACTTTTTCCCAAACACCCCAAAGCCCACATTACTCCAGGTAGCAGGGAGCATTTGAGTAGAGGAAATAGGACGGTCAATAAATTCCCATTTAGGCCCATCATGGTTTTGATTAAAAGCCCCAATAGGATTCATGACAATACCGCCCCGCATATTCAGGAGAGGAGCAAACTCAAAATCAACCGATGCAAATTCAATATTGATTTCTTTGGTACCGTCTTCAAATTCAACTTCACTTAAAAACTTAATTCGTTTGGAAATAGAAGAAGAAACAAACAACGTCAATCGCCGCATTTGAAACTGGTGCCCCTCTGTAATGCCGTCTTCCTGCAAGTACTGGTAGTTGGCTTCAGCATATCCACCTAGTGCAACCGGCAGTTTACCTAACTGAAGAAAGGGGCGATTATAAACAGCATCCATGTTTAATAACAGGCCGGACGTATCCTTTTCTGTCTTCCGTAACAACACAGGATCAATCTGTGCAATACCGGTATAAGAAGTAATAATGGATAGCAATAAAAATAAAGCTTGTCTCATACTTTTCTCAAATCAATAAAGAGTTGGTTGTTATCAATCGTCACGGGGAAAGTCCGCAGATCCTTGTCGGCTGGCCCGTTTGTCATCTTACCCCGATTATCATATTCACTACCATGTGCAGGGCATTGCAGGTAATCACCGGCTGCATTCAGTTCAGCACCCTGGTGAGCACATTGCATCCAGATAGCGGAGTAATCATTATCACTAAAGCGGTACACGCAAATGGGGAAGAGTAAAGAATCATTTCTCACTATGACATACAACCGGTATTTACCCTTTTCATTTAAAACAAATTCCTTTGCATCAATCAATATTCCATCTTTGGTTAGTTTACCATTGGCGAATTTGGTGGCAGCGCAGGAACATAATATGGTTGATAACGCCGTGGCGCCAATACAGGCCGCACAAGACTTGACTATAAATTCTTTTCTGTTCATGTTTATTATGATACTACAACGATTTCAGAAATTTTATGAGGCTATTCTTTTCCTGTACGGAAAGCTGCTGAAACCTTTCTTTGCTTTGTTGACCTTCGCCTCCATGCAGGAGTATTGCTTCTTCGATACTCTTTGCTCTTCCATCATGCAATAAAAAGTATTGCCCGCCTTGTGAATTAGGCGATAAACCCAACCCCCAAAGTGGTGGTGTTCTCCATTCAGATGTTTTGGCACTGCCTTCAGTATAGCCATCATCCAAAGCCGGGCCCATATCGTGAAGCAGTAAGTCAGTATAAGGATGAAAGGTTTTATTGGACAAGGAAGAAATTGGTGAAGTTCCTGTCTTTAGTGTTTGCTTATGGCAGCTTTCACATCCTGTTTGTATGAATAGATTCTTGCCTTGTATAACTTCCGCATCATTCTGATTTCGTTGTACAGGAGCTTTTAGTGTTTGCAGGTAAAAAACAACATTGTGGATGGTTTGATCAGAAACTTCAGGATCTATATGTAAGCCTGAATAAACATCTTTTGGTTGAAACGTAGAAGTAATACCGATGTCCTGGTTATAGGCATTTACCGTTTGATGTAACAGGTTGTAAGCTGCCGCCTTTTTTCCGAAGCGGTGGATATACTTCCCATTTCTTGGGATTGCATTAGAGAAAGGACTTACAAAGGAGGGCAGATACTCATAATTCGGGACACCGCTAATTCCATCACCATTTCCATCGTTTGGGTCAGCCATTGCGAGGATATCTGCATCGCTAACAAGTTCCAGGAAACCCAACCCGGTATTGGCTGGAGGTGTAAATTTTGAAAATGTAGCACCTGCCGGTATTTGTTCGGGAGTGTAGCCGGGTAAAGCCCTGTTTTGCAACTGTGGTCCGCCGAGATGGAGATACTGGTTGCCGGTGCTATCCGTTTGCCCGAACCTTGTGAGGGTAGTAAACGGATGTCCTTTGCCATCTCCCGCATGACAACTACCACAACTCGTAGCCACAAAGATGGAACCTAAGCCGTTTTGAGAAGTGAATATCTCTTCATTAAAAGCTACATCCCCTGCAAGAAACTGACGGTTCTGTTCGAAACTAAGACCTTCCACTGGTCCGTCGAGCAGTTCGTCACCGGGAGGAGTTCCCGGTAATAATTTCTCACACGCCACTACACTTGTAATGACCAGAACAATTGCAGTTATGATTTTAAATTTCTTCATTTTGTCGTAAGGCAGGTAAAATTACAATATTAGGTCGCAATAAAAGTAAATTTAGACTAATCTAATTTAATTTTTATACCTATTTTATTACCTTCACCAAAATAATTAGAACTGTGCATTCATTTACCGAGGAAAACTATCTCAAGGCCATTTATAAGTTACAGGAAACCAACGGTGAAGTAGTGGCTACTTCAGCCCTTGCCCAGGTAATGGGCGTACATGCTCCCTCTGTAACCGATATGCTGAAACGGATGGCAGGGAAGAAATTGGTGACTTACCAAAAGTCAAAAGGTTTTAAGTTATCAGAAAAGGGGAAAAAAGTGGCCGTGGGGATTATCCGTAATCACCGGCTTTGGGAAGTGTTCCTGGTTGATAAATTGGGTTTTCGCTGGGATGAGGTGCATGACCTGGCTGAACAATTAGAGCATATACATAGTGAAGACCTGACCAATAAATTGGACAATTTCTTAGGGTTCCCAAAAGCTGATCCACATGGTGATCCAATACCAGATGCAAATGGTGTCTTACCCAAATCAAAATCTGTTTTACTTTCTTCTCTTAAAGCTGGTGAAGAAGGGACCTTTACTGGTGTTACAGATCATTCTCCGGTTTTTCTGAATTATTTGGATAAAAATGCGATTTCATTAGGTAACAGCATTAAAGTAACATCTATTGAAGAATACGATCAGACTTATACGCTGCAGTTGACGGGCAAAAAAGAGGTTACAGTAAGTTTTAAAGTAGTCAATAGCCTACTGGTGAGCAGATAAGACACCGAAATGTCAATATTTATCAACAACAAGATTTGTTCGATTGAATTGGAGGGCAAGCTACTGTGCCATAGCTGCAAAATACACAACAATCACCCTGCTTTGGCCTTAGCATTGTTTCGCAATTTGTACACTTATAGAAATATTGACAAGCATCTGTGGGCATAGTTTCGTCTTTCTGAAAACCGCATTCGGGGCAAGTGATCGTAGATTGTAGTGTTAATGTCTTTTCCATTCTTTATTAGTTTTTGTCGCAACATGATATGGCTTTCACTTTGTAACCTGTTTTCTTGATAGCGGCTTCTATTGCCTTTACATCAACTTTAGATTTGTTGAAAGTGACCAAACTGCTTCGTGTTACATAAGAGGTTTTATAAGCCAATACGCCGTTTACTTTAGACAGTTCATTGTTTACATGCTCCTCGCAAGCCTCGCAGGTCATACCTTGTATAGTAAATTTTATCTGTTGCTTGTTATCAACCACTGCAAATGCTGTTGTTTCTGCTTTCAGTTTTGGATAAAACATCTTTGCATAAAGTGGGAAAGTCATCATCAATGCAGCAAAAACAGTTATTATTCCCAAAAACGTTTTGGATTGAAAGAATGAAGTCTTCTTTGTCGTTTCGCAATTACAATCCATGTCATTTGTTTTAGCTGGTTTTAGTTTCAAATACCATGCAAAGGCTAATACGGCAACAGACAATCCTATCAAATAAGGTCTTGCCGGTTCTATCCATGAAAAGTTAGCGGCAATGCTGCTGCTACCGGCAAGCAATGCAATAACAGGGGTTATACAACAAAGCGAAGCTGCAATAGCAGTAAGAACACCTGCGCCGGTAAATGTGCCTGAAGATTTTATACTTATCATACTGTTTCCAGTTTTTGAGTTTGTACATTAATATGTTTGAAGAAAGGCTTCAATATCTTCAAATTTTCCTGTGTAAGGGAATAATAAATTGTTTGCCTGTCTTTCCTGGTTTCAACAATATGTCCATCTTTTAATTTCCGTAAATGCTGCGATACGGCGGGAATACTCATGCCTAAAATATCAGAAAGGTCGCAGGGACACAATTCTTTTTCTTCTTCCAGTAAATAGATAATCTTCAACCTTACTTCGTTACCTGCCAAGGCCAATATAGTAGACAGGCTTGCAAAGGGTTTATGTGCAGTTTTCAGCTTGCTTTTGCAATTCTTTATTTGCTCTTGGTCTGCAAACAACCGGATACAAGTATTATTATCCATGCGTCAAAGATAGGAAAATAATTATTTAAGCAAATACTTAAATAATATAACCCTTATACTATTCTCTTTTAAAACTTCATTCTTTGTATTCTTACCGCATTTAATATTGCCAGCATAGCTACTCCCACATCCGCAAATACAGCTTCCCACATTGTTGCAAGCCCACCGGCACCAAGAATCAATACAATCACTTTAACAGCAAAGGCCAATGCTATATTCTGCCAGACAATTTTAGTTGTTGTTTTACCAATTTGTATAGCAGTAGCTATTTTTGAAGGATGGTCAGTTTGAATGATAACATCGGCTGTTTCAATTGCTGCATCGCTGCCCAGGCCGCCCATTGCAATCCCTACATCACTTAAGGCAAGTACAGGTGCGTCATTAATACCATCGCCTACAAAAGCCACTACATTTATCTTATCCTTTTTAAGGGCTTCTACTTTTTGTACCTTATGTTCTGGTAGGAGGTCGCCATAGGCTTTGTCAATGCCCAAATACTTTGCAACTTTATCTACAACGGCTTGTTTATCTCCGCTAAGCATGGTTGTTTTTACATTCAGTTTGTGCAACGCATCTACTGCTTGTTTACTATCCTCTTTTATTTCGTCTGCAATAGTCAGGTAGCCTGCCAGCTTTCTGTCAATTGCCACAATTACAATTGTATCCACTATTGTTCTTAATCCATCATTTACCGGCACTTTCATCATATCCATCAACTTCACATTACCTGCCAGCATTTCCTTTCCATTCACTTCTCCTTTTAACCCGTGGCCACTTATTTCTTCCAATGCATCTACCTGAATACGACCAATACTATTTCCTGCA
Source organism: Chitinophagales bacterium (assembly GCA_017303415.1). Lineage (NCBI taxonomy): Bacteria > Pseudomonadati > Bacteroidota > Chitinophagia > Chitinophagales > Chitinophagales bacterium. Next base: position 244,693 of record JAFLBJ010000003.1, read on the forward strand.
TATTCAACAACAGCTTTTGCAACAGGATGGGTTGATTTCGCTTCCAGTGCAGCAGCAAGCGGTAACCATTCATCCTGGGGGATGTCATAACTCTCCACTTCCTGCACTTTAAAAACAGCTTTGGTAAGTGTTCCTGTTTTATCCATTACCACCTGGTTTATTTTGGTCATTAAATCCAGGTAGTTGGAGCCTTTGAATAAAATACCAGCCCGGGATGCGGCGCCAATACCTCCAAAATAACCTAATGGAATAGAAATCACCAATGCACAGGGGCAACTGATAACAAGAAAAATTAAAGCCCGGTAGAGCCATGTATTGAAAACATAATTATCAACAATAAAATAGGGTATTACTGTTATGCCAATAGCAAGAAACACAACAATAGGAGTGTATATTCTTGCAAACTTGCGGATGAATTGCTCTGTTTTTGCTTTTCTTGTTGTTGCATCTTGTACAAGTGTTAATATTCTTGCAAGCGAAGAATCATTAAAAAGCTTTGTCACTTTTAACTCCACTACTTTTTCCTGGTTAATCATTCCGGCCAGTACTGTTTCGCCTTTGGTAAAAGTGGACGGTTTACTTTCACCGGTTAATGCAGAAGTATTAAAGGAACTTCCTTCGCTCAACATTTCTCCATCCAGTGGAACTCGTTCACCAACTTTTATCTGAATGGTTTCGCCAACTTTTACACTTTCTGGCGGGAGATTAACGTAAGTGCCATTTCTTAACACATCGGCGCTGTCCGGTCTTACATCCAGCAATGCTTTAATGCTTCTCTTAGCTCGGTTTACAGCAGCATCCTGGAATAATTCTCCCACTGCGTAGAAAAGCATTACCGCAACACCTTCGGGATATTCGCCAATGTAAAAAGCCCCGATGGTGGCGACACTCATCAAAAAGAATTCTGTAAATACATCACCCTTTACAGCAGTTTTTATTCCTTTAATTACTACTGGCAATCCTACCGGAATGTATGCTACCACATACCAAATAAAACGAACCCAGCCTGTAAACCACGCAGGTGTTGGCTTAATCCAGTTGTCCAATGTAATACCGCCTATCAGAAAAATAAAACTTGCGATAGCAGGTAGCCAAGGCTTAATGCCACTGCCTTCTTCGTCACCGTGGTTGTGGCCATCATCTTTACCGTGAAGCGATACCACTTTTGCTTCATTCAATTTTCCATCCAGGTCGCAGCAGGCTTCCTGCTCTGCAATTTTTGTTTCATCATGTTTATATGCCATAAAAACTTATTTAATGTAAAAAAAAGTAATGATGCCTACTATAATTAATACCATTCCGGTAATTCGTTTTTCGTTGTGCTCAATAAATTGTGAGTTCATCATCTGCACTCCTTTAAATGCAAGCATTACAAGACTAATGATTCCAGTAATGCTGATTA